>CAIRMX010000083.1 GCA_903879805.1 uncultured Alphaproteobacteria bacterium | reverse complement strand
GAAGTCAGAAAAAATATTCGGGAAAAATTCTTTATCAGAAAAAAGTCCGGCGGTTTTGAAAGCTCAATTCGAATCAAGCCGGCAACAAAAACAAAACTAACCGCCGAGGTTTACACGATGGCTGCCTTTGCAGCCTTGCAGCAAACAGGCGGTATCAAAAAAGCAAAAGACGGACGGCTTGCAATTCCTTCATATCAAGGTATCAATCAAGTAAAGAAACGAAGCGACGCAAACAGTCCGTCCCACTACCTCGCAGGCGACGCCTTCAAGATCAAAACAAAATCAGGACAAGAGGTTATTGCGCAGCGCAAAGGTAAGGAATTAAAAATCCTCTACTTCTTGCGTAAGAGCGCTCAAGTTGATAAGAGATTGGATATGATTGAGATAACAACAAAGACAGTAAAAGATCGCTTTAACGCGCAGCTAAAAGGCAATTTGAGCGAGGTATTAAATCAAAAGGTACTGTGACGCGATTTTTTTCGCGGGTAACGCGCCACCCCAGGCCTTTTCTACAGTCAGAATTTTTAAAAGGGTGCGCACTTGGTGCGCATTTTTTGCCTTCAAGGCTTGTAAATAAAAGGTTTGTCTGGTGCGCACCAGTGCGCACCTAGTTTTTATGATATTTCTTGGAGTATAAGATAAAGCTTCTTATAATGCGCAATATAGCATATATCGCTTACTATATTATACTTTATATACAATGAAAAATACATCAGAACTACCAATTCCAATTACCAAAGCTTTACGGAAAATGGGGCAAGATATTTCCGAGGCTCGTCGCCGTAGGCGCATTGCAACAGAGTTAATGGCGCAGCGTGCTGGAATTTCGCGCAGCACTTTAGCAAAAATTGAAAAAGGCGATCCAGCAACATCAATGGGTAATTATGCATCTGTGTTATTTGTGCTTGGCATGACAGGCAGAATCAGTGATTTAGTTGATGCTAATCATGATTTAACGGGCAGGCAAATTGATGAGGAAAATTTGCCAAAACGTATTAGGCCAACAAAAATTAAACTAATAAATGAGTAGAGAAATTTTTGTTCACATCGCTTTAGGCTTCGATAATATTTTGGTCGGCAGACTTTGGTTTCATTCCAAAAAAGGAAAAGAAAGCGCCTCTTTTGAATATGATCGAAGCTGGCTTTCCCATCCTGAAAAATTTGCGCTTGAACCTGCTTTAAAACTAATTGAAGGCGTTTTTCACACCGGAGCAGATCAAAGTGTTTTTGGTGCAATTGGCGATTCTGCGCCAGATCGTTGGGGAAGAGTTTTGATGCGTCGATCTGAAGGAAGGCGTGCAAAAAGCAACAAAGAAACCGCTCGGACACTAAGCGAAGCTGATTATTTACTGGGTGTAAATGATGAATTGCGTCAGGGTGCTTTGCGATTTTCTGAGAAAATTGATGGCGAATTTTTGAGTCCAAAAGATAAGCAATCAATTCCGCCACTTATTGAATTACCTAAAGGACACTCTGAAAAACCTACCACCCATCTCTAAAAATCACTAAATTTCTTTTAAGAATTTTCAAAAAGATCCAAATAATCTCTTGCGATAAAGCGAG
>CAIRMX010000082.1 GCA_903879805.1 uncultured Alphaproteobacteria bacterium | reverse complement strand
TGGCGCTTTGCTCAGGGACCTATAAAAAATTACTAAAAAAATCTAAATCTCCTTGCCATGACTCTCCAAATCAAACTCTTCAACACTCTAACTCGCAAAGAAGAACCTCTTAAGTTAATCGACCCCAACCACTTAAAAATGTATGTTTGCGGGCCGACGGTTTATGATCGTCCGCACTTAGGCAACGCCCGTTCGGTGGTGGTTTACGATTTGTTTTTTCGTTTGTTCGCCCAAGTTTTTCCTCAAGTTACTTACGTTCGAAACATCACCGATGTTGACGATAAAATTAACGCCGCAGCCAAAGAGCAAAAAATTTCAATCCAAGAACTCACCACCAAAATCACTGATTTTTTCTACGCTGATATTGACGCGCTAAAGGTTTTGCGCCCAACTCACGAGCCGCGCGCTACAACTCACATTGCTGAGATGATTGTGATGATTGAGCAGCTAATCAAAAATAAAAATGCTTACGTTTCAGAAGGGCACGTTTTGTTTGATGTCGAATCTTACAAAAATTACGGCGAGCTTTCTAATCGTCATTTGGACGAAATGATCGCCGGTTCACGCGTTGAAATTGCCACTTACAAAAGAAACCCACTCGATTTCGTTTTGTGGAAACCAGCTGACACCGAAGATGATGCCTCCAGCGTTTTTAAAAGCCCGTGGGGCAAAGGCCGCCCCGGATGGCACATTGAATGTTCGGCGATGAGTTCAAAATATTTGGGCGCTGATTTTGACATTCACGGCGGCGGCGCCGATTTGCAATTTCCGCATCACGAAAATGAAATTGCCCAAAGTCGCTGCGCTAACCCTAACTCGCATTACGCCCATTTTTGGATTCATAACGGGTTTTTAACCGTGGATGGCGAGAAGATGAGCAAGTCGCTGAAAAATTTTATCACGGTGCGCGATCTTTTAGATAAAGGCGTTTCGGGCGTAGTGATTCGCTACCTTTTGCTTTCAACTCATTATCGCAAGCCGTTTGATTTTAACCAAAAAGCTTTGGATGACGCGCAAAAATCTTTGGAGAAATTTTATTCGGTTATTGAAATTGGTGCTTCAACCAATGGTAGATTGTCTGAAAAAATTTTAGCAGATTTAGCTGATGATTTAAACATCTCAAAAGTGATTGCTACGCTTCACGAAATGGCAAAAGAAATTAAAACAACAAATGATGAAAATTTAAAAAATGAATTTGCCGCAACCCTTGATTTTCTAGGCCTAATCGATGAAAGGTTTTTTAAAGGGCAAGAGGTTGTAAGCGATGTAGATCTTAATGAAATCAATGAACAAATTGCTCTGCGCCTAAAGGCAAAACAGGATAAAAATTTTCAACTAGCCGATGAGATCAGGCAAAATATGCTTGCAAAAGGAATTCTTCTGGAAGATGTTGTAAAAAATGAGACAATTTGGAAGAGAGTTTGAGCCTAAAAACTTTTGATTAACCAACAAAAACTTAAAATAAAATGAGCAAAAGCGGATTTCAGATTTCGACAAATGTGCAAGCCACAGCTATTCTAGCAATTAATAGTTGTATAGATACGATGGACAGGACTGATCCATGGCGCGCTGTGTTGCAGAAAGTTGTCGCAAAGAAGAGCGATCTGAGGGGTTTTCAATATGGAGAAGGAGCAGAAGATATGTATCTTGGAGCTCAGTATGAATATACTAGTGAAAAGGATGGTAAAATTACCTATTTTGTTGGGGTAAAAGGTGACCAGTTTTGTATAGGTACTGTTACAAATGAGGTGGTTACAGAATTACAGAAACAGAATGAAGGTAAAGCTATAGAAAGATTTAATAGAACATATCAGAAACCCACTCCTAACCTTAGAGCTACAGTAAAAGACTCATTTTTGAACGAAGAAGGCTTGTTAGCAACTGGTGAAGGAGAAGAAGCCGAAGAAGCCGATAAAAAGAGGCTTCAAATGATTGGAAATCAAATTGAGGCGTTGTTTTTGCAAAATAGGGAAGTGGACTCTGAAAGTTCTTATGGCCTGGATGAGAAGGAAACCCGCGCACAAAAAATCTTTAAGGATCTGGAATCAGCGGAATTAGAAGTAGATGTTGCATATAATTTGGGAGAAGGTGTTACTTTTGAGAAGAAGCTAGTGGGGGCGCAAAATGGCCTTCAATCCACACAAGAGATTATTTCTGTTTGGAAGGATGAGTATTATTTGGACAAAGAAGGCGAGTTAGTAAATTCTAAAGGAGGAGCAGCCACTCGTTCGGTGCTTGGATTGATTGAAGCTCAAATTAAAGAGTTTTTGGAACTTCATAAAGAGTTTTTGGAACTTATTCCTGAGGAAGAGAGATCATCGGATGAAGATATTTTAAGTCAATTATCTGTGGGTAAAAGACGTCCAGAAATCGGCAATAGAGAAATATATGAAGCAGAGGAGCCAGGCGATAAATTTAACTATATCGATACATTTAACTCTCGCATATCACAGCCTTTGCAGCAAAGCCCTCATTCTGTTCTGGGTAGCGGAAATAGAACACTGAATGAGACATCGAGTCTCTCAAGAGACACCCAAAGTAGAGAGGCAGATGTCATCGCTAGTATGTGGAAGCGTGTCCCCGGTGATAAAAAAGGTCCAAAAACAGGAGGTGATGAAAACTGGAATGCTGCTTATGCATTCCTAGCTATAGCACGCAGTTGGAGCAAGCAAAAAAAAGCGCCTGAAGGACTCAAATTCGTTTCAGATGGAGATGGAAAGTATGAAGGGTTTATTTATAAGAATGCAGATGATGCATCGGTTTTTGTTGGTTTTGAAAGCACCCGTGCTTTTTTAGGTATAGGTTTCAAAAGTAAGAAGATGCTCTTTGGTGCAATGAAAGTTTCTGAAGATGGTAAAATAACAGCAGTAGCTAATGACGGTAGCCTTGCAGAGCTTAGAGGGAAGCTTCCGAGTGACTTGGGTGAACAAGTAGAAGTAGATATACTCTCTCCTGGTGAAAATTCTTTTGACCAAAGTGATATGGACCCTCTTCAATCGGATCGAGATAGTTTAGGTCGATTATCTGTGGGTGAAAGACGTTCAGAAATCGACGAAGAGGGGCAAGACGATACATTTAACTATGTCGATACATTTAAGTATAGTGATAGTCATCCAATAAGAACTCTCATATCAAAGCCTTTGCAGCAAAGCCTTTATTCTGGTCTGGGTGGCGGAAGTAGAACGTCGAAGAGGGTGGCCGGTGGCTTATCTCCCGAAGCACTTTTGTCGCTTCGAATTCAGTCTCCTCTAGAAGAAAAGAAGCTAGAAGATGATATGTTTTCTGAGGATGACCAGAGTCTTAAACCTACGTCGAAAAGAACCGAGACTTCTCGGAATGCTGGGTTTGAAGATAGGGGGAAAGAGAAGAAAGAAGACTACCAAGCTACCAAAATCTACCAACCTCCTTATCAAAGATCAGTGTCAGGAATCATAACTGCTAATCCAGGTAATAATGATACAGGATTCGGAGTTTTTACCACTTCTCAAAATAGCGAAATACAAAAACTTGTTAAGGCTATGGAAAGCGAGAGTTCTGCTACAGGACTTCCAAAAGCAACCTCAAATGCTTTCAAAATCATTGTAGAGCATTTTGCAAGACGCAAAGAAAAGGCGGGTTTGCCGAAAGGAATTAACTGTATTGAGCATGGCAATGTTGCTCAGGGTCTTTACACAGCCTTTCATTTTTATGCTAATGGAAGAGATGTTGTCGTAGGATTTAAAAGTGCCCTTCAGCAGGATGATTCTGCTATGGAAAGGAGTTTGGAACCGTTTTTTGGCACTGCAGAACTAAACACAGGAATAATTACCGCAATCCATGAAGAAGAAGGCGGGAAATTTTTGCCAGCTCTGCAAAGTCAATTAAACTCACCATTCAACAGAATTGCAGAAGTTGATAACCTAACATTAAAAGCTGTAGTTTCGGATTTGATGGGCGGTGTTACTAATCAAGATCATCTTGATTTGGGTGGTGGATTGAAGCTCGTTCCTGTAGTTCACATTGATGCTAATAACGCAAAAGTAGCCGCTGTTACAGGAAGCGGAGCAGAGTATTCCATAGTTGTAACAAAAGGGGAGGCTCAAGTTGAGGAGCCTAAAATGGTTACATTAAGTGGGAGAAGCACTAAGGCAGCTTCATCTAAAGTAGCTAGGGATGTTGAAGATAGATGCGGGAAACTTCTGAAGCAGAAAAGAACATTTGAATGGATGAGCGAGGTAGCACTAGGTTATCATCATCCAGATTTAGCGATTAGTATCGGCGCTACTACTACTGACGAGGAGATAGAAGACGCAGCCCGCACTCAAGCGGTGTACGATACTTTTAAAGAAAGTCTTAAAACTATGGGCGATAAAACCGCCATTGATAAAGCCCTAGAGGTATCTGTTAGTGAGAGCAAAGGTGGTTTTGATTATGTGCAAAATGGCGTAAAAAAACACTTCGGTATTGATGAGAGTGGTCGATTGGTATTTTTAAAAGAACAGTCTGGGCAGCAGGTGTCAGTCCAACCAAAAGATTTGAAAGATGCAGATATCGACGCACTAGTTACTTTGATGGGTTTTGATAAAGGCCTATTTAGAGCTACGCTTGCAGATAAGCGTGACGATCTTTTTCACCAGAGAGATAATCTATTATTAAAAGAAAGGCCAGAAGGGCTGTCACCTTTATCTAACCGGTGGGACGGTCATCCATCATCGTCATCTAGAGGTGCGTTTCCAAATAGGCATGAAAATCATTTTGATGAGAGAGTTGATATATTAAGATCGCGACCGCGGGTTTCTAGTTTAAGAGAAACGACAGGAGGGTCGTTAACCAATCCTTTGTATAACCAGCGGGGCATTCATCCGTCATCGTCAGTAAGTAAACCAGAAGCTTATCGTTTTGGCGGTGAGCAGGTTCAGGTGTATTCATATCAAAATAATGCAGAAAGAACTGTCCTACAAAGAGGTTCCCAACTTATTAAAGCTATAGTTGAAAAACCTAAGGAAGCAGAAGTAGTCAGAGATTCTATAGTGGCGAATGCTATTATAGTTGCTGCTGCTAAAAATGGCTTAACCCCAGCGCAAGCCATTGCAATAATTAAGTTTTCGATAGATCAGCGTGGATTTTCGAATATGAGGGGAGATCGGACTAGGATTAATTTAGCCAACGAATTCGCTGAAAATTCTGTTGGTCTAAGTCCAGAAGGACCTAGAGATGATCCAGGTTTTCGCGCTATGGCAAAGTTCTCGGCAGATTTCCAAAAAGAAACCACCAAAGCTGGCTTAAAAAGATGGGATAGTGAATTCGAAGAAGGAAAAAGAGATGGCCTTAATTCGTCTGATATTCCTATTTCGGCTATTAATATGATGCGTCGTAGAATAGATGCGGGAACCTTAGATCCGGATAAAATCTTTACATCTGAGGATGTCTCGGGATCAAAAAGTGAGATTGAAAATGCTGCTGTTAAATCGAATCAATCGCGTAGTTCAGGGCGATAGCTTCATTTCCCCCAACAAAAAACCACGCCAACTCAGATTTTTATCTGAAAGTGGCGTGGTTTTTTTAGCTAGTTAATATGGTAAGAAATTTTAACAGAGCTGTTATTTAAGCCACCAGTCAAATCTTCAAAGGTTTCGTCAAGTACCATCTGAGGATCAACAAAAAATTCCATTCGTAATTTGACGCTTTGCCCAGCAGCGAGAGAATATTCGTGGGAGCATAAGCAGTTAATACGCTTAATATATTTTTCAAAAATTTCAGGTTCGACCTTTAAAGAAGGGCGAAAAACAATCTTCTGTTTGGAAATGTTTTTGGCAAAAAATTCTACAGTATTTACTCGGTTAACAACGCTAGAAATGCGTGTATCTAAAGCATCAAACTGAAGATCTGAATTATTATTCATCACCTCAAAATCGATGCTAAATGATTCTCCCCCCTCAGATCGCGGCCAGTATTTTGAAAAATAAATCGGATGGCATTTGTAGCTAAAAAAACAGAAGCGATTGAACAATTGCGCCGTAATAAAAATTAGCACAAAAGCAATGGTGCAGCGGACAATAAGGCGAGTTAGTGGATGCATGATTTAAAGATTGGAAATTAGTTTTTTTAAGAAATTTTCTACTGCCCTTATTTTCAATTTTTTCCAATCAAAATCGCAAATGAAAAAAATTCCTCTTTCGCAACCATTTCAGAAATTTTCTGAGTGGTTTGATTTGGCATGCGCCAAAAAAGAAATCTTCGAGCCAACAGCCATGTGCCTTGCAACTGTTGATGAAAAAAACTCTCCTTCATCACGCATGGTTTTGCTAAAAAAATTTGATGAAAGAGGTTTTTGTTTTTTTACCAATTTGACTAGCCGCAAAGGTGGCGAGTTAGAAAAAAATAAAAATGTCGCGCTTTGTTTTTATTGGGGAATTTTGGGTAAACAAATTCGCATTGAAGGCGCGGTAGAAGACGTGACAGAGCAAGAAGCTAATGATTATTTTGCCTCAAGAAGACGCGACAGCCAAATTGGCGCTTGGGCTTCAAAGCAGTCGCAAGAAATGCAAAATTGGCAAGAATTTGAAGAAAGAATTGCCAAATTTAATGGCGAATTCGAAGGCAAAGAAGTGTCGCGACCACCTTTCTGGTCAGGCTTTAGAGTGGTTCCAAAAACAATCGAATTTTGGCAAGAGGGCGAATTTAGAATTCACCAAAGAGAAGTTTACGAAAGATTTGAAGACGGCTGGAGCGTTAAAAAAATCTACCCGTAAGTTAGTTATTTTTTTAAAAAACCAAAACCAATCAAAAAATGCTCGAATCAACTTTCTTAAAATCCTGCGAAACTGCCTTAACTGCTCTTTCTGAAGCGGTTGAAAATCGTGATAAAAATTCCAAACTGGATGTTGAATATTCAGACGGAATTTTAACAATAATCATCGAAGCAACCTCGCAAACCTACATTATCAACCGTCACGCGGCCTCACAAAAAATTTGGTATTCGTCACCTTTTTCGGGTGCTGATTATTTTTCTTTTGAGGAAAAGTCGCAAAACTGGCTTGATTCTAAGGGCGAGAAGCTTGAGGAAAAACTCTTTAGCGAACTGCAAAAAATTCTAAACTAAAAATCTAATCAAAATGACTAAAAAAATTCTCTTAATCGACGGTGATGGCATTGGGCCGGAAGTAGTTGGACAAGCTAAAAAAGTTCTCGAATTTTTTTCTAAAAATACCGACAAAAAATTTGAAACCGAAAATGCACTTTTGGGCGGCATCGCTTACGACCAAGTTGGCACGCCTTTTCCGCAAGAAACTGTGAAACTAGCTCGCGAATCTGACGCGATTTTACTTGGCGCGGTTGGTGGTTTGAAATGGGAGTCTCTCGAATATAAACATCGTCCAGAACGTGGATTGCTCGGCATCCGCAAAGAGTTAGAATTATTTGCTAACTTACGTCCGGCAAAAGTTTTTAATGCACTTGCAGATAGTTCAACTTTGAAACGCGAAATCGTTGAAAATCTCGACATCATGATTGTGCGCGAACTTACGGGTGATCTTTATTTTGGCGAACCGCGCGGTGTAACAACTTTGGCAGATGGCTCCAGACAAGGCGTCAACACCATGACTTACAATTCGAAAGAAGTTGAAAGAATTGCTCGCGTGTCATTTGACTTGGCAAAAATTCGTGGCAAAAAACTTTGCTCAATCGACAAAGCAAATGTCATTGAAACCACTGAAATGTGGCGTGAAGTGGTGACTGAAATGGGTCAAAAAGAATATCCAGAAATTGCTCTTTCTCACATGTATGTTGATAATGCTTCGATGCAGTTGGTGCGTAATCCAAAACAATTTGACGTGATGCTTACGGGCAACATGTTTGGTGATATTTTGTCAGACACAGCGTCAATGTTAACCGGTTCTCTTGGCATGTTACCGTCAGCCTCACTTGGTGCAAAACAAGCAAATGGCAAACAATTTGCGCTTTACGAGCCAATCCATGGATCAGCGCCGGATATCGCTGGAAAGAACATCGCAAATCCAATTGCCACCATTCTCAGTTTGGCAATGATGTTTAGATATTCTTTCGGATTCGCCAAAGAAGCTGATTTGCTCGAAGCCTCAGTTGAAAATGTTTTGAATCGCGGCATTAGAACTGCAGACATTGCAAATGTCGGTGAAGTAAAAATTTCTTGCACCGAAATGGGTGATAAAATCATTGAAGAATTGAGAAAGCTGACTGCATGAGAAAGGTTTTAAATAAAATTTTGAGTGCGTTGACTGGACCCCGTCGTGAAGACGGGGTGACGGTGAGTGAGAGGTTAGTCC
>CAIRMX010000081.1 GCA_903879805.1 uncultured Alphaproteobacteria bacterium | reverse complement strand
CCCTTCGACGACGGACTTCGTCCTTTGCTCAGGGACCTATGACCAAAAAAATCCTCAATGCAAATAATCAGAAACCTCAATCAAATCAAAACCGCCCTTCCCCCGCTTGTGCTTACAATCGGCAATTTTGACGGCGTGCATTTGGGGCATTTGGCAATCATTTCTGAGATTAAAAAAATTGCCAAAGAAAAAAATTTAGCTTCCGCCATTTTAACTTTTGAGCCGCATCCAATTTCTTTTTTTAGGCCAAATCAACCTAATGATTTTCGCATTTCAAGCCTCGCGCAAAAGCTAAAAATTTTTCAAAAAAACCAAATCGATTACGTAATTATTTTACCTTTTGACCAAAATTTATCAGAAGTTAGTGCTGAGGATTTTGTTAAAAATATACTAGTTAAATCCTTGAGCCTCAAGCATTTAATCATTGGTTATGATTTTATTTTTGGCAAAAATCGTCAGGGTGATTTCAAGCTTTTAGAAAAAGAATCGAAAGTTTTGGATTTTGCTTTGAGCGAAATTTCGGCAATAAAAAATGGCGAAGAAAATTGTTCCTCGAGTCTGATTCGCAAGTTGATTTCAGAAGGAAAAATTATTGACGCTAATCTTTGTTTAGAAAAAAACTTTGCCATTTGCGGCTTGGTTAATGAAGGTAGAAAACTGGCCTCACAACTTGGCTTTCCAACCGCTAATTTGGCGGTTAAACCTCACATCATCAAACCGAAATTCGGGGTTTACAAAAGCACAACTTTCATTCCACATTTAAATCAAAAACTTTCTTCAATTACCAACTTTGGTGTAAAACCGACAATCGCCGGAGGCTTGCTGCCACTGTTTGAAACCCATATTCCAAATTTTAGCAAAAACATCTACGGCAAAAAAATTCACGTTGAATTGTTAGATTTTATTCGCGAAGAAAAAAAATTCGCATCGCTTGAAGAGCTGAAAGCACAGATTGCGCGCGATGTTGCTCAGTTGGAAAAATGAACTTGTAATTTAGAGGTTAATTGATTTTATCTGCGCCCTTCTACTCATTTCTTACAAAGACAAATTTCCCAAAATACTAAATGGAAAAATTCATCTCCGTCACATCAATTGCGGCACCATTGCCTTTGATCAATATCGATACTGATATGATCATTCCAAAGCAGTTCCTTAAAACTATTAAGAGAACCGGACTTGGCAAAAATCTTTTTCACGAAATGCGCTTTGATGTTAGCGAAAATGAAATTGCTGATTTCGTTTTGAACAAAGCCGCTTATCGCAATGCCAAAATTTTAGTCGCACGCGACAATTTCGGTTGCGGATCAAGCCGCGAACATGCTCCTTGGGCTTTGATTGATTTCGGCATTAGCTGCGTGATCGCACCATCTTTTGCTGACATCTTTTTTAACAACTGTTTTAAAAATGGCATCCTGCCAGTGATTTTACCGGCTGATCAGGTTGATGAATTACTTAAATTTGCCGAAGACCAATCAAACAGCGTTACTGTTGATTTGGCAAAACAAGAAGTTCGCGCTGCCAATAAAGTCTTTAAATTTGACGTCGATGCCTTTCGTAAACATTGTTTGATCGAAGGTCTTGACGATATCGGATTAACTCTGCAAAAAGACGACAAAATTACCAATTTCGAAACTCGTAACAGACAAGTAACTCCTTGGCTTTACGAATAATCCATTAATCAACAATCTTAAAACATGACAATTCTAGCTGGAAAAAAAGGTTTAATCATGGGCGTTGCCAACAATCGTTCGATTGCTTGGGGCATTGCTGAAGAAGCAAAAAAATATGGCGCTGAACTTGCCTTTACTTATCAAGGTGAAGCTTTGCAAAAACGTGTTGAGCCTTTGGCAGCATCAGTTGGATCTGATATCGTTTTGCCTTGTGACGTTAATGACCCTGAATCAGTTAAAGCAGTTTTTGCTGAGCTAGAAAAAAAATGGGGCAAACTTGATTTCTTGGTTCACGCCATTGCTTACTCAGACAAAGAAGAACTTCGCGGCAAATATTTAGATACCAGCCCAGCTAACTTTGTAAATACAATGAACATCTCCGCTTTCTCATTAGTTGCAGTTTCAAAAGAAGCTGAACCTTTGATGAAAAAAGCCGGCGGCGGAAGCATCATCACTTTGAGCTACTACGGTGCCGAAAAAGTTATGCCTCACTACAACGTGATGGGTGTTGCTAAAGCTGCTCTTGAAGCATCAGTTCGCTATCTTTCAATGGATATGGGTAAAGATAATATCCGCGTTAACGCAATTTCTGCAGGGCCTGTTAAAACTCTTGCTGCAAGCGGAATTGGTGATTTCAGACTAATTTTCAAATGGAACGAGTACAACTCTCCACTACGTCGCAACGTTACTTTGCAAGATGTTGGTGGTGCTGGTGTGTTCTTGCTTTCTGAACTTGGCGCTGGCGTGACTGGCGAAACTTTGCACGTTGATGCCGGATATCACGTTGTTGGTATGAAAGCTCCAGATGCTCCAGATATTTCAATCGTTAAAGATTCTGAGTAAACTCTCTAAATAAGTTAAAAACTCGATGTCATGCTGAGCCTGTCGAAGCATGATTCTAGGCATGGGGCCTGAATCATGCTTCGACAGGCTCAGCATGACATTTTTTATTTCTAAACATGTTCATTAATCACGAGCCTTTTTTAATCATTATCTCATCTCCATCGGGCGCAGGCAAATCAACGCTCTGCCGCATGACGATTCAAAATGATCCACTGATTAAACTTTCAGTTTCAGTAACCACCCGAAAACAAAGACCACAAGAAACTCACGGCCAACATTACCACTTTGTTAGCACCGATGAATTTGTAGAGATGAAAAAAAACAACGAGTTTTTGGAAGATGCCACCGTTTTCGGAAATAGTTACGGCACGCCAAAAAACTTGGTGGCCAGCGAATTAAAAAACGGCAATTGCGTATTGTTCGACATTGATTGGCAAGGTGCGCGCCAAGTTAAAAACAATTTTGATAAAGACGCCGTCATCTCAATTTTTATTCTGCCACCATCAATGCAAGAATTGGAAAGAAGATTGCGCGCTCGCGCTCAAGACCCCGAAGAAGTAGTGCAAGATCGCATGACCAAAGCCCGCGATGAAATTAGTCACTTTGATGAATATGATTACGTTTTAGTTAACGATGATCTGCAAAACACTTATCACAAAATTCGCTCGATCATTGAAACCAAGCGCATTACGCGCTATAAAAAACCGGATGTTGAAAAATTTATTCGCCAGTTTTTATCAGAATAAATTTATCCTTTTGTCATGCATTCTCTACTAGATTACACCATTCAAATTCTCGTCAGCTTCATTCATCAAATCGGCTATTTCGGCATTTTTGTCGGCATGTTTTTGGAAAGCACTTTGGTGCCACTTCCCAGTGAATTAATTATGATTCCGGCAGGAATTGCCGCGGCTCAAGGCACAATGAACATCTATGTTGCGGTGCTAGTTGGAATTATCGGAAATGTTGCGGGCGCCGTATTTACCTATTATCTCGCCGCCTCAATTGGTCGAAATATTTTGCTTAAAATTGGCAAATATTTTTTTGTGAAAGAATCGACCATCGAAAAAATTGAAATATTTTTTCAAAATCACGGACCAATTTCGGTTTTTATCGGCCGGCTTTTACCCGGATTTCGCCACTTCATTTCAATACCTGCGGGTGTTGCAAAAATGGATCTCAAATCATTTTATTTTTACACCAGCCTTGGCTCAACAATTTGGACGGCAGCTCTCGCCGGACTTGGCTTTTTTATTGGCGCGAATCGCGATTTAATCACAGCAAATCTACATAAAATCATCATCGCTTGCGCAATATTTTGCGCCGCGACTTTGATTTCTTATGCCCTTTACAAAAAAACTAAAAATAAAAACTAATTAAACCGAGATCCCCCCCCGACCAGATGATTGTGAAATAGCCGACATCGGCCTACTCACACTCACAACCTCACTCACCGAACCTACTGGCCGAGATAAAACATCCACCGTCAAACCAATATCGCCACAGATCCCTTCCCATTTATCGATTTCTCCAACGCCTTGAACAAATAAATCGCGCGAGTAATTCGGTGGCAATCTTTTTAATCTTAAGCCCGTCTTCACTTCCTCATTATGTTTTGCAGCGTATTTACTTTCGTAAGAATTGCCGGTTAGAAAGCCCTCTTTTGCTGCAAGTTTTTGGAAATTCTCAGCAAATAACGCCATTCTCAAATAAAGTTTGACTGCATCAGTTTGACCATTTTCATCTTCAGCAAGGTTATTCACTTTTTTCAGATCATTTATAACCGCACCACTATCAGTGGTGCCGCTCATGATACCGCCATGCTTAATCGCCAAAAGAATCGCAATTGCCATTTCTTGTTGAGTGAGACGACCATCATGTCTTTCCACATACAGGGTTTGATTAGCTCTTTCCATAAGGCTATTTATTTCACTTTTTACATCATCAGCTTTAGACAGATCTCTTGGGCTTTTAGTCGTTACAAAATCGAATTTATCATCAATCATTTGTTGCTGCACCTGATTAACACCAGTTAAGACAGGACGACAGCGATTATAAGTTACGCCTTCCATGGGAGGGTAAAAAATCTTATCTTTTTCGGTAAGAGAACTCTGGATTATGGGTGTAAAGCTAGGATAAATAAAATCCACTTTTGACATTGGCCCACCAACTCGAGAAGCTCTTTCTTGCTCCATGAGAAACTTTCTTTCTAGAGCCGCATTAATTTCATCGGCCCTAGATTTAACTAACGTGTAAAATTCAGATAAAGATTCAGTAGTGCTTGGTGAGATTTTTTGAAGTCCAAAATTCATAGAACTCTCAGTAGCTTGAGTTTTTGCGCTACCATCTCCCGATCCTCCAACACTGGTGTTTAATAAATTAAACATATCGTCATGTTGCTGATATTTTGAATTCTCAGGAAATAGACTTGATCTCTGAGTTGCATCTATACCATAAGAGTTTTGCAGAGATTCCATTGCATCATAAAGCTTATCCACACTTTCTAGAGCATCTCGCTCTTGTGTTTTTAGAGCTTCCCTATCTTCGATCTCTTGTTGTAAATTTTTCTCAATCTTAGCGGCTTTTGTTTTCAAAGCCTCTAGAAATTCTATCGCTAAATTATGCTTATTTTCTTGGGTTGCTTTTTCTTCATCTGGCAAAGGAATGGCTGACTTGATTTTCTCAGCCGTAAATTTCAAAGAACCATCAACTTCCTTGTTTAGCTCGTAAAACAAACCTTTCAGAGCTGGATCATCTTCATCTTGAAAATTTTTTTGCAACAAATCCGCTCTTTCTGGCCAACATACCTCATGAACATCATTCAAGATTTTCAGTTTATCACGAACTTTATTCATTGCATTAGTAGCTTTTTTCAACCCTAGATTCCCAGCTTTTACATATTCCATAGATTGCTGCAGCGCATTTCTTAGAATTTCTTGAGCTTCTAGGGCTATTACCGACACATCTACAAAAAATTTCTTTTGAGTCTCAAAATCAGAATTCAACAACTTCTGTTCAAAAAAATCTGCGAGAGATCTTTGATATTCTTCTTGAGCATCAGATTCTTCTTGAGCATCTTCGTCCACATTCAAATTTTGATAGAACTGACTCACCATCTCGACAGCAAGACCATCCCCTTGCAAATTTTTCAACAGATCAGAATTATCAGCTTTAATAAGAGCCAACTCTTTTTTTAAATCATGAATTGGTATCAATCTTTGAACGGCAGCATCGCCCAAATCAGAAATCTCTTCCGATTTTTTAGCCTCGCTTAAAACCGAATTAGCTAGTTCGGCTACACCTACAAGTTCTTGGAGTATTTTTTTCTTTTTTTCCGGAGTTAGATCTTGATTTTTAATAACCTCGTCTTGAAGCATTGTTGTAGCTTGCATCTGCGGCGACTTGTCAACAAGCGGCGCATCTTTGTAGAATTTCTTTACTAATTCGACAGCTTCTTGCGCCTCATTGTCAACTCCAACAAGATCTTTTAACCAATCATCGCCTTGATTTTTCAAATTTTTCTTCGCCGCGTGAATTGGCTCTAAACTGTTGGCAGCATTTTCAAGCAATTTTTCTAATTCTTTGGCTTTATCTAGCATCTCAACAGCGCGCTCAACCACCTCCAGAATTGCTTCTAGCAATTTTTGTTTTTCTTCAAAAGTTAATGCGCTGTTAACAACATCTCTTTTAAGAACATCCAGAGCTTGATTCTTTAGGTCCTTTGCATCTTCTGCCACATCGGCATCCTTGTAGAATTGCCTCACCAAATTTACAGCTTGCTGACCTTGAACTTCTCCATCAAGTTCTTCAAGATCATCTAATAGATTTTCATCTTGCTGTTTTAGACCTTTCTTCGCCGCGTGAATTCGCACCAAATTCGCTGCAACATTATTCGCCAAATCATTCAAAGTCTCTTTATTTGCAAGCTCTACCATCGTTTTCGCGAACGCTTCTTTTTCCTGAGCATCTCCCTCTAAAAATTGAGCCGCTAATTCTGCTATTGGCGGAATTGCTCTTAGAAATTTTTTCACCTCTTCAAAAGCTTCATCACTGTCCACCAAGACATCAATATTCTGCATTTTTTGATATTCTAGAATAGAGTTGCGAGCTTGATCTTTTGCATCTTGCGGCCCATCTATCGTAGCACTTCTGTAAAAACTCTTCACCCTGTCAAGAGCTGGTAAATTCTCTAAATTCGCTGAATCAGGATTTTCCAAACCATCTAAAAGAGCTAAATCAACATCTGAGAGGGCAGCTAATTTTACTTTCGCCTCATGAATCGGCACTAAGCTATTAGCGGCGGCATCAATCAAATCCTCCATCTCCGTCTCTTTCGCGCTTTTTTTTAGGACATTAATAGCCTTCGCAACTATTTCTGGAATCGCTTCTAGAAAGCTTTGTTTTTCTTCAAAAGATCTATTTGGCTGATTCGCAAGAGCCTCAGCAATATAGCACTTAATTTCCTCTT
>CAIRMX010000080.1 GCA_903879805.1 uncultured Alphaproteobacteria bacterium | reverse complement strand
GCTTGGATACCAAGTCTGTGTAGAGTTGGTGCACGGTTTAGAAGAACTGGATGTTCTTTAATAACTTCGTCCAAAATGTCCCAGACTTCTGGTCTTTCAGCTTCAACAAGTTTTTTAGAAACTTTGATTGATGGAGATTTTCCGTAAAGTTCGAGTTTAGAATAGATGAAAGGCTTGAATAGTTCTAAAGCCATTTTTTTCGGCAAACCGCATTGGTGAAGTTTTAATTCAGGACCAACAACAATTACTGAACGACCAGAATAATCTACCCGTTTACCCAACAAGTTTTGACGGAAGCGACCTTGCTTTCCTTTCAACATGTCGCTCAAAGATTTGAACGGTTTTTTGTTAGAGTTTTTAACGATGGCGCCAGAGCGGCCGTTATCAAGAAGGGCGTCAACCGATTCTTGCAACATGCGTTTTTCGTTTTTGATGATGATCTCAGGTGCGCCGAGTTCCATCAATCTTTTCAAACGGTTGTTACGGTTGATTACACGACGGTAAAGTTCGTTTAGATCTGAAGTGGCAAAACGACCGCCATCCAGCATAACTAGAGGACGAATATCAGGTGGAATGACTGGAAGAACGGTCATTACCATGTGCTCAGGTTTATTGATTTCAGAATCAATAAATTGCTCGATTAGCTTCAAACGCTTAATAGCTTTTTCGCGCTTAAGTTCAGAAGTTTGAGTTGAAAGATCTTCGCGTAGATCTTTTTGTAATTTTTTAAGATCGAGTTTTTTCAAAAGCTTTTGAACGGCTTCTGCGCCCATTTCAGCGGTGAAGCTGCCATAGCCATGCTCGATTTGAAGTTTTTCATATTCATCCTCAGTCAAGATTTCGCCTTCTTTCAAAGGAGACATCAAGCCATCAGTAACGATGTAAGCTTCAAAATAGATAACTTTTTCGATGGCTTTAAGAGTAGTACCAAGGATGGTACTGATGCGTGAAGGAAGAGATTTTAGGAACCAGATGTGAGTGATTGGAGCCGCCAATTCAATGTGGCCCATTCTTTCACGACGAACTTTTGAAGAAGTAACTTCAACGCCGCATTTTTCGCAGACGATGCCTTTATATTTGATGCGTTTATATTTGCCGCAAAGACATTCGTAATCTTTAATTGGGCCAAAAATTCTGGCGCAAAAAAGACCATCTCTTTCTGGTTTGAAGGTACGGTAGTTGATGGTTTCTGGTTTAGTAACTTCACCGAAAGACCAAGATCTAATTTTATCTGGATCGGCGATAGAGATTTTGATGGCGTTAAAATCTAGAAGATCAACTGCACTATTTGCTGTTAGACTTAAAAGGCCGTGTGAGGAAGTTCCTGCTAGAGACATGATTTTTTGATTTTATTTTTTACAAATTTCACGTGATTTCTTAAGTGAAGCGAGCCTTTGTGAATAAAGGCTCGCCCCGACTAATAACTATTTTTCAACAAGTTCAATATTTAGACCCAAAGAGCGAACTTCTTTGATCATAACGTTGAATGATTCTGGAATTCCGCAATTGAAGTTTTGGTTACCTTGGATGATTGATTCGTAGATTTTAATTCTACCAACCACGTCATCCGATTTAACGGTTAACATTTCTTGAAGCGAATATGCCGCGCCATACGCTTGAAGAGCCCAGCATTCCATTTCACCGAAACGTTGACCACCAAAGTGCGATTTACCACCCAAGGGTTGCTGAGTAATCAAACTGTAAGGTCCGATTGAACGAGCGTGGATTTTATCGTCAACTAAGTGGTGCAGTTTCAGCATGTAAATGTAGCCAACTGTAACTTTACGATCGAACTTATCGCCGGTTTTGCCGTTGAAAAGTTGGATTTGTCCAGAGGCGTCAATGCCAGCGATTTCAAGCAAGTTGGTAATGTAAGCTTCTTTCACGCCTTCAAAAATTCCGGTGGCAAAATGCACGCCGTTTTTAAGTTGTGAGGCGAATGAAATTAGTTCATTTTCAGACATTGCTTTAATTTTTTTGGTTTCTTCTTCAGAAGAATAAACCGCTAAAATTTTGTCGCGAAGTTCTTTGATGAAGTCAGCTTTTTTAGCTGAAACTTGATCTAGGATGTGACCGATTTGTTTTCCGAGTTCTTTCGAGGCGAGGCCTAAGTGAGTTTCAAGAATTTGACCAACGTTCATACGCGAAGGTACGCCCAGAGGGTTCAACATGATATCAATTGGCTCACCATCTTCAGAGTAAGGCATGTCTTCAATTGGAGCGATTTTAGAAACCACACCTTTGTTACCGTGACGTCCGGCCATTTTATCACCTGGTTGTAGGCGATATTTGGTGGCAACGTAAACTTTTACGATTTTTAGAACACCTTGTCCTAATTCATCGCCAGCTTTGATGCGGGCAACTTTATCGTTAAATTCTTTTTCGATATCGGTGATTTGTTTGTTGTGTGCTTTGATAAAGCTTTCGGCTTTATCCATTGTTTTAGCGTCATCAACTACAATTTTAACCAAGACAGCTTTTGAAACATCTCCCAAGTCTTTAGCAGACAAGGTAGCTTTGGCTTTCAATTTATCGATACTGTTAGTGATTTTTTTGCCGTCGAAAAGCTCAACTAAGACGTCTCTCAAAGAGCTTTCCAAGAAAGAAACTTTTAGGTTTTTTCTCTTAGATAATTCTTCGATTTCTTGCATTTCGATGTAAATCGAGCGCTCGTCTTTTTCGATACCTTTGCGTGAGAAAACTTTTACATCAACGACAGTTCCGGCAACGCCAGTAGAGGCGTAAAGCGAAGAGTCTTTAACGTCAGAGGCTTTTTCACCAAATATTACTTTCAAAAGTTTTTCTTCCGGAGTCATTGGAGACTCACTTTTTGGTGTGGTTTTACCAACCAAAAGGTCGCCCGGTTGAACGTCAGCGCCAACGTGAATGATACCCTCTTCGTCAAGCTTGCCTAAGATTTCTTCGCTAACATTTGGAATGTCGCGAGTGATTTCTTCAGGCCCAAGGCGAGTGTCACGAGCAACGATTTCTAGCTCTTCAATGTGAATTGAAGTGAAAGTATCGTCAGCTAATAATTTTTCTGAGATGATGATCGAGTCTTCAAAGTTGTAACCGTTCCAAGGCATGAAAGCTACGCGGACGTTTTTGCCGAGCGCAATTTCACCATTAGAAATTGAGTGGCCATCAGAAATGATTTGGCCAGCTTTTACTTTTTGACCGATCTCAACTGTAGGCCTTTGATTGACGCAAGTATCTTGGTTAGTTCTGACATATTTCGACAAATTGTGAACGTCGATATGCGGAATGCCTTCAATGAAAGACTCAACAACGATTTTTGATGAATCAACAAACTTAACGATGCCATCTTTTTTAACACGAATAGCGGCGCCAGAGTCAGCTGCAATTACCGATTCCATACCAGTTCCAACAAGTGGAGCATCTGGACGAAGTAAAGGAACCGCTTGACGTTGCATGTTTGAACCCATCAAAGCACGATTCGCATCATCGTTTTCTAAGAAAGGAATCAAAGTTGTTGCGATTGAAACGATTTGCTTAGTTGAAACGTCGATATAGTCGATTTTATCAGGAGTCATCATAACGAACTCACCGTTTTTACGGCAGCTTACTAGATCGGCTTTAATCTGACCTTTATCATCAACTGCGTTAGTTGAAGGTGCGATCACGAAGTCGATTTCTTCCATTGCAGAAAGATATTTTACTTCGTTAGTGATTTTTCCGTTAGTTACTTTGCGGTAAGGTGTTTCGATGAAGCCGTAATTGTTAACACGAGCGTAAGTAGCCAAGCTGTTAATCAAACCGATATTCGGTCCTTCCGGAGTTTCAATTGGGCAAATACGGCCGTAGTGAGTTGGATGTACGTCACGAACTTCGAATCCAGCTCTTTCACGAGTAAGACCACCGGGTCCCAAGGCTGAGAGACGACGCTTATGCGTGATATCAGCAAGTGGGTTGGTTTGATCCATGAATTGAGAAAGCTGAGAAGTCGCGAAGAAATCTTTAACTGCGGTAATTAATGGTTTGGAGTTGATCAAGCTTTGAGGCATGATGGTATCAACTTCAACCGAGTTCATCTTTTCGATGATTGATTTTTCGATACGAGACATGCCGATGCGAAGTTGGTTTTCAATCAACTCACCAACAGCGCGAACACGACGGTTTGCCAAGTTGTCAATATCATCGGTTTTTAGATCGTTATGCTTGATTAAGCTTAGAATTTTGATGGTTTGCTCAACATCGCCGTGAGTCAAAAACAAAGTTTCTTTGTTGATTTCAAGGCCCAAACGATGGTTCATTTTCATTCTACCTACGTCAGATAGATTGTAACGAGCATCAGAGAAGAACAAGTTTTCGAAGTAGTTCTTAGCAACTTCTAGAGATGATGGAGCCTCGCCAAGTCTGATTGCTTTGTAAACGTCAAACAAAGCATCTTTTTGATTTTGGTTTTTATCAACCAACATCGTGTTGTAGAGGTATGGTCCGATATCTGATTTGCTTGGGTTGATGATAGTGATTACTTTGAAATTTAATTTTTGTAAAATTTCTAAGCTTTCAGCAGTTACGATGCTGCCAGCTTCAAGTAACAATTCACCAGTGTCTGACTCAACTAGATCTTGAGCGACAACGTATCCAAGGAGAACTTCGTCAGTTAAAAGGTAATGCTGGAATTTTTCTTCTTTAAGTTTTTCAGCAGATTTACGGCTTAGTTTAACGCCTTCCTTAACTTTGATTTCGCCAGTATCAGCGCAAATCAAATCATAAGGAGCTTTTTTGCCGATGAAGGCTTCGATGTCGAATTTTAAAGCCCAACCTTTTTTAGTAAGAGTGGCATCAACTGCACCGTAGAAAGTGCGGATGATTGATTCTGCGGTCATACCAACTGCACGCAGCAATGATGAAGCGGGGATTTTTCTTTTTTTATCAACGCGGAAGTAAAGGATGTCTTTGCTGTCAAACTCAAAATCAAGCCATGAGCCGATGTGGGGAATGATTTTGGCAGTATAAGATTTAGATCCTGAAAGTTTTACATTTTCACTATCAAAGAAAACGCCAGGAGCACGACGCATTTGAGATACGATAACTCTTTCAGCGCCATTAACAATGAAGCTACCAGTTTCGGTCATCAAAGGGATTTCGCAAAGATAAACTTCTTGTTCTTTAATTGATCGGATTTCTTTGATTTCGCTTCCTTCTTCTTGATGCCACAAAATTAAACGTAATTGGGCGCGAAGAGGTGCAGAGAATGTTCTGCCTGCAGATAGGCATTCATATGCTTCATACTTGGATTCTCCAAGAGAGTAGCTAACAAATTCGATTGTAACTCTACCAGCTGAATCGGAGAGTGGAAAGAAAGAATTAAAAACGGATTGGATCCCGATATTTTCTCTTTTTTCTTGAGAAATATTGGCTTGTAGGAATTTTTCGTAAGAATCTTTTTGCAACGAAATTAGATGAGGAATTGCTTCTCTATCTTTGCTGTTGCTGAAATTTTTTCTGAAGAGAGTTTGGTCAAAATTGCGAGCCTGAATCACCTTTTACCTCTTTTGTATTCTGTTAAGAATGAATGAAAACGCGTGCGAATATGTGGAAACTTTTAAAACACCAAAAGCCAACTCAAGCCATGTAAATGGATGAGTTGGCTCAGAAGAGAAAAGTTAATTACTTCAATTCAACTTTGGCGCCGGCTGCTTCAAGTTTCTTTTTGATTTCTTCAGCTTCAGCTGTAGGAACATCAGATTTTACTGTTTTAGGAGCGGCTTCAACTAGATCTTTAGCTTCTTTCAAGCCAAGACCAGTGATAACTCTAACTTCTTTAATAACGTTGATTTTGTTGTCACCAGCGGCGGTTAAAACAACTTCAAATTTATCTTTAACTTCTGCAGCAGCGGCAGCTGGAGCAGCAGCAGCGAAAGATGCAGCAGAAACGCCCCATTTTTCTTCTAATTTTTTGCTTAGATCAGCAAGTTCCAAAACTGTTAAAGCTGATAAGGTTTCTGATAGTTGGTCAAGATTTGCAGACATTTTTTACCTGTTGATTGATATTAATAATTAAAAAATTGGATACTACTGCTTCAAAGAGGCTAATCCTTTTTCAGGAGCAGAAAGAACCCTGACAAAGTTAGTTTGAGCACCTTTGAGTACGCCGATGAATGAAGCGCGAACATCATTCAAGGAACCTAGTTTAGCCATTTCTTTTATGGCGTTTTCAGTAATAAGTGATTTGTTGAAGTAGCCAACTTTGATTTTTAAAACATCGAGTTGCTTAGCTACGTCAGAAATAACTTTCGACAAAGCTACTACATCTTGAGAATATAAAACTGCAGTCGGTCCGTTTAAATGAGGAGTTAGAGCTTCCAAATCAGTTCCTTTAAGAGCAACTTTAACCAAAGTATTTTTGGCTATTTTCATGTTGCAGTCTTTTGCTTTGAGAGCAATGCGCATATCGTATAGTTGTTTATCGCTCATTCCGCGATAGTGTATAACTGCTACGAAAGCACTGTTGGTTAGTTTATTTTTTAATGAAGAAACTAACTCTAGTTTTTGATTCTTATTCATTTTCTTTGAGAAATTATTTTACAGAGAATCAATGGCGACCTTTACAGATGGTCCCATGGTTGAATTGAGGTAAAATTCTTTGATGAATTTTCCTTTAGAGCTTTCTGGTTTAGAATCTTTGATTGCTTTGATAACTGCTTTAGCGTTTTCAAGCAAAGAAGAAGAATCGAAACTAATCTTTCCTACCATGCAATGAACAGTTCCGGCTTTATCGTTTTTGAAATCAATTTTTCCTTTCAAAGCATCTGAAACGGCTTTTTTAATATCAGCTGTAACAGTGCCATTTTTTGGGCTTGGCATTAAACCACGGGGCCCAAGCTTTTTAGCAACTTTGCTAATTTTTTGCATAACGTCTGGAGTTGCAACGCAGCAGTCGAAGTCCAAAAATCCAGCTTCAATTTTGGCAATTAGATCTTCAAGTCCCGCTTCAGAAGCGCCTGTTTCAAGAGCAAGTTTTTTCTGATCTTCGTTAGAAGTGAAAACGATAACTTTTACTTTTTTACCAGAACCGTGAGGTAATAAAACTGAACCTTTAACAGTTTGATCTGATTGTTTAGCATCAATTCCTAGATTTAAAGCAAGGTCAACTGATTCAACAAATTTACGCTTTTTAGTCGCGCTCAATTCTTGAAGCTTTTTGATTCCGTCTTCTAAACTAGCAGCATGAAGTTTTTCAACTAGCTGAACTACTTTTTTTGTTTTTTGTTTTTTTGTTTTTGTCATGATTATTCTACTACTTCTAGCCCCATTGAGATGGCAGAGCCTTTAACCATTTGTGCACACGCTTCAAGACTGGTTGCGTTCATATCAACCATCTTTTTTTCAGCTACGCTTTTAATTTGAGCCATAGTGATTTTTCCGGCAGTTTCTTTTCCTGGATTTGAAGAGCCTTTTTCCAATTTGATTTCTTTCATAATCAAATAAGAAACTGGAGGATTCTTCGTTGTGAAGGTAAAGCTTTTATCTTTGTAAGCGATGATGGTAACTGGAATTGGTGTACCAAGATCATATTCAAATTTTAACGCATTGAATTGCTTGCAGAATTCCATGATGTTTAAGCCTTTTTGGCCCAAAGCTGGTCCAATTGGAGGAGCCGGATTAGCTTTTCCAGAAGGAACTTGTAACTTAATGAGGCCTAAAATTTCCTTTGATTTTGACATAGTTTATTCTTGAAATAAGTGGTTGAAACCTTGATTTTACTGGCTTCGTGAGCGCCCTCCTTTTTGCAGGGCGCAGCAATTTATTTTTACAAAAGCAAATTGCAATAAGTTTCTTAAGAAACTTTCTCTACTTGATTAATATCCAATTCTACTGAAGTTGCACGACCAAAAATCAAAACAGAAATTTTAACTTTTTGTTTTTCGATATCAAAATCTTCAACAGCGCCAGAGAATGATTCGAAAGGTCCTTCAATTACATTTAAAGTTTCGCCAATCTCGAAAATAACACTCTTGTTATCTAGTTCTTGTGAAGACGATAAATTTAGAATTTCTTGCATTTTTAACTCAGCAACTGGCTGAGGATTATTTTTTCCACCTAAAAATCCCATTACTTTTGGGATCGAGTTAATGGCGTTATATGCTTCACTCGCTAAGTTTGTATTAACAAAAACATAGCCTGGAAATAGCTTTTGAGCTTCTTGAACTTTTTGTCCTTTCTTAATCTTGATAATAGGTTTTGTTGGCACCAAGGCGTCAAAAACATATTTATCGATAGTGCCACGAAGTATCATTGCCTTAATGTCGGCAGCTACTTTATTTTCTTGGCCGGCCATCACATTTAAGATGTACCATTTATTGGTGTTGTTTTCCATGGTCGTCAAAGTATTGAAAATTTATAAACCAAAAATAAGTCCGATGATTTTTGAGATCAAAAAGTCGGCAAATAAAATTGCTAAAGAAGCAACTACTATAGTTACGAGAATTGTGATTGTTGTAACGTAGGTTTCTTTTTTTGAGGGGACGTGAAGCTTTTTTACTTCTTCGACTGAGTCTCTGAAAAATGCGATCATTTAAAATTCACTATAAAATTTGGCAGGAGCGAGAGGAGTCGAACCCCCAACCAACGGTTTTGGAGACCGCTACTCTACCAGTTGAGCTACGCTCCTATTTAACTTAGTTCTTATTCTTTTTACTGGGCGACTTTTCGCCATTATATATTTGAAATCCTGCTTCAAAACATGATGGGTCAGCCGAACCATTATCTTGCACATTGGCTCTACAATAAAACAAGCCTTTGTCGTTATCTTGGTACCAAATATCTCTGTGATCAGTCACAAAGATACCGTGAGTAGCGCAGCTTCCTAGAATGAAAAAAGAAGAGTAGAGAAAAGCTTTATTCAAGATTTTCATGTCTGCGCTACAAACTTTAAATGTCGAAAATTACTTAATAATCTTAGCAACAACCCCAGCCCCAACAGTTCGGCCACCTTCACGGATAGCAAAACGAAGACCTTCTTCCATAGCGATTGGAGCAATTAGTTCTACAATAAGTTTAACATTATCGCCAGGCATAACCATTTCAACTCCTTCTGGAAGCGAAACTGAACCTGTAACGTCTGTCGTTCTGAAGTAGAATTGAGGACGGTAGTTTTTGAAGAATGGAGTATGACGACCACCTTCATCTTTGCTCAAGATATAAACTTCAGCTTCAAAATGAGTGTGTGGAGTAATAGAAGCAGGTTTGCAAAGCACTTGGCCTCTTTCAACATCTTCTTTCTTAGTGCCTCTTAGAAGAATACCAGCGTTGTCACCAGCGCGGCCTTCATCAAGAAGTTTGCGGAACATTTCGATTCCGGTGCAGATTGTTTTTTGAGTTGCTTTAATACCAACGATTTCAAGCTCTTCGTTAATTTTAACAATACCTCTTTCGATTCTTCCAGTAACCACTGTACCACGACCAGAAATTGAAAACACGTCTTCAATTGGCATCAAGAATGGTTGGTCAACTGGTCTTTTTGGCTCTGGGATGAAAGCATCAACAGCATCCATAAGAGCTTGGATTGATTTTTCACCAATATCAGAATCTTCGCCTTCAAGGGCTTTAAGAGCAGAACCTTTGATGATTGGAATAGTGTCGCCTGGGAAATCATATTTGCTTAGAAGTTCGCGAACTTCCATTTCAACTAAATCAAGAAGCTCAGCATCTTCAACTTGGTCAACTTTGTTCAAAAATACAACGATCGCAGGAACGCCAACTTGTTTAGCAAGAAGAATATGTTCGCGAGTTTGTGGCATTGGACCATCAGCAGCAGATACAACTAGAATTGCACCATCCATTTGAGCAGCACCAGTAATCATGTTTTTTACATAGTCAGCGTGGCCCGGGCAGTCTACGTGAGCGTAGTGACGAGCGTTAGTTTCATATTCAACGTGAGCAGTGTTAATCGTAATACCGCGCTCTTTTTCTTCCGGAGCAGCATCAATCTGATCATAGCCTCTTTTCTCAGCTAAGCCGCTTTTTGAAAGGAATGTAGTAATTGCAGCTGTAAGCGTTGTTTTACCATGATCTACGTGACCAATAGTTCCAATGTTTACGTGCGGCTTGTTGCGTTTGAAGGCTTGCTTAGACATAAAATAAATCTTTTACAAAATTAATAAAGTTTCCTCGAGGCAGAATTATCAAGCTCGAAGAGGTGTTAACAAAGTGCTTTAAAAACGGGGAAGGCGCCAAATTATGAATCAGTAAATAAAAAGCAAAGGGAAATCTAATGGTAATTTAGTCATTCAAATATTGCTCAATGATAAAAATTTTCTGGTGCCCTTGACCGCATGTCAAAGGGCACAAATTAATTTTGAATTGTGGGTTTTGGGTTTGGTGGATTTTGGTGTGATGCTTTGTGGCAACTCCCTTGGGTATTTATGGATTTGAAGTCTTTAGAGTTTCGGGCTTGGAATGTTTTCTGGTGGCCCTCGCGCCAAAGTGGTGACTTAGTTCAAGGGGTTTGCCTGACCTTGGTAAATCAGACAGGCGGCGGATATTTTTTGATGCGAAAAAATATTACAACCGATCGGGGATTGATCTTAAATTAAAAATTTCTACCTACGGTTTTAGAAAAAATAAAAATTTCCAATAAAAAACCGACTCGCAATTACTTACGAGTCGGTTAAGAATTCTAGCAAATAAAAGCGATTAAAGCTGCGCTCTTACTGCTTTTGTAGCATCAACCATTTGTTGCAAAGCTAATTTAGTTTCTGGCCAGTCGCGAGTTTTTAAACCGCAATCAGGATTCACCCAAATTTGCTCAGGTTTTAATACATCCAAAGCTTTTCTCAAAAGGCTTTCCATTTCTTCTTTTCTAGGAACGCGAGGGCTGTGAATGTCGTAAACGCCGGGTCCGATTTCATTTGGATATTTGAAATTGACGAAAGCATTTAGCAAATCCATTTGCGAACGAGACGTTTCGATTGAAATCACATCCGCATCCATGTCAGCAATTGCTGCAATGATGTCGTTAAACTCAGAATAGCACATGTGAGTGTGAATTTGAGTGCGATCTTCAACACCCGAAGCGCTGATTCTAAATGCTTCAACTGCCCATTTCAAATAAGCAGCCCATTTTGATTTGCGAATTGGCAAGCCTTCGCGAAGAGCGGCTTCGTCAATTTGCACGATTTTAATTCCGGCTTTTTCCAAATCAGAAACTTCATCACGAATTGCAAAAGCAATCTGTAGAGCCGTGTCTTTTCTAGGTTGATCGTCGCGAACAAATGACCATTGCAAAATGGTGATTGGTCCGGTGAGCATGCCTTTCATGATTTTTTTTGTCTGACTTTGTGCATACTTTGCCCATTCAACAGTCATTGGAGTTGGACGCGAAACATCACCAAAAATTACCGGAGGTTTTACGCAGCGTGAGCCGTAGCTTTGCACCCAGCCGTTTTTCGTGAAGAAAAATCCTTTCAACTGTTCGCCGAAATATTCGACCATGTCGTTTCTTTCGAACTCGCCGTGAACCAAAACGTCAAGACCGATTTCTTCTTGGAAACGAATGGTGCGCGTGGTTTCTTCCTGTACAAATTTTTCGTAAACTGCAGCAGAAATATTTCCGGCTTTGAAATCAGCGCGGAATTTTCTTACTTCTTTAGTTTGTGGGAAAGAACCAATCGTTGTGGTTGGAAGTAATGGTAGCTTGATGTGATCCAATTGAATTCTTTTGCGAGTAGCAAAATTACTTTTGCGATTCATCAAAGATTCATCAATTGCGGCAACTCTTTGTTTAACCGCATTGTCATGAATTCTTGCTGAAGATTTGCGAGCTAAAAGTGCAGCTTTATTAGCATCAAGAACCGCTTGAACAGCAGCTTCATTGCCACTTGCAGCTTGTGCAATTGCAGAAATTTCAGTTAGTTTTTGCGTTGCAAAAGTTAGCCAAGATTTCAATTCAGCATCAAGTGCAGTTTCGTTTGCAAGATCAACTGGCGTGTGAATTAGAGAGCAAGAAGGCGCAACAATTACGCGGGTTTCACCCAATTTTTCGACCGCTTTTTTTACCAAAGAAATCGAATTTTCTAAATTATTGATCCAGATATTTCTGCCATCAACAAGGCCAAGAGACAAAGACTGGTCTGCTTTTACAAGATTTAGAATTTCAGCAAATTGTTCTGGAGCGCGAACTAAATCAACATGAACTGAGGCACATCCAAGATCAAAAGCAAGTGACGCATTGTCACTCAAATTGTCAAAATAAGTTGCTAAGTGAAGCTTGATTGAACCAGCTGATTGCTTGATTTGAGCGTAAGCTTTCAAATAAGCTTTAACTGCATCGCCCGACAAATCATTTACTAAAAATGGTTCGTCAATTTGCACATCTTTAACGCCGATTTCTTGCAATTTTTTGAAAAGTTCCAAGTAAACGCCAAGCAAATTATCTAACAAATCAAGCTTGTCTGAACCGTCAACTGACTTGCCCAAAAGCAAGAAGCTCACTGGTCCAAGAATTACTGGACGAGTTTCGATCCCTAAATTTTTTGCTTCCAAATATTCGTCAAAAATTTTCGAAGAAGAGATTTTAAATTTTTGATCTTTTTTGAATTCAGCAACGATGTAGTGGTAGTTAGTGTCAAACCACTTAGTCATTTCCATTGCAGTAACGTCAATTCCATCACGTTGTGCACCACGAGCCATGGCGAAATAAAGATCTAAATCAACATTGCCACCAGCGAAATTGAAACGCTCAGGAACTGCGCCAAATAAAGCTTGGGTGTCAAGGATGTGATCGTAAAATGAAAAGTCATTTGAAGGAATAAAAGCAATTCCGGCGGCCTTTTGAGTTTGCCAGTTTTTTGCTCTGATTTCAGCGGCAGATTTTTGCAAATCAGCAGCAGAAGAAGTTTTTTTCCAATAGCTTTCGACAGCTTTTTTAAGCTCGCGATTAGCACCAATTCTTGGGAAGCCCAAGCTTGCAGTTTTTAACATGATTTTGTTTTTATTAAGATTTGCGCAAGGCTTTGCAGACAAAAAATGGCAGGCTTGCCTAGCTTTAGAGTTAGCTACTATAGATGAGAGAAGAGCGGTGAGTGGATGAAATTATTTTTCTCAAACTTGTAAAGCAAGTTGCGATTTTGAGAACTTGTTTTTCTGTAAGGCGAAACCTAGTTTGAAAAAAAATTCCTTAAGCAAAAAATCAAAAATCATGACAATTCACAACACAGATTTGGCTATTATTGGCGCTGGTCCGGCAGGATTATTTTCCGTCTTTGAAGCGGGAATGTTAAAAATAAAATCACATGTCATCGACACTCTTGAAGTGATTGGTGGCCAATGTTCAGTGCTTTATCCAGAAAAGCCGATTTACGACATTCCGGCTCATCCAAAAGTGCAAGCCAGTGAATTGATCGAGCTTCTCGAAGCCCAAGCCGCGCCATTTCATCCGACTTACCATTTAAACCAACGCGTTGATAAAATTGTTAAAAACGCTGACAAAACTTTCACCATTGAAACTTCAAAAAACACGCACATTAACTGCAAAGCAATCATCATCGCAGCGGGCTGCGGCGCCTTTGGCCCGAACCGCCCACCGCTTGAAGGCATTGAAGAATTTGAAGGAAAATCAATTTTTTATGCAGTGCGTTCAAAAGCAGAATTTACTGGCAAAAATGTTGTAATCGCGGGCGGCGGAGATTCTGCAGTTGATTGGGCAATCAGCCTTGCTGAAATCGCCAAAAAAGTTTTTGTAATTCACCGTCGTGACAAATTCAGATGCGCGCCAGAAAGCGCCGACAAAATGAAAAAACTTGCTGAGGAAGGAAAAATCGAATTAGTAATTCCATTTCAGCTCGACGGTTTGAAAGGCCAAAATGGCATGCTCGAAGCCGTGTTGGTAAAAGACTTCGACGGCAATGTAAAAGAAATTCCCGCTGACTATTTGTTACCATTTTTCGGTCTAGCAATGGAGCTTGGACCAATCGCCGACTGGGGTTTAAACTTGCACAAAAATCACATCACAGTTGAGCCTTCAACCATGCAAACCTCAGAAGCCGGTATTTACGCCATTGGCGACATCGCGACTTACAAAAATAAATTAAAATTAATTTTAACCGGTTTCGCCGAAGCCGCGAGCGCCGCACACGACATCTACAAAATCGTGCATCCCGACCAAGTTTTCCACTTTGAATATTCAACCTCGAAAGGCCTTTCTTAATGTTTTCAAAACTCGAATTCCTCATCGCTTTGCGTTACCTTAAATCGAAACGCAAAGAAGGATTTATTTCGGTGATCGCAATTTTTTCTTTTGTTGGCATCATGATTGGTGTGGCGACGTTGATTGTGGTGATGTCGGTGATGAATGGTTTTCGTTTTGAGTTGGTGAATCGGATTTTGGGGATTAACTCGCATTTGACGGTTTACAGTCACGCGCATCAAATTACCGATTACGCAAAACTTTTGGGCGACATCAAAAAAATCGAAGGGGTGAAATTCGCAAATCCTCTAGTTGAAAGTCAGGCAATGCTTTCAGTTTCGGGCAAAAATGCTGGTGGCATGGTGAAGGCGGTGAAGTTGGATGATTTAAAAAATAAAAAACTAATCGCAGAAAATATTACCGCCGGAAAGCTCGAAAGTTTGGCGAATAAAAATTCAGTAATTGTTGGTTCGGCAATTGCGCAAAGCATGAATTTAAATGTTGGCGATCCGCTAAAAATAATTTCTGCCGAAACTTCTGAAACCATCGTTGGCGCGATTCCGCGCATTAAAACTTATGAGGTCACCGGAGTTTTCGAAAGCGGTTTGTACGAGTATGATTCAACAACTGTATTTACAAATTTTGAGATGGCGCAAATTCATTTTCGCTTCCCACAAAGCATTTCGGCCATTGAAATTTTTGCTGAAGATCCAACCAAAATTGAAGAAATAAAATTACATCTTTACGAAATTTTGGTGAATTATCCAAACCTCTACGCCACCGATTGGCAGCAGGCCAATGCAAGTTTCATCGATGCTTTGAAAGTTGAAAGTACGGTGATGTTTATGATTTTGGCGCTGATTATTTTAGTCGCCGCTTTCAACATTATTTCCAGCATGATCATGTTGGTGAATGACAAAAATAAAAACATCGCGCTGCTTCGAACGCTAGGCATGAGCAAGTCAGGAGTAATGAGAATTTTCTTAATTTGCGGTTCGTCAATTGGCGTGGTTGGAACTTTCTTGGGGCTTTTCATCGGCGTGCTTTTCTCGGCTAACATCAACAGCATCAAGCGCTGGTTGGAATCTGCAACTGACACAACTTTGTTTAATCCGACAATTTATTTTCTCTCAAATTTGCCGTCGAAAATTTTTGTTTCAGATGTGGTTTTGATTGTTGGAATGGCGTTGGTTTTATCATTTTTGGCAACGCTTTATCCGGCGTACAAAGCCAGCAAGGCTAACCCTGCTGAGCTTTTGCGCTACGAATAATTCTCATCTCCACAACAAAGGAGCTACCTGAGATGAGGAGTGTTTTGTTGGCGAGGAATGGCTGGAGGTTTGAATGCCATTTGCCCTTGGTTTCGCTGGAGACTTCTCTCTCAATGGTCTAAGCGCATCAAAAAGCGCGCCCTCATCGCTAAATGTTCTCAAAATTAATTGTTCATCTTCTGCGCTCAAACTGACGTCTCGCAGACTAGTCAGACATGACGATGGCGCTTCAAAAGTAAATTTTTCGACGACAAAGTTACTAAGATTTTTTATAGCACTATTTGAAAAAATATTGCTTCGCGTACCCCAGAGCTGATCAACGCATCCGGCTACGTAGTTGGGTCTGGTAAAATCACTTATCAACTCATCAGTTGTCTTGTCTTTGTAGGCCTCTTGTAATTTTTAACAGATTTTTCCGCCAAGATTTGTGAATATTTTTTCAGAATTGGCGTTAGGGCGAAGGGTTTTTCTTGCCTCTTCCATTATCGAGAGCGCTATATCTTCGAAGGGTTGGTGATGTTCAACAATTTCTTCAACTCCTCCCCTCAGCAGATTAGATGTGATATTGACGGCTAAAGCGCCGTCACGCTGCAATAGGTTGGCTAGAATTTTTAGAGCTCTTGCTTCAGCGGCGAGTTTAGCCAAATTATTGAGTTCTTTTTGGGGGGTGGAAAAGCCAATTTCCTTCAATTTTTCTCTGATTAAATCGAAACCAGAATCTTTATCATGGTCAATATGCTCCTCAGATGAAATTGCTAATCGTAAGACGTGATTATTGGAGATCGCCGCGGTTGCTAAATCAATCAACCCATCATCAATCAGTCCAGCTTTGATAGCACTATCTCGATCGTGTACTGATCGCAGGATTTTCTTCACAACATTTGTGTTTCCAAATCTTACCGCGCACCCCAAAGGTGTGTAGCCTTGACGATTTCTGATGCTCAAATCAGCTTCGCGCTCCATTAGTTTTGCGATAATTTCAGCATTATCCACATTCGCTGCGATATGGGCGGGAGTGTTGGATTGTGATTCAGATAGCAAATTTATCTTTAGGTCTTCTTGCGCTAGGAGTGAGGTAAGTAATTCGAGATCGTTATCGAGAACAGCTCGGTGGATTACGCCAAAACCATCAGTCCAAATTTGATTAAGTTTGATGCGATTCTGGGGAGTAATATTTTTACTACTTCTTACTAGTGTGATTAGAGCATCTCTTTCTAGATAGTTTTCAGAGTTTGGGCCGCTGCGTTCTACAATCTTAGCAGATCGAGATTCGTTGGAACTTGTGGGGCTGCGCATATGCTTAAAAGAGTAAAAACAATTGAGTCGGTAGCGGCGACTAGATTGTTCTACATCTTTAAAAGCATAGCTAGCGATTTGTGGTTCTAGCAGCGATTAAAATGTTAAAACCAAAGATCCGGTGGTTTTTCTTGCTTCCAAATCGCGATGCGCTTTTGCCACGTCTTTAAAGGCGTAGCTGGTAATTTGTGGTTTCAAAATTCCTTTTTCAGCAGCGGCAAAAACTTCAGCGGCCGACAAAGCAAATTCAATTTGATTGGCTTTGTAGAGCGCCATTGTTGGTCTGGTGAGATAAAGTGAATTTGTTACCAAATGATTCAAATCAAGTTTTTCGGTATTTCCCGAAGATTCACCAAAAGTTACGCACATGCCCATTGGCCACAAACAAGCTAAAGATTTTTCTAAAGTGTCTTTGCCAACGCCATCGTAAACCAAGCCAACGCCACCGTGATCGGTGATTCGGGCGATCTCTTCGACAAAATTTTGTTTTTTGTAATTAATCACGTGATCGCAGCCGGCATTTTTTGCGGCAGGAACTTTAGCATCGTCGCCGACAGTTCCAAAAACTTCCAAACCCAAATGTTTAGCCCATTGGCACAATAATTGACCAACGCCACCGGCAACCGCGTGAATCAAAATTTTCTTGGCTCTTTGTGCAATGTAAACGCGATGCAGCAAAGCGTGCGCCATTAATCCTTTGTGCAAAATTGCCGCAACTTGCGCGTCAGAAAGGCTGGCTGGAGGCACAACTACGTGACGTTGGTCGATTACTCTTTTTTCAGCGTAAGCACCAGCGCCGCCAGTTGCGTAAGCTACTCTTTCGCCAACTTTAAAATTGGTAACACCAGATCCAACTGCTTCAATAATTCCGCAACCTTCCATGCCCAAAACTGCCGGCATTGCTGGAATTTTGTATTGTCCGCGTCTGAAACAAACGTCAAAAAAATTCACACCAATTGCGGTGTGTTTAATTAAGACTTCCTCTTTTTTTGGTTTTAGATCTTCAACTTTTTCAATTTTTAAGTGGCTGGCATCGCCGATTTTGTGCAGAACAATTGCTTGCATTTTTTTGGAGTGTTTTAAGGTTGGAATAGGCTTTCGATTCCAAACAAACCCCACCTCAAATGCAACATCAAAATCTCTTCGTTTTCGACATTGAAACAATTCCTGATTTAACCGCGGCAAAAAATTTGCTTAATATTGCAGATGGTTCAGCGCCAGAGCTTCGTCAGGCCTTAACCAAATATCATTTAGATTTAACCGACGGCAAAAATTCTTTTTTGCGCCAGCCTTTTCACCAAGTAATTACGATTAGTTTTTTGGAAGCAGAAATCGTGCGCGATTTTAGTGGCTGCGAATTTTACAAAATAATCAACATTCGCTCTGGTGGCGATTTAGCTGCAACCGAAGCTGATTTGGTTAAAGGATTTTTCTCGCATCTGAAAAAAAATCTGTCGCGTTTGGTTAGTTTTAACGGCAAAAATTTCGACATTCCGGTGCTAAAATATGCGGCGATGAAACATGAAGTTGAGGCGGCCTGGCTTTATAAAACTGGCGACAAATGGAATAATTACAATCAGCGCTACAGCCTTGACTGGCACTGTGATTTGGCGGAAGCATTTTCTGATTTTGGGGCGTCGGCAAAAGTAAAAATGAATGAACTTTGCGCTGCTTTTGGCTTGCCTGGAAAAATTGGTATTGATGGTTCGATGGTGACAGATTTTTTTGATCAAGGTCGTTTGCAGGAAATTAGAAATTACTGCGAAACTGATGTGTTAAATACTTATCTGCTTTATTTGGTTTACCAGCATCACAATGGCACGATCACCAAAGAATCCTTCGCAAAATGTAAGGAAAATTTGGCGGAGTTTTTGGAAAATAATTCGAAGGATAAACCGCATTTCGCGGAGTTTTTGGGGGAGTGGAGGAAGGAGTAATTTTGATGGGAGTGTGTTAATAACCACCCCCAACCCCTCCTTGAAAAGGAGGGGAGTGCTCTCCTCCGAACTCGATCTAAAGCCCCTCCTTTTCAAGGAGAGGTTGGGGTGGTTATTCACGCACTCGAATAAAACTACTCCTCCTTGCCAAACTCCAAAATCACTTCCTTCCACACATCATATTTATCCAGCGGCAGGTTGCGCAAAGGGCTGCACAAATCCAGCGCGCGGCGCGCATTGTCGATGGCGATTTTGTAGTTGGCTTCTTTCGGGTTGTTGTAGCGCTCAGCTTCAATTAAATCATTCAAATCAGAATCAATGTAGCCTTCTTCGCTGACATGGGCTTTGACGACGATGCGCAAATTGCTCTCCAACTTGGTTTCATCAACGGCGCGATTGTAGCATCTTTTTAGTTGTGACTGAATGTTGAATTTTTCGCGCGCCGAAAGATCGAGAGTTTCGATGTTGCTGGCCATGTTGGCAGAATCTTTGTCGGCATTTTTGGCTTCGCTTTCTTCAGTATTTTTGTCGATTTTTTTCTCGGCGCCCAAATCTTTTTCTTTGTTGGAAGTGGCGTGTTCTTCAGCGTCGTGATTTTTATTTACCTCGTCATCTTCTTGCGGCTTGCTGACTTCTTTGGGAATTTCTTTGGCAACTTCTTGTGGCTTAAATTCTTCAGAACTTTCTTCTGTAACTGGCTTGGCTACAGCCTTGGCAGGTGTTGATTTGGTTAATTTTTTCTGAACTTCTTTGACCTGATTTTTTTTCGATTTTTTGTCGGAACTAGCCGCAGCTTTTACTTTTATTTTTTTAACTGGTTTGGCTTGAGCTTCCTCTTTGACTTCAGCGCTTGGCTTAGTGCTGCTGGAATTTTCGCTGCCATTTAGCGAGATCAAACTAACCGCGATTTCGGTGGTTTTGCTTTCGTCGATTTCTTTCAAATTAAAATTGGCGTAAATGCCAAGAAGCAGCAGGAAGTGCAGAAATAGCGAGTAGAGAAGGTTCTTAATCATTGAGCCAATTCTGTTGCAAGAGACACTTGGTTAAATCCGGCGAGGCTGACAATGCGCACCACTTCCATGACGCGGCCGTAATCGAGATTTTTGTCAGCGCGAACGTAAATTTTATTGTCGAGATTGTTGCCAGTCATCTCAAGTAGACGATTAGGCAGCGAGCCTAGTTTGATGGCTTCGTCTTGTAAAAAAATTGAGCCGTCAGATTTTACTGAAACAGAAATTGGTTGGATTTTTTCGTTGGCCGGATTGGCCGCACCTTTTGGCAAATCAATGTTGATTGAGCTTGTCATCATGGGAGCTGCGACCATGAAAATAATCAGCAAAACTAGCAGCACGTCAACAAAAGGTGTGATGTTAATTTCGCTAATGACGCGACGTTTTTTACTGTTTTTGAAATCAAATGAGAAGGCCATTAACTAGTTGGATGATTTTTTGATGACGAACATTTTGTCAGAAATCGGGCTCCTGAAATCAATGTCGGAAAGTGTGACGCCAACGATTTGGTCGAGGTCGTTTTTGACTTCCATTTTGATGAAGCGCAGTGGATTGGTTGCAAAAATTAAACTAAATTCGCCGGCTTCTTTGCGATTTTTTTTCATCACCGAAACTTTGATTTGGCTGGCAGTTTTTTTGACATTGGTGATTTCAACATCTTTGGCAGAAAAGGAAATATTCTCGCGAGTTAGGAAAGACGCCGGAGTTGTGTTGGTGCTGAGGCGCGAGATTTCATCAAGCTCAACGTCAAAATAAGAAAGTACTGAGCCGTTCACCGCAATGACGATTTTTGGCTGGGCTAAATATTCAATGCGCATTTTGCCGGGGCGAGCCAAGTAAAATTTGCCTTCCGAGACATTGCCGTCGGAAGTTTCTTGAATAAATTTGGCGGTTAGGTTGTGGATGTTGTTGAGGTAGGTTTCGATTTGCTCGAGATCACTGCGATATTCATCGAATTTTTTTTCTGCGGCAAGCGCTGGGCTTGCGACAAAATAAAAAGCTACGCAAGTAATCAAACTTGCGTAGCTAGTTACTGCTTTAAGACGTGCTTTAAAGCTATTTTGAGTAGTAAGTTTTTTCATCAAGAGAACCTTCAGATTTGTCAACGATTAGAGTGATTGCACTGTCGCCAGTGATGTTGATGGTGGTTCTTACCATGTCCAAGATTCTGTCAACACCAAGGATGATGCCAATGCCTTCGATTGGCAAACCAACTGAAGTAAGCACCATGCTCATGAAAATGATTGAACCGCTTGGAATTCCGGCGGCACCAATTGAACCAAGGGTGCAAGTCATGACCAACATCATGTAATTTTGCATGGTTAGGTCAATGCCGTAAGCTTGAGCGAAAAATAATGCGCAGATGCCAAGGTAAATTGCCGTGCCATCCATGTTGATGCACACGCCAAGAGGCATCAAGAAATTGGAGTTGGTTTTAGAAACGCCCATTCTTTCTTGCAGTTGGCTCATTGCAGTTGAAAGCGTGGCTTTGCTGCTGCTTGTTGCAAAAGCGATTGATTGGGTAAGCAAGATTTTGCGGTAGAAAGGAAGTGGCGACATGCGAGCAAAAATCAAGATCATGAAACCAAATACAATGTATTGGAAAGCGCAGGCAGCCAAAACTGCTAGCATCAATTTTGCTAGGGCTTCGAGGATGTCCATGCCTTGAGTTCCGATGATCCAAGAAATAAAACCAAACACACCAAGTGGCGCTAGTTTGATGATGATTTCGATCATTTTGAAAGAAACTTGTGAAGCAGAGAAAATCACTTCTTTCAAAGCTTTGGTTTTGTCACCAAGCATGTTGATTACGATGCCGGTGAAAATTGAGAAAATGATGATTTGCAAGAAATTGTCATTAGCCATCGCGTTGATTGGATTGGTCGGAATTAATCCAAGCAAGAATTCAGTGATGGTTGGTGGAGCTTTGGTAGCGGTTGCAGCAGTTGCTTGACCGCTGGTTTCAAGAATCATGTGCAAATCAACGCCGGTTCCTGGATGGAAAACGATGCCTGCAGTAAGGCCGATGATTACAGCGAAAATTGCAGTTAGAATGTAACTTGCGAAACCTTTCAAACCAACTCTGGTGAAATTGCCTTGGCCATGCATTGAAGTGATTCCTGAAAGAAGGGCGAAGAAAATCAAAGGCACAATTACCATTTTGATTAGGTTGATGAAGATGGTGCCGAAAATTTTTAAGCCAGCTGCTTTTTCACCTAAAACAATACCAGAAATTACGCCCAAGATCAGCCCAACAAGGACTTGTTGCCAAAGTTTCATATTAAATTCTATTAATTGTTAGGGTTAGTGAGGTTGTGGTGGCGGTAGAGATTGTGATCGCAAAAATGCGGACAAGTCTGAGTTGAATTTCTTAAAAATCGCTACTCGTGATTTCAGGAAAAATACTTAGTCACTGGTTTTTTTAATGTCAAAATTTTTATTGCCAGAAACCCCGACAGCTTTCCTCAAAAAAATTCATTTTGACTTTTAAAAATAGAAACGAATTTTTGCTCAAAATATTTGCTTACCAAGTTCACAAATTTCCCTCTTAAATTTTCCAAATAACAAAATGAAAAAATCACTTTCGATCGCAATTATTTGCTCGACTTTGTTAGCTTTTGCCACCGAGTCATTTGCAGCAACTAAATATGTTTCCATTGGAACTGGTGCGATTACAGGTGTTTATTACCCCGCTGGTGGCGCGATTTGCCGCCTTCTTAACCGCGGTAGAAAAGAGCACGGAATTAGATGTTCAGTTGAATCAACTGGCGGTTCAGTTTCAAACCTAAATGCCATCCGCAACGGCGCGATTGATTTTGGTATTTCTCAATCAGATTGGCAGTATCACGCCTACAACGGCACTGGCTTTTTCGCTGACCAAAAACCTTTCAAAGAATTGCGCTCAGTTTTCTCTCTTTACTCTGAAACTTTCACAATGGCAGTTTTAGAAAAATCAGACATCAAAAAAACTGACGACATGGTTGGTAAAAGAATCAACTTTGGCCCTCAAGGTTCAGGAATGTACGCCACAATGGAAGTGTTAATGGCTGTTAAAGGTTGGACTAAACAAACTTTCTCTGCGGTGACTTACCTTCAACCATCTGAGCAACCAAGAGCTTTGTGTGACGGTAAAATCGACGTAATGATTTACGCTTCAGGAAACCCAAATGGTGTTTTGCAAGAAGCAACCCAAGCGTGCAAAGTTAGAATTATTTCAATCGATCGTGAGTCAATCGACAAGCTAATCCAAACTAACTCTTTCTACGTAAAAGCGATCATCCCAGGCGGAATGTACGCTGGTAACCCAGGCAACATCGAAACTTTCGGTGTGAAAGCGAGCTTGGTGACTTCTGAAAAAACTAATGCTGACGTGGTTTACAACATCACCAAAGCGGTGTTCGAAAACTTCGACAACTTCAAAACTCTACACCCAGTTTTCTCTTCTTTGAAAAAAGAAGACATGGTTAGAGAAGGCAACTCTGCTCCTCTACACCCAGGTGCTTTGAGATATTTCAAAGAATCAAAAATGATCAAAGAATAGTTGGTTGGAAACGACTAGAGTAAAAAATAAAAACCCCGTCCAAAAATTTGGGCGGGGTTTTTTGTTGTCGCTTGGAAAAAACTACTCGCTGTCATTCACATTCAGCGTCGCCCCGTCTTCACGACGGGGTCCATCTCGTCGCAAGTTTGAGTTCTATTTTTACTTCTGAACTTGTGGCACCGTCGACCCCGTCGTGAAGACGGGGTGACACGGAGTGCGGGTAGCACACTTAATGTGAATGAAGGGACGTGTGATTTTTTTTGACCCTTCTTCAAAAAAAACAAAAAAACCTTAAGTCAAAAGTTGCAAAATGATTTTGCTGTGACATTGATTAACCCAACAAAAACTTGAACTAACAACAACCTCTTCTCCCCATGAAAATAGTGTCTTTCCTCACCAAACTAGCTCTGCCTTTTTTCCTTTTATTTGCGTCATCTTGCCAAACCATCAAAGCCTACAAAGCTAACAAAGCCAAACAGGGAGCGATTGTTTTTAATTACGACAGCAAAAGCCTGCTACTCAAAGCACCAAAAGATTACTGTTTTTACGACGAAAAAAATCCTGCTGAAATGGATGTGCTAGATTTGGTGCGCGACGTCAATGACTTTGGCAAAGACGGCAATTCTGAACTGAAATTCTTGCTACAAAAATGCGAAGAAAAGCAAAATTTCTTGCGCAGCGACAACCCGCGTTTTCGCAATACCGTGATGATTAGTTTTCGTCTGCCGAGCTATTTGGAAGAGTTGAAAAGATACGGCATTGAGCGCAATCGCGAAACTTACGTTAAGGTTTCAAACAAAGCCGCTGCTGAGCAAAACACAAAATCTCTCAACAAATACATGAAAAAAGTTTTGCCGCAAATGCGCAAAATAAACGCTAAAACTCTCGACAATTTAGAGAACTTAAGCACCAAGCAAAAAAATGAATTGAGGCTGGTGCACGGCCAAGTTTTTGGCAAAGAAGTGCACAATTTTCTTTCTTACCACAGCAAGCTAGAATGGGGTGTGGCCGCTTACGATTACCAGTTTTTCAAAGTCGGCAAAATCTTTACAAAGTGTGTTAATTCCGACACTTTGATTAATTACATTCCGGTGACTTTGACGATTTGCGAAGAAGGTGAATTGGCGGATGAGTGGATGGATTTGGATCGAAGAATTAGTGAATACACTTGGGCGTTGATTCGCTTGAATTCGGAGGAGTAGTCCACGATTAATTGATCGAGTTTGCGAATAACCACCCCCAACCCCTCCTTGAAAAGTAGGGGAGTACTCAAAACCGAGCTCGAACTAAAAACCCCTCCTTTTCAAGGAGGGGTTGGGGGTGGTTATTCACAGCCACAATTTAATTTTCAAAACCCAAATTTCTACAAGTCACCCGCCTCAAACCCTTGATTTCAATGAATCGACAAAAATCCCAACATTGTTGCCGCCGGCGGCAACAATTCAGAAAAACTAATCAAAAATGGCAGAAAAAAAACTGAAGAGTAAACAATCGTCTGTCGAAATTAACGAAGGCGATTACGTAAAAATTCTGTCAGAACCCGTCCTAAGTCTTTGACTTATTAAAAATCCTGAGCCAATCCTTTGTCATCAATAACAAGGGAGGTTC
>CAIRMX010000079.1 GCA_903879805.1 uncultured Alphaproteobacteria bacterium | reverse complement strand
GCTGAGCCTGTCGAAGCATGATTCAAGCCCGTGCCACGAATCATGCTTCGACAGGCTCAGCATGACTTGGGAGAAAAAATGAGAAAGAGAAGGAGAAGAAAAAAAAGAGCGATCTGAAAACCAATGCCAAAAACCAAGTATTTTAAGTGATAGCTAGGCGGGCAAGCGGCGAGCAGCGTAAGCGTACTTCAGTACGTGCGCAGCGCAGCCGATTGACCAACGACGCTAGCGCTTAAAAGACGAAGTGTTTTTTGTGGAGGCCGGGGTCGGAATCGAACCGACGTATAGGAGCTTTGCAGGCTCCTGCATTACCACTTTGCTACCCAGCCAAATTTGATGAGGAAATTTATTACGAAGAGATTTTCTAACTTAAGAAGCGATTTTCAATATTACAAGTTCTTCACTTTAAAATAACCGAAGGTTAAAAAGTTTCATCCCAATTTATTCAAAACTTCCAATGGCTCACACACTTTATTCGCAGCAGTTCAAGAATATTTCGCCTAAAGAAATTTCTAAAAAAATTCAAAGTGACTGCAACAAATTTGCCGAAATTTTGCGCAAAGAAATCAAAGCAAAAAAAATCGCCTCAATCGAAATTGTTTCGGCCAAAGATGACTTAGAAATTTTTGCCAAATTCGCTAAAAAAATCTCTTCTCACAAAAAAATTCTCGTGCTGGGTGTAGGCGGATCAAGCCTCGGTGGCAAAACTTTAAGCGCCTTAAAATTTCAAAATAAATTAGAATTCTTAGAATCAATTGACCCTACCACCATCAAAAATTGTCTGAGCCAAATCGACTTTAAAAACACATTTTTTTTGGTGATTAGCAAATCTGGCGAAACTATTGAGACCATCTGCCAAACCTTGATTGTTCTTGAAGAAATCAAAAAACTAAAAATCAAAAACTTCGCTAAACAATTTTTATTCGTCACCGAATCTGAAACAAATTCTGTGGCAAAAATCGCCAAAAAAATCGGCGCTGAAATCACCTCACATCCAAATACAATCGGCGGCAGATATTCTTGCTTCTCTATCGTAGGGATGCTTCCAGCTTTACTTACCGGCCTTGATGCAAAAAAAATTAGAAGTGGTGCCAAAAAAATTCTCGATAATTTCTTAAATGAAAATGACATCACCAATTCTTGCGCCACTCAGCTGAACCTTTACGAACAGGGCTTCACCAGCAATGTCATCATGCCCTACATTGATAATTTAAAAAATTTCACCGACTGGTATCGTCAACTTTGGGCTGAATCTTTGGGCAAAAATAATTTTGGCTCAACCCCGATCAACTCAATGGGCACGGTCGATCAGCATAGTCAGCTGCAACTTTATCTTGATGGTCCAAAAGATAAATTTTTCACTTTCATCACGCAAAAAAAACATCCCAATGATTTTGTCATTAAAGATCTAGAGTCTTGCAAAACCTTGTTTGGCGGCAAGAAACTCAGCGACATTGTTAAAGTTGAACAGGACACCACCATTGAAGTTTTGAATAAAAAGAAACTACCAATTCGCATTTTAGAAATCGAAAAACTAAATGAAGAAGTCTTGGGCGGCTTGATGATGCAGATGTTTTTGGAGACGATTTTAATTTCTTACGTCAAAGGTTTAAATCCTTTCGACCAGCCTGCCGTTGAGCTTCGCAAAGATTTGGCCAAAAAAATCTTAAAGAAAAATGGCTAAAAGAACTGCGCTAATTTTTTTGTGTCTCGCCTCAATCTCAGCACTTTTAGGCGCTTACATTTCGCAATATGTTTTTGGTTTTGAACCTTGCATTTTGTGCCTTTATCAGCGCCAACCATTTTTTGCCATTATTGGCTTAAGTCTTGTCGGACTTGCCTTCTTCAAGTTAAAAAAACTGCAGAAAATTATATTTTTTCTTTGCGTTGCTTTGCTTGCGACCAACTGCGCAATCGCCTTTTACCATGTGGGAGTTGAACATAAAATTTTTCGTGGGCCAACAACTTGTTCATCTGCAAACCTCAATGATCTGACTAATTTAGAAGATTTAGAAGCTGCTTTGATGAAAACCAAAGCAGTGCGCTGTGATGAGCCCACCTTCTTCTTCTTGGGCCTAACAATGGCGGCGTGGAATTTTCTTTATTGCGGCGCTCTCATTATTTTTACTGCACTTTCACAGTCACAGCTTCGGGCTTTATTAAACTTTTGCAGGTTCCGCTCGAACAATCAGTCGACAAAGCGTTAATAATTCCGTCGAATAATTTAAATAAATCTGTTGGCCCTTTAGTGGTAAATGGCACCGATACCACCCGAGTTTTTGTAGTATCGCGCAGCCATAAAACTGACCTCTTATCTTCAAAGCGCGCAAAAATTATCGCCTCAACTGGACTAACTTTTAAACTTTCTACAATAAGGTGAAGCCTTACCAAATCTGGTTTTGCACCAGTTTTTGGATCAATAATAGTTTTAATATTTAAGCCCAACCAATCTGCCAAATAAGTCCAAGAATTGTCATTGGCAAGTAGCGGCATGCCTTTTAGCGGAGCGGCTTTTTTCTCCCATTTCACAATTGAAACTTCCCACTTCTTCACAAATTCTTCGTAAGATTTTTGGTAAAATCCCGCGTGAATCGGATCAATTAATTTAACGCGACGAGTAAATTCTGCCGCGATTTTTGGAATATTATGCGGATTCAAATGCACTCTGGTGCCGCGCTGCAAGTATTTATCATCAACATTTAAAATCTTCGCCTTATCCACATAATCTGAGGCAAACATCAAGCTATTCTCATTAGAAATCGCCGCCAAATTGTAGCTGCGATTCAGCAATGCTGAAAGCCATTTCGATTCCAAATTGCCACCAGTGCAAAAAACCATCTGAGCTTTTCTAGCTACCGCAATCAAAGGCGATTTTATTTCGAGAGTAAGTGGATTTTGATCGCTAGTAATTGCCACATTAATATCAGCCTGATCTTTCACGATCATTCGCGCCAGACTTCCCCATTCGGGCTCGCAGGCGAAAATTGTAATTTTTGCCTCAGCTGTTGTCGCAATAAAAAACAGGCAAAAACTAAGCAGAATTTTTTTCATTTATTTTACCAAAAAATTAACCCGAATATCTTGGGTTGAAGGTGATTGACCACTGGAAAATTTCCAGCTTTTTAAACTTTTTAACAGCAGGTGATTTAATTTCGGATTGGCACAAGGCTTGATTAATTCAACCTTCAAAACTTCGCCGGCAGCAGAAATATAAAAGCGCGCCACGGCTTCACTATTAAAAGCCTCATCGCGCAAGTCATCAGGAATTTGTGGCAAAGGATTAAAAAGTGGTAGCGATTTCTTTTCTTCGCCAGCCGCGCCGTGAACATGCTCAGCATTTTGCGGCTGATCTTTTTTTTCAGCAGAATGCAACTCCTGAACTGATTTTTTTCCGCGGTAAGCGTGTTCGTGATCTTGGTGTTTTGAGACAATAATTTCCGCCTCAATCACCACTTGCGGCGCTGAATTCGGCTTGTCAGAAAGCCGAAAATAAAGCGCCGCAAACAGCAAGAAATGAAGTAAAAATGCTGCACCAAAACTGAAGAAATTGCTTTTCATTTGTTAAATTTTCGAGGTGAATTCTTACTTAATGTTTGCACTTAGAGCTGTGCTTATGAGGCGTTCGAGCAAGTTGCTTAGCCTTTGGCATTGAAAGCTGCGCAAAGATTTGATCTGCTGATCCACAAAAAACCATATCCGATTTAACATCTTCTGATTCTGATTTTTCTTCATTTGGAATATCGGTTTGAGTTTCTGCATCATTTGAAGTTTTTTTAATCTCAACTTCAGCAAAATTATCAACCTCTTCAATTGGCGTTGTTGCATGAATAATTAACATTGCCAATTTAAGCAAGTTTTGTACGTTATTTGATCCAAAAACCCATACATCAGATACCCAAATGACAGCACACTCAACTCGCAAAGGTAAAAGCCGTTATAAACTTATCAATTG
>CAIRMX010000078.1 GCA_903879805.1 uncultured Alphaproteobacteria bacterium | reverse complement strand
TCGAAATCTTCTTTGGAAAACTTAAGGAAAATAAACGACTAGCCATGAGGTATGATAAATCAGATCAGTCATTCATGAGCTTTATTGCTCTAGCAGCGGTGAAGATTTTATTAAAATTAATAATTAGCTAACAGTGTCTAAGAACATGCTCAAGCTTTTAGACGCTGGCGCGGAAATTGATGCTGACAAAATGAAGGAGCAATTTTCTGAGCCATCAGAGCAAGGAAGGGCGGCTCGGTTGCGATTAGAACATGTTAAGAAATTTCCGAGTTTTTTTGCTGACCCAGATGCGCTAATTAAATCTTTAGAAAAAAGAGTTATCCCAGAAGATGTTGAAGCCGACATGCAAGATATTTTTGGTAAAATTGATCCAGAGAGAATTAAAGAAAATGAGGGGGGAGGACAAACAATTGGCTGTGCTTCTGCAGAAGAGGCGAAGCAACTTGTCGAAAAAATGCAAGAAACTTGCGAAAAGTTGGGGATCCCTTGTAAACTTACGGATAGAGGAGGTGGCTCGTATATGCTAGAAATTAGAATGCCAACTGGCTTCCAAGGAAAAAATCCTTTCTCGATGGGTGCTGATGAGTTGGAAAAATTGCAAGAGGCTGCTGCTCAAGATAAGGAGCGTGCTGCTGAGAAGGAAAAGTCTAAGGGGCAGGAAAAAGGTGAAGGTGGTCCATCAGTTGATTCGGAACTGGGTGAATCCGAAAAAGAAAAAGGTCCTGCAAGGTTGCCGCAAGTAACAAATGGAAAGGGCGGTAGGTAAAAAAATTTAATTTCAAAAGAGGATAAAATATGTCAAAGCAACAACAAGATGGTGCTACCAATGAGCAATTACAAACAAAGCCAAAAACAAAAATTTCAACGCTAGAAGAGCGGATTCTAGAAGTTGAAAAGCAAATGGCGGTACTCAACGGCGGTACAATTGCTGAGAAAAAAAGTTCTGAGCCAGAACTTGCTGCAGAGGAAAAGATGGGAGAAGTGCAGATAGCAATTGAGTACAACAATCCCAGAAAAGCTGTAAATTTCCTTAGTGGTAAAAGTAGTGATGATTTGGAATCGGAGGAAAAAGCTCAACTCCTTAAAGCGTTAAGACGTCAATTAGACGGATTAGTATTAGAACAGGGAAAAGAGTTAAGAGGTGAAGCTCAAAATAATCCGGTGAATAAACTCCCGGAGAACGAAGAAAAAAGGAACAAAGGAATTATCACTTTTGCCACTTACGAAGAGGCAAAAGAATATGCGGACAAAATGCTTAAAGCCTATGAGCGCCTTGGTATTCCTTGCGATTTGCGATATGATGCTGCGGAAAAATCTTTCGTGATGAAATTGCCGCCGCAATGCCGTGGTAAGGATATTTTGTCAATGAGTCCCGATGAGTTAGCGGCGTTGCGCGAAGAAATCGCCAAAGGTTCGGTTACTGTTAATCAAGAGTTGGGGTTGGGAGCAGCGTCTCTTCTAGACCAAACACCAACAAATAATGATACGCAGCCCGAAAATGGTTTTACAGTTACCTTAGAAAGTTTGGCTAAAAAATTAGCTGAACTTGCTTTGAGAAAAGGTGGAATGGGCGCAGAAGGTGACACAGATGCTGATCTTAAGGCTCAAGTGGCTGCGATTGAATCTTTACAAGATGCTGTGAAATCAAGAATGGCTGAGCAATTGGAAAAAGAGCAGGGCAAAGTGGGTCGGAAAACGGAAGATTCTGCTCAGATTGAAATGATGCAAGAAAGCGAGGTTAATGCCATGGAATTCGCAAGAGAGTTAAAAAAAGAAGGTATTAGCTGTAGTGTTGTTGCGGATGGAGATGTGTTTAAAGTGAAGATTGATGTGCCAAATGAAATGGTAAAAGAGTCAGAACATTCGGATGTCGTGGAGCGTGCTAGACCAAGCTCAGCATCACCGCTAACTTCTCCAGGAGGAGCTGGGTTAGATAAAACACGTCCAGCACTTTTGACTTCTAAATCAGCTAGTAATTTATTGGGGTAGATTTCTAAACCTCTTCCCCAAAAACCCGCTGATAAAATTCACCAATCACCGCCTTTTCATCATCAATAACTTTGTTTGCAAAGCTCAAGGTGAAGGCGGTTTTTACTGAGCCGAAAATTTCAATATTTCTGCCCCAAGAAATTAAAGTTCGAAGCGAAATCAAATTGGAAATATCGCCATTTTTAAAAGCTTCGCGGCTCAGATTAGCAAGCCTCACCATCATTTTTGCAGTTTGCTGGTGAAGTTTTGAATTTAAGAAAGGCAGTTTTTTTAAGAGAATCGCAAGCTCTTGTTCGTCACTCAAATAATTGAGCGCCGCCACGATATTCCAGCGATCCATCTGTGCCTGATTAATCAAATTAGTGCCGTGATAAATTCCTAAATCATCTCCCGCGCCCAAAGTGTTAGAAGTTGCAAAGAGGCGAAAATGCTGGCTTGGCGTGATGATTTCATTTTCTTCTAAAAGCGCAAATTTGCCGTCTTCTTCAAGCAAACGCTGAATCACAAAAGACACATCAGTTTTAATCGCGTCATATTCATCAAGCACCAAAGCCAAATTATTGCGCAGCGCGAAGGGAATAATGCCTTCTTTAAATTCAGTAATTTGCTTGTCGTTTTTTAGTTTGATGACGTCTTTGCCAACCAGATCTAGGCGAGTGATTTGTGAATCGAAGTTAATGCGCAAACAAGGCCAGTTCAGGCGCGCGGCCACTTGTTCAATGTGAGTTGATTTTCCGGTGCCGTGCATTCCTTGAATTAAAACGCGCTGGTTAAAAGCAAATCCGGCGAGAATCGCGATGGTGGTTTTTGGATCAAAAAGATAGTTTTCATCAAGTAACGGAACGTATTCCGACTTCTCCTTAAAAGCCCAAACATCAAAGTCGCAGGTGAATCCGAAAGTTTTTTTACAGTCGATTTTTTTCATTTTTGTTTTTGTTAAATCTGAAATTTTTAGTTCGTGACGAGATGGACCCCGTCGAATGACGGGGTCCATCTCGTACGTGTATTCAATTTCTACTTCTTCTTCCCCTTCGGCTTGTGCAATTTTTTCGAGAAAATCTTTTCCTCTCTTTCCGCAAAAGGATTATCACTTTTTCTCAAAACCAAACGAATCGGCGTCATATTCAAACTGAAATAATCGCGCAAAGAATTCATCAAATAGCGCTCGTAACCGCCCAGCAAAGGTTTGATGTGGTTGGTGAAAACTGCAAAAGTCGGCGGACGTTTTTTGATTTGCGTCGCATATTTCAACTTGATCGCTTTGCCTTTGTAAAGTTTTGGCGAGTGGGTTGATTCGGCGTGTTTCAACCATTCATGCAGCTTGTTGGTTGGAATGTAAGTCTGCCATTGCTCGTAAGTTTGCAGCGCGAATTCCAAACATTTTTCTACATTGTAGCCAGTTTTAGCCGAGACGCCAACAATCGGCGCGCCGTCTGCTCCCGCCATTACACCCTGAATTTGTTTACGCACTTCGCGGAGGAAATTTTCTTTATCTCCCGGGATTGAATCAATTTTGTTAATCGCAAAAACTAGCCCACGACCTTCTTTTAAAATTTCGCCTGCAAGCGCCAAATCTTGGTGGTCGAGCAATGAATTGCAGTCGATCAATAAAATTACAACTTGGGCAAAGCGGATGGCTCTAAAGCTGTCGAGACTTGAAAGTTTTTCTAATTTTCCGGTGATGTTAGCTTTTTTTCTAATTCCGGCAGTGTCGATGAAGCGGATTTTTTTGCCGAAAATTTCGTGATCAATAGCAATAGCGTCGCGCGTGATGCCGGCCTCAGGCCCCACAATCATACGATCGGTTCCTAAAATTTTATTTAAGAAAGTTGATTTTCCGGCGTTAGGTCTGCCGACAATGGCAATTTGTAAATCTGATTTTTCGTCGGCAAGATCCATTGCTGCTTCAGAGAAATTCTTTTCATATTCTTCAATTTCTGGCGCGATTTTGTCGTATAAATCACCAAAACCTAATTTATGTTCAGCTGAGATGGCTGTTGGTTTGCCAAAGCCTAAGCGGTAATATTCATTGTCGAAAACTGCTTCGTTTAAATTCTCACATTTATTCACCAAAAGGATGGTTTTTTTATCAACTTTTTTGAGCCAGTTAGCGAAGTGTAAATCTTTTTTGGTCACGCCATCTTTGCCATCAATCACAAACAAACAAAGATCGGCGTCTGAAACGGCGAGTTCGGTTTGTTCCATCATTCTTTTTTCAAGAGATTTATCGGTGATTTGGTTTTCAAGTCCCGCGGTATCAATTGCCATAAACTCAAGCGGCCCAAGCTTGCCGGGAGCTTCTTTGCGGTCGCGAGTAACGCCGGGTGTGTCATCGGTAATTGCAAAACTTTTGCCAATCAGCTTGTTGAAAAGGGTGGATTTGCCAACATTTGGACGGCCGATAATTGCGATTTTGAACATTTTTGTGATTTTAAATTGGGACAAGAGGCGGGCAGGTTAGAGTGTGTGAAATTGCGGTTCAAGGAGTCAATGTAAACCACCTAAGTCATGCTTCGACAGGCTCAGCATGACTTGAGGGGTTACTTCACCAAAATATCTTTCACCGCTCTGACGATATCTTTCTGCCTCATAAAATGCTCGCCAATCAAGAAACAATTAATCCCAGCTTGCTGCAACAAATCCACATCCAGCGCATCTTTAATGCCGCTTTCTGAAACCAAAACATAATCAAGCGGCACTTGCTCTGATAGCAGTAGTGAAGTCTGCAAATCAACTTTCATAGTTTTCAAATTGCGGTTATTAATGCCCAGTAATTTGCTTTTAAGCTTTGCTGCGCGTTGCAATTCTGCCTCATTATGCACTTCAACTAATACTGAAAGTCCGGCATCAAAGGCGCATTGCTCAAGTTCTTGCAATTTAGCGTCATCAAGCATCGCTACAATCAACAAGATGCAATCGGCACCGAGCATTTTCGCTTCATAAATTTGGTAAGTGTCGACGATAAAATCTTTACGCAAAATCGGCAGATCGCAAATGGCGCGAACCTCTTGCAAATATTCGTTTTTGCCTTGGAAATATTTCTCATCAGTCAAAATTGAAAGGCAGGTAGCACCAGCTTCCACGTAGTCTTTAGCAATTTCAATATGGTTAAAATCTTGGCGAATTAGTCCTTGTGAGGGCGAGGCTTTTTTAATCTCGCAAATCAGGCCAATTTCAACGGCGTCGTTCTTTTTTTTCAGCGCAGCAAAAAAATCTTTAGGCTTTTCTAGGCATTTGGTGCGATCGCAAATTTCTTGCACCGAGAGTTCTTTTTTGCGGTTACGAACTTCAACAAGCTTGTGTTGGTAGATTTCTTCGAGAATATTTTTCATGCAGATATTAGGATAAAAAAACGATTAATTTATATGACAAATACTTTCCCCAAAACGCGCTTAAGACGCAATCGAAAATCACCGTGGATTCGTGATTTAGTAGCGCAGAATTCACTTTTGCCGCAAGATTTAATTTTGCCACTTTTTGTCATTGAGGGCAAAAATAAGGAAGAAAAAATCTCACACCTTCCCGATGTTTCAAGATTTTCAATTGATGGAATTATTAAGAAAGCCAAAGAGGCGCGAGCTTTAGGGATTCCTGCTTTGATGCTGTTTCCCGTGATCGATCAAAAGTTAAAAAATGCTGATGGAAAAGAAGCAAAAAATCGCAAAAATTTAATTTGCCGCGCAATTGCTGAAATCAAAAATGCTGTGCCAGAAATTGGCGTGATTGCTGATGTGGCGCTGGATCCCTACACCTCGCACGGTCACGACGGAATTGTGGATGCGGCGGGTTACGTTGAAAATGATGCAACGATTGAAATTTTATGTGAGCAAGCTTTGGCTCAAGCCGAAGCGGGATGTGACGTGATTGCACCTTCCGACATGATGGATGGAAGAATTGGTGTGATTCGCGATGCTTTAGATGATTCAGGATTTGTAAATACAGCAATCATGTCTTACGCGGTGAAATATGCTTCAAGCTTCTACGGTCCTTTCCGCCACGCAGTTGGTTCGGCAAATAATCTAAAAAAATCCGACAAAAAAACTTACCAAATGGATTTTAGAAACTCTGCGGAAGCAATGCGTGAAATCGAATTAGACGTTTTAGAGGGCGCCGACATGATTATCGTCAAACCCGGAATGCCTTACTTAGACATCGTTTCGCAAGCCTCACAAAACTTCAAACTTCCGATCATTTCTTATCAAGTAAGTGGTGAATATGCGATGTTGAAATTTGCTGCTGAGCACGGTGCTTTCGATTTTGACGCAGCTTTTTATGAAAGTTTAATGTCATTCAAAAGAGCTGGAGCCTCCGCAATAATCAGCTACGGCGCGATTGCTGCGGCGAAGAAGATGGCAGATTTTTAGTTAGATGTCGTATATTTGAGCACTTCTACTCAATCCGTTGCTTGAAACTAAGCTCGAGCTTTTAGCTGCGTTGGGTTTGAGTCTTATACCTGATTCCGTCTTCTTACTTTCTTCTTCTGCGACTACTTGATTGGAAGTTGCTGTTCTCACCACTTGTTGTGTCGGTTGTTGTAATGGTCTTTCCACATCAACCTCTGCCTGATTTTCTTCTCCCTCGTATATAGCAACTCTGGCGGCACCATGATGGCCGCAGAAAGTTAAGATGCCTCCGACAATTATTTTTCCATAGTGGGGAATGTAAGGTAATGACATTCCGGCGCCTCCAATTAAAGCGACTTCATACGGACTTGCTGCCATGGCATCTGTAAAAGCACCTATCGAAGAAAAACTGTGAAGATCGGTTGCGGCTTGATAACCAGCTAAAGTGGCGGCTGCGGTAAATAGACCAATTAAAGGTATCTTCTATTTTTGTTCATCTGCTTCCATAAGAAAATTGTAACCCCTTTCCCACAAACTCCGCGCTGCTGCTTGTTGTGCGCGTAGAGCATTTTCGTCTAGAACTTCGTGCTCAACTATATGAGGATTCACATTATCTGATCCTCTTACATTTCTTACCTCATTACCCTCTTCATCTGTAGCATGTTGTTCTAGATCAACCGCTACTTTTCTAGTAATTGGGGCTCCGAAGGTGTCGTATAAATCCTTTAACATGAGATAAAAATTTATTGATGGGACGTTAGAAGAGGCCGTGCTAATTTTCTATTTGTCGGTTTCAAGTATTAAAAAAATTAAGGATTAACAAAAATGCCAAACAACAAAATCATCGCCAACCTCATCTCGCTAGCCATCTCAATTGGCTTCATCGCTTTAATTATTTTTCTACTGCCGTCGCTGCTAATTTTATTTGGTGTGCTCGTGTTACTCTCAATCATTGCGGGAATAGTGATGAGATTTGTTATGGGCAGAGAAAGTTTTAAAACAAATTTCATCTACCTAAAGCGCGGCGGCGCTGCGCCAAGTGAAGAGTTGCATGAAATGAAAGACGTGACCAACAGCAATAAAAAATCTAAGTAACATGGAAAAATTCCAAAAAATTCGCGCCATGGCAGCAAAGCGCAAAGGTGGTGAGGCAGCTTTGTGTGAGCTGTTGCCGCCAGTAATTTCAAAATCAGAATTAAGCAAAAAAGGCGACGATCGTTTTTTATCAACGATGACTCGCTGCGTTTTCCAAGCCGGATTTCACTGGAGCGTGATCGCCAAAAAATGGCCCGGATTTGAAGAGGCATTTTTCGGTTTTGATCTGCGCAAATTAGCGCTGCTTTCAATTGAAGATTGGGACGCTTATTTCAAAGACAAACGCATCGTGCGCAACGGCACCAAAATTAACGCGCTAATCAAAAACACCCAATTCGTAATCGACACAGCCAAAGAACATGGCAGCTTCGCCAAATTCATCGCCAACTGGCCCGAGTCAGATTTGGTGGGCCTCTGGGCCTATTTAAAAAAACGTGGCAGTCGCTTGGGTGGCAATACCAGCCAATATTTTTTAAGGTTTATCGGCAAAGATTCTTTCATTTTATCGCGCGATGTAACCGCAGCTCTACGCAATGCCGGCCTAGATATCCGCGACAACCCCACAACAAAACGCGAATTACAATTAGCTCAAGACGCCTTCAACAAATGGCACAAAGAGACGGGACTTTCTTACGCGAATATTAGCAGGATTTTGGCTTATTCGATTGGGGTTAATTATGAGAATGAAGACATCAAGAAGGAGCAGGGGAAGTATAGGTGATGGGCTTTGATCGCCACCTCAAAAAAAGTGGTTACAAGCCCAGGTCAGCGCAAGGTAAAGCCAATTCCAGATCAAGGAAGTCAGATTTGTTGTGCGGAGTGTTTTACCTTCAAAATTCTTACTTCATTTTTCTTAACTGCAAAAATCACACGAAAAGATTTTTTATAAAGTAAGTGACGAATCTCGGCTCCAAGCTCTTGTCCAAGATATTCATTTTCTGGTGCAAGTGAAAATCTCTCGGGAAATTCTGCAAGTGAGGAAATAGCAGCAATAATTCCACTCAGCCATTTTAAGGCAAAGGGTCGTGTTGCATTTTCAGCAATAAAATCAGCCTGTTTTTGCAGCGCAACTCTAACTGGACTTGGAACTATAATTCTGTGGTGTGTGGGCATTGCGGTTACTTACTTTTGGTTTTGATCACTTTCTTTTTTGGTTTAGTAATTCTTTTTCTTAAATCGCGGAACACTTTATCAGCTGAAGAATATTTCCCATCTTCACAATCTTGCCAACTTTGTCTTATGTCGGATAAAGACTCTTCCAGTTCGCGTCGATCTTGCATCTTCTGAAACGCCGCTGCATCCATCACAACAATTTCAGCTTTGCCATTTACCGTCAGAACCGTAGGCCTGCCAGATTTTTTCAAATCGGAAATGAATTGGATCGTGTGTTTTTTAAAATCGGTGAGGGATTGGATATCTTCGGTAATGTTGATCATAGTTTTTAAAAGTTTTTAAAAGATTTAATTAGGATCTGATAAAATCTTTTAAGAATAGTCAAATGGAATTTTTAGTGAGAGTTGCACTCAACACGCACTAAAAATCCGGCTTAAAAACCATTAGATAAAAAATCACCATCACTGCCGGAAAGGCTAGGGATCCGAGGATTGTCCAGTAGCGATTCATCAGCCAATAAGTTGGGGGCAGGGGCTTTTTGTTTTCAACACTCAGCTTGGCTATGTTGCGCATTTTAATTTGCATCCAGACTACTGGCACCCAGCAAATTCCGGCGAAAAAATAAAGGCAGACGGCAAGTAAAAGCCAATTATCCGAGAAGGAAAAGCCCTGATCTTTCATGAGAAAAAAACCAGTAATAAACTGAATGAGCACTGCCGGAGTTGTGAAAAACCAATCGGCAATTACCACATGTTTGGTGGCGAAATAAATGTCTCTAACATCTTTTTTCTGGTTAGCGCTAAACATAAAAAAAGCGCTGCCGATGCCGGTGCCAAAGAGGATGGTTGAGCTTAGGATGTGAATTAGTTTTAGAGAGAAATAGTCCATAATTTTTAGTTTTTTTAGTGGCTAGTAACGCGCTTTAATATGAAAACCGCTGCTAATTATTACAAAATAAAAATCACAAAAATGTCGCAGGAAATTTTTAAATTCGTTTTTGGTGAAAGCTGGAACCGCTTGCCGCCAGTGATGCGCAAACATTATGCCAATCGACCGCGTAGCAAAGATAGCGTGATTGTTGAAGGTAAAATGGATATTGAATTTGGCATAATTTTTAAAATTCTCGCGCCACTACTTCGCCTTTTAAAAATGCTCGTGCCTTATCAGGGCCAAGATATTTTTGTGCGCGTGACGTTTTTAAGTGAAGAGAACTCAGATGCTTTGTGCTTCAATCGCGAATTTTATTTTGCAGGTAAAGCACCAGTGCAATTTTTTTCGCGGATGATTGTGGTGCAAAAAAATGAAATCATCGAATTGATGAAATGCAAAATAGGTTGGCGCTTTTGCTACTCATTTGAGAATGGTAAGGTGCTGCTCAAGCATCGCGGATATAATTTATTTCTTTTTGGAAAATTTATTCCACTGCCCCTGACGTTGCTTTTTGGCGAAGGATATGCCGAGGAAGAAGCTTTGTCGGAAGATGAATTTGCCATGAAAATGACCATTAAACATTTTCTCTTTGGTAAAATTTATGAATATCGTGGTCGCTTCAAAATAATCAAAAATATCGCATGAAAAAAGTTTTAATTCTTGGTGGCTACGGCAATTTTGGCAACCGCATTGCAACCGCCTTGGCAAAGGCTAATGTCGCGATTATCATAGCCGGAAGAGATGCAAAAAAAGCGGCAAGTTTGGCAGAAAATTTAACTAAAACTTATCCGAACTCTTCAGTCGAAATTGCGATATTTGATGTGAAAACCGAGTTATTAACTCAGCTGCAAAATCTAAATCCGGCGGTGGTGATTAACACCGCGGGTCCTTTTCAAAACAGTGACTACTGCGTCGCTAACGCCTGCATTCAAAACTCAATTCATTACATTGATTTAGCTGACGGCAGAGATTTTGTTTGCGAAATTTCGAGTCTTAATGAGGCGGCAAAAAAATCTAACATCTTGGTGGTAAGTGGCGCCAGCACGGTGCCAGCGCTTAGTTCGGCAGTTTTGGAAAAATATCAAAATGAATTCTCAGAAATTGATTCACTAATTTTTGGCATCAGTCCGGGGCAAAAAGCACATCGCGGACTCGCAACAACAAAAGGAATTTTAACTTACGTTGGCAAGTCTCTAAAGCCTTGCGCTGGAAGCAGTGAGGTCAGATATGGTTGGCAAGATTTATACAAAATTAAATATCCAAATCTCGGTTGGCGCTGGATGGCAAATTGTGATATTCCTGATCTCGATTTAATGCCCTCCCGCTACAACATTAAATCTATTCGCTTCTCAGCCGGCATGGAAAGCCGCTTGCTGCATTTTGGCATTTGGATTTTTTCTTGGGCGGTGCGTTTTGGTTTGCCGCTAAATTTGCCAAAACATGCCGAACTGCTTTTGAAAATGAGCCACTGTTTTGACTGGCTCGGAACCGCAGATGGCGGCATGCACGTCGTGTTAAAAGGCAAAGACAACAATCAAAAAGAAAAAACTCTCAAATGGTTTATCGTGGCAAAAAATGGTGACGGCCCGCAAATTCCAACAATTCCGGCGATTATTTTAGCTAAGAGAATTATTGCTGGCGAGATTGTGCCAAGTGGTGCCATGCCTTGTGTGGGCATGGTGAGTTTGGAAGATTGTCTAAAGGAACTTGCTGAATTTGAAGTGAGTTCGCAAGTTGGTTAATTACATTTTCTTGGCGATCTTTAGCCCGAGCACAAGCACTGCAAGCATGGCAAAATAAGTGATTACTTGTGCACCTGCGGGATGGTCGTTATAGCCGAAGAATATTTGTAAAAATTTTCCGAAGAAACTTTGCTCGGACAAAATGTGTGAGACGTCAAATACTGGATTTCCTAAGGCTGGCACGATTTCGGCGTTGATCCAAAAGCCGATTCCTTGGGCAGCAATTCCTGACGCAAAAAAGATTAGCAGCCAAGTTGTGACGATAAAAAAATATTTCCCCGAGGCTTTGATAATTCCAAAATAAAGTGCGGCACCTGCGATCGAGCCGAAAATTATTCCGGTAACTAAGCCAAAAGAAATTTCAGAAAGTGGCGTGCCTGAAATGTAATAGCTGTAGGTGAAAAGCACGATCTCGGCGCTTTCGCGAAGCACTGATAAAAAGACAACGACAAGTAAAATATAAAGTGGCTTTTTGCCGTCGCGGATAGAGTTTCCAAGGCGCTTTAATTCTCCCGAAATTGATTTGGCGTGTTTTTGCATCCACAAAACTGTCCAGCCGATCATGGTGGCGGCAGCGAGTAAAATTAGGCCGTTGAAGAATTCTTGACCGGTGCCGCCCAGACTATCGGAAATTTTATCGGTTGAAATTGCTAGAAGAAAAGAGGCGATGATGCCAAGGCCCAAGCCGCTTAAGATCCATTTAGTGCGACCGGTAATATCTTTGGTTGCGGCGGTGAGAATTCCGAGGATTAATGAGATTTCGAGAATTTCACGAAAAACTACGATTGCGATTTGTAGCATTTTTTTAGAGAATTTTTGTGAGAGAAAAAGAAGAACGATAACTTCTATCAAGTTCAAAATTAGATCAAGGTAATTGTGACCAAACCTCTATCCATCTACATTCACTACCCATTTTGCAAATCGAAATGTCCTTACTGTGATTTCAATTCGCATGTAAAAGATGGTGTCGATCACGCCAATTTTTTGCGTTGTTACGAGCGCGAGTTGGAATTTTTTGCTGCGAAAGTTGGTAAGCGCAAAGTACATACAATTTTTTTCGGTGGTGGCACGCCGTCGCTAATGCCGATTTTTTTGGTTGAGGGAATTTTGAAAAAAATTTCTGATTTGTGGCAGGTGGATGAGAATTGTGAGATTAGTTTAGAAGCCAATCCAACCTCATCAGAAGCAGCTAAATTCAAGGCGCTGCAAGGGGTGGGAATCAACCGCCTGTCGATTGGAATTCAGGCGTTAAATGATGCAGATTTGAAATTTTTAGGACGAGAACATTCGTCAAAAGAGGCAATGGAAGTAATCGAAATTGCCGCAAAAATTTTCGATAATTTTTCTTTTGATTTGATTTACGCAAGACCCAAGCAAACGCTCGCTGATTGGTCACAAGAGTTGCAGCGCGCCATTAGTTTTGGCACCAAACATTTGTCGCTTTACCAATTAACCATCGAAAAAGGCACCAAGTTTTTTTCACAATTTGCCCGCAAAGAATTTGAAATGCCTGATGAAAATCTCTCGGCTGATTTTTACGACCTAACCAACCAAATCACGTCTGACGCAGGTTTTGAGCTTTATGAAATTTCTAATTACGCGAAGAAAAATTTTGAATGTGCGCATAATTTAGTCTACTGGCAGGGCGGCGATTATTTAGGAATTGGAGCAGGGGCGCATTCGCGGATTTACTTAGATGAAGAAGAAAATCGCTCGGCAATTACAATGATTTCAGAGCCGATTTCTTGGCTGAAAAAAGTTGAAGAAGCGGGCGCCGGCATTCAAAGATTAGAAAAAATCTCAAAAGAAGAATTGGTCGAAGAGTTGATTTTAATGGGTTTGAGGCTTCCCCAAGGAATTAGCGACCAAATTTTTCAAACTCATTTTGGCAAAAATCTCGAGCAAATTTTTGATTTTAAAAAGCTGCAAGTGCTTGCAGATCAAGGCTTGATTGAGATTGCTGCGGGTGAAATAAAAATTCCCGATCGCTCGCGACTTTTGACAAATGCAATTATTTCGAAGGTTTGTGAGGCGGTTTGCGGATGGGAATTTATTTAAAAAATTTGTCAGAAATTTAGCTGTGCCATTGCAAGAATATTACCAATGCTTTCTTGTAATTTCTGTTTGAAAAATCTCCAATTTTCCGCCCCGGGGCGGAAAATTCAGCGATATGGATTTGACCCAGATCTACAGCGCTTCCAAAGGCAATTAAAAATCACTAAAATTTTATCAGAAAATGACATTTAAGCAACGCTTCAAGACTAAAGCCTTCACTCTAATCGAAGTCTCAATCGTCATTTTAATCATCGGCATCATGCTTGCCGGAACCTTCATCGGAACTCGAATAATCGCTAAATCCCGCTTAGCCGCTGCAGAATCTCTAGCTCGCTCTTCGCCAGTTCCCGGAATCAAAGACAACATGCT
>CAIRMX010000077.1 GCA_903879805.1 uncultured Alphaproteobacteria bacterium | reverse complement strand
GTATACATTTTCGAACGAACCCATGTAAATCAACTCTTCACAGACTTTGATTGCAAAAACCACAAGGAAGACCAGCACCAGTCCTTGTTGTTGTAGGGGAGTTAACCGGACAGTAGTGGGTTGAGAGAGCAAGACTTGAAAGAGCAAGACGGGATTTGCAATCCCGTCTTAAAGTTCATGCCCAATTTTAAATCTGAATTTTTTCTTGATAAGGACTGAACGTAAGGACGGGGTTACAAACCCCGTCCTGCTCGCGGAATATTTTTGAGAGTTCAAAACAACATCAATGTCATGCTGATCCTGTCGAAGCATGATTCAATCCCGTACCCAGAATCATGCTTCGACAGGATCAGCATGGCATCGAGTGAGATAGAGCAAGGCGGGATTTGTAATCCCGTCTTAAAGTTCATTCCTAATTTTAAGTTTGAATTTTTTCTTGATGAGGACTGAAAGTGAGAACGGGGTTACAAACCCCGTCCTGCTCTGGGAATTAATCACCTAACTTGAGGAAATTCGACAAGAACTTGAAACTTTACCCTACTAGTAATGCTTTCTTGATTTTTCACCTCTTCCTCTCTCCCAAGACTAATACCAGCAACTTTGATACTTCCCCCAGTATCTTTATTTTCCGAAACTTCCGTCACCAGCGCAATATCAAAATCAATAAACTGAGCTATTGAGTTACTGCTAGTGGCATAATTTTTACCTTTTGAAGCACCATCTGATTGGGCCCAAATTACTGGATTTACTCCTTTTGCTTTCTCCTGCGCCTCAATAACACCTTCAGTTATTTGCACTAAAGTTTTACTCACGAACTCTTTAATATCCATTCAGCTCCTTTTTATTTACAAAGCCGCTCTAGCCGCTGCCAATCTTGCAATCGGAACACGGTAAGGTGAGCAGCTCACGTAGTTCAAGCCAACTTTGTGGCAGAATTCGATTGAGGCTGGGTTGCCGCCGTGTTCGCCGCAGATTCCTAGTTTGATGTCTTTTCTAGTCGCTTTGCCTTTTACGGTTGCGATTTTGATTAGCTCGCCGACACCTTCTTGGTCTAACTCGGCGAATGGGTCTTTTTCTAGGATTCCGGCTTTTTGGTAGTGGCCCAAAAAGTTTGCCGAATCGTCGCGAGACAATCCGAAAGTCGTTTGAGTTAGGTCATTAGTTCCGAAGCTGAAAAATTCTGCTTCATTGGCAATTTGGTCGGCGATCAAGGCAGCTCTTGGAAGCTCGATCATTGTGCCAACCATGTAGTTAAGTTTAGTGTTGGTTTCTTTTTCAACTGATTGCTCGGTTGCAACAATTAACTCTTTCAAAATTTGCAACTCTTTGCGGGTTGCAACTAGTGGAACCATGATTTCTAGAAGCACATCTTCGCCAGTTTCTTTTTTAACAATTCCAGCAGCTTCAAAAATCGCTCTTGCCTGCATTTCGTAAATTTCTGGGTAAGAAATTCCTAAGCGGCAACCGCGATGGCCAAGCATTGGGTTTTGTTCTTGAAGTTGGTGCGTGCGGTGTTTTACGTAGCTCACGTCAACGCCCACAGCTTTTGCAACTTCAGCAATTTCATGATCTTTATGTGGCAAAAATTCGTGCAAAGGTGGGTCAAGCAAACGAATTGTAACAGGCAATCCGGCCATGATTTTAAAGATCGAGGCAAAATCGGCGCGCTGCATTGGCAGTAATTTCGCCAAGGCTTTTTTTCTGCCTTCAAGCTCTTCCGCCAAAATCATTTCGCGCACCGCAATGATGCGGTCTTCGCTGAAAAACATATGTTCAGTTCGGCACAGGCCAATTCCTTCAGCACCAAAATCGCGCGCCACTTGGCAATCAAGCGGCGTTTCAGCGTTGGTGCGAATTTTAAGCACCCTCACCTCGTCAGCCCATTTCATGATTCTTTGGAAATCTTCTGAAAGATTTGCTTTCAAAGTTGGCACTTCACCAAGAATTACGTCGCCTGTTGAACCGTTGATAGTAATGGTTTCACCTTCTTTAACTTGGAAGCCGCCGGCAGTGAAAAAATTGCCATTGTGATCAACGTGAAGTCCAGAGGCACCAGAAACACAAGGCGTTCCCATGCCGCGTGCAACAACTGCCGCGTGAGATGTCATGCCGCCGCGAGCAGTTAAAATTCCTTGCGAAACGTGCATGCCTTTGATGTCTTCTGGGCTGGTTTCAACACGAACCAAAATAACTTTGCCGCCATTTTCAGATCTTTTTTCAGCTTCGGCAGAAGAGAATACAACAATACCTGAAGCCGCACCAGGAGATGCCGGAAGACCTTTAGCAATAATTTGAACTTTCGCTTTTGGATCAAGAGTTGGGTGCAAAAGTTGATCCAAGCTTGCCGGATCAACACGCATCAAAGCTTCTTTTTCGCTGATTAATTTTTCGTCAACCATGTCCACCGCAATTTTCACTGCAGCATGCGCTGTGCGTTTGCCGTTGCGGGTTTGCAGCATCCAAAGTTTTTTGTTTTGCACGGTGAATTCGATGTCTTGCATGTCGCGATAATGCAGCTCAAGCGTTTTGTAAATTTTCACCAATTCAGCAAAAACATCAGGCATGGTTTCTTCCATTGAAGGCAGTTCTGATCCCAGCTGATCTTTTCCAGAAATTGTAATTGATTGCGGCGTACGAATTCCAGCCACCACATCTTCGCCTTGAGCGTTGATTAAATATTCACCGTAAAGTTCTTTCACACCAGTTGATGGGTTGCGGGTAAATGCCACGCCCGTTGCCGAAGTGTCACCCATATTTCCAAACACCATTGATTGCACGCTAACTGCGGTGCCCCAAGCGGCAGGAATATTATTTAGTTCGCGATAAACAATTGCGCGCTCATTCATCCAAGAAGCAAACACCGCTTCAACCGCGCCCCAAAGTTGTTCATTCACATCTTGTGGAAATTCACGGCCCAGCTCTTCTTTCACTTTATCTTTGAAAAGCGCCACGATTTCTTCGAGGTTTTCGCAAGTCAAATCAGTGTCGGCACTAGCGCCGAACTCGTGTTTTTTCTCATCCAAAATCACTTCAAAATTATAGTGATCCACGCCCAAAACTACGTCCGAATACATTTGAATGAAACGACGGTAAGAATCGAAAGCGAAACGGCGATTGTTACTTTTCTCTGCCAAACCCAAAACTGTTTTGTCATTCAAACCCAAATTCAAAACTGTGTCCATCATTCCGGGCATTGAGGCTCTAGCGCCTGAACGCACTGAGAAAAGAAGTGGGTTTTGTTCATTACCAAATTGTGAACCAATTTTTTCTTCAACGCCTTTAAGCGCCGCTTCAACTTGTTGCTTTAATTCAGCCGGAAATTTTTTGCCGTTCTTGTAATAAAAATCGCAAAATTCTGTTGTGATTGTAAGCCCTGGGGGAACTGGCAAGCCCATCTTCGACATTTCAGCGAGGTTGGCACCTTTGCCACCCAAAAGATTTTTCATCGAAGCATCGCCGTCAGATTTACCGTCACCGAAGGAATAAACGAATTTTTGCGTAGTCATTTTTTTAAAAATTATTTTTTACAAATATTGCTTGAAGTAGAGCCAATTGCACAATTGTCACCCCGTCGAATGACGGGGTCCACCTCGTCACAAACTCTGTGGCACGATGGACCCCGTCATTCGACGGGGTGACAAACTGAAAGATTTAGCTCAAAGTGAATTCTCTCTTCTCCATCTCCAACCCATTTACAACCAGTGAAATAAAGTGCCGACCGGCATTATGCTTTCTGGTTGAGAGATCGCGAAAGGAGTGTTTTTTGGTAAAACTTACCACGCCTTTAGCGAAATTTTTGGTTGTGATTTGGAAAATTTTTTTAGTCGAGGTGCCGCTTTTCTTTAAGAAATAGACGGCGTATTCGAGTCGAATTTTGTTGTTTGGTGCCTGATTCTCTAGGACAAAATCGAAACTCAAATCTTGCGAAATTTTAACCGCATCTTTTTGTAAAGCAAAGCTTTGGATGGCAAAATTTTCTGACAAAATATTACGCTCAATGCCAATGAGTTTGAGCGCGCGCTGATCGCCTTTTTTTAGAAGCCCGCGCAAAGCATGTTTGGTAAGGCGCTCGGACACCTCGCCTTGCCATTTGCTCAGCAATTGCAAAAGAATTTCGGGATGATCTTTGGAAATATCGTTCAAATTATTGGCGACACTTTTGCGCACATATTCTGACTCGTCGCATTTCAAATTTTCTAAAATCGGCAAAATTGCTGTCGGATCTTTTTTAAAAACCGCCAAAGCCTCACCCCAAGGAAGCCTTGGGCGACAACCTTCTGACGCTAATCTTCTCACATGGTGATTTTTGCTTTTGGTCCATTTCTGGAAAAAAACTAAAGCACGTTTGCAATCGAGTTTGATGAATTGGCGCACCGCAAATTCTGCCGTGCCAAATTCGGTAAAAAATTCTAGCGCCTGCATCGAGAAATCAAAATCACCTAGACCAAACAGTTCAACAAAATCAGGAAAAATAATCAGCGCCAATCCGGCATTTTTATCTTTGGCCAGCACGGGCGCGACTTGTTTTAGAATCTCAACTTTTTGCTGATATTTTTTTGGTGAAAGCGAGTCATTTAAAGCCAGCGTAATGCTACGCATTCTTTGCTTTAGCTCTTGCCCGCTCAAATCAATTTTAAGAAATTTTTTGGCATCAAAATCAGCATCAATTTTTGAAATCACCGTGGCGAGACGTTGCAAAAATTGCTCACTGTAAATTTCTTTAAGCAGCATTTTTAAGAGATTTCAACTTTTGACAAATCTCCCACTTGGTTGAAAAGATCACGAATTTTTGCAAGCAATGTCAGACGATTATCGCGCAAATGCTTATCCGCATCATTAACTATAACATGGTCGAAAAAGTGCGCCAATGGAGCTTCCAAGACGTTTAATAATTTGAAAGCCGCTTCAAATTCACCTTTAATAATCAGTTTTTTAAACGGAGATTTTACCTGCTTGATGCGGCGATAAAGCACGCGCTCATATTTGTTTTTAAGCGCCAGACGTGAAACTTTGCCTTCGAATTTTTTATCGTCTTTCTTCTCTTCAATCGCCAAAATATTTGCCGATCTTTTGTAAAGCTCGATCAGCTTTTTCTGCTTCGGATTTTTGACGAATTCATTTAAGAATTTTATTTTTTTAGCGAGGTAAAGAATGTCGCAATATTTATGCGCCTCTAAGTCAGAGAGATATTCTTCAATTACTGCGTTAATGATGTCTGGCTGCACCAACTCAGTTTCTTTTAGATAAGATTTTAGCCGTTCAACGAAGAATTTAATAATCTCTTCAACCAGAATTTTTTTGTTATCGAGCAGCTTGCCTTCTTTTTCTTCGAGCAAAGTTTTCAACAATTTTGCCGGATAGGCATTGAGCGATTTCTCCACCAAAATTCTGATTGGAAAGGCAATATTATATTGAAAGCCAATGCGGATAATGCCAAGTACAGCGCGCCTTAAAGCATATGGATCTTTCGAGCTGGTTGGTTTTTCATCAGCCAAGAAAAAGCCCACAATCGAGTCAATTTTATCTGAAATTGACAGCACAATTCCTAGTGGAGTTTTTGGCAATTCTGAGGCTGGCCCAAGCGGCAAATAATGTTCGTAAATTGCGGCGGTAATTTTTGGATTTTCGCCTTGCTTGTTCGAATAAAAACTACCGATTTTTCCTTGCAGCTCAGGCAATTCAGCCACGGCTTTCGTGGTTAAATCAGCTTTGCACAAATCTGAGGCTCCTTCAACCAAAGGCAAATTGCAGTGCGGCACAAAAACTGAGAGAAATTTTGCTAAGCTGTTGAGGCGCAAAGTTTTGTCGTAAACTGATCCGAGTTTTTGGTGGAAGACGATTTTCTTGAGGTCATCAAGCCTTGAAATTAAAGGCTTTTTCAAATCTTCAGCAATGAAAAATTCAGAGTCAGAAAGTCGCGCCCGCACTAATTTTTCATTATCTTTGGTAATTTTTTCGCGGTTGGAATCAGTGATTACAGCGTTGCTAACAAAGATAAATTTCGGTGCCAAATTTCCGGCAGGAGTTTTTAGGCAAAAATATTTTTGGTTTAATTTCAGCGTCAAAACCAAAACTTCTGAGGGCAATTCCAAGAATTTCTCATCAATTGATGCAACCAATGCTGTCGGCCATTCGCAGAGCCCTGCAACCTCGTCAAAAAGTGGAGATTTTTCAGCAGCATCAATTGTTTCTAAAGCCAAGTCACCAGTGATTTTTTCAATTTCTGCGATGATTTTTTGCTTTCTTTGCGCTTGATCTAAAATCACAAAATCACTTGCGAGAAGATCTCTATAATCCTTGGCGTTCTTGATTTGCAGCTGAGTTTGCGATTTTCCGGAAGTAAAATTATTGGCCTTCAATCCAGCAAATTCGAGCGCGATAATTTCTTCACCAAACATGCAGGCAATATTGCGGATTGGCCTGATCCATTTGGGTTGAACATCAGAATTCTCAACATCCCAACGCATTAGCTTTGGCCAAGATGCAGTCATTTTCTGCAAAATTTGTGGCAAAGATTCTTTAATGATTTCCGAAGTTTTAATTTGTGACGCGGCTTTAACATAGACGTAGCAAGGATGCCCGCTATGCTCAACTTTTTCCAATTCTTCTTCGCTGCTCAAGCCAACTGATTTTAAAAAGCCTTCAATTGCTCTTTTGTCAGCACCGATTTTTGGCCCAACTTTTCTAACAATTGGTGTTTCTTGAACTTCTTTTAAATTCGAAAGATAAAGCGTTAAGCGGCGCGGCGTGACGAATGAAGCCAAATGCTGATTGTCAAAAATCAGATTATTTTTGGCAAAAATTTCAGCAGCAATGCGAACAAAATTTTCCGCCGCAGCTTTTTGCATTCCGGCAGGAATTTCTTCGCTTAAAATTTCGAGGAGAAAATCGGTCATGTTTGTAGTTTAGTTTATAGTTTGCTTATCACTACTACTCGGTGTCACCCCGTCGAATGACGGGGTCCATC
>CAIRMX010000076.1 GCA_903879805.1 uncultured Alphaproteobacteria bacterium | reverse complement strand
GCCTGAAACTCGAACTGCCGGGCCCTTCGACGACGCTACGCTTTGCTCAGGGACCTATGAACTTAGGCAACTTCGTAATTGATTCTAATTTTTTTGCTAAATAAAAATCGCGCAAAATTTCCCTACAAAAATCTCTTACAAATTCATGCCTTTTCCGATTCTTTCGACTTTGATTTTTTTGCCTATTTTAGCCGTAATTGCGCTATTATTTATCAATTTCAAAAATAGTCGTAACTACTTTACTTACGGGCTTGCAATCAGCTTCATCAACTTCGCCTTAAGCTGCAAATTACTTTGTGATTTCAACAAAAATTTAGACGGCTTTCAATTCACCGAAGTCTTCAAACTTCTAACTAATTACGACATCAAATATTTCGTCGGCGTTGATGGAATTTCAATCTTGATGATTTTGCTCACCACCTTCTTAACCCCGATCTGCTTGGCGATCAGCCTCAAATCAATCGAAAAACGCATTAAAGAATACGTAATTTCTTTCTTACTTATTGAAGCTTTCGTAATCGGCTCTTTCTGCGCGCTCGACCTAGTTTTCTTTTACATCTTTTTCGAAGCGATGTTGATTCCAATGTTTTTGGTAATCGGCATTTGGGGCGGCGAAAACAGAATTTACGCGGCTTACAAATTTTTCCTCTACACTCTTTTCGGTTCAGTTCTTTTTCTCATCGCCATCATTTGCATCTTCGTTTTCACCGGCACCACTGACGTTGTCGCTTTGACCAAAGGCCTGCCAACTTACTTCCCGCTCGAATATCAAAAATGGTTGTGGCTGGCTTTCTTCGTTTCTTTTGCCGTGAAAGTTCCGATGTTTCCGGTGCACACTTGGTTGCCTGACGCTCACGTGCAAGCGCCAACTGCAGGTTCGGTGATTCTGGCTGGTATCTTAATTAAACTCGGCGCTTACGGCTTCATCCGTTTCTCGCTGCCATTTTTTCCTGCGGCATCGCAATTTTTTGCCCCGATGGTTTTAACACTCAGCGTCATCGCCATCATCTACGCTTCGCTTGTTGCCTTGATGCAAAAAGACATGAAAAAAATGATCGCCTATTCTTCCGTTGCCCACATGGGTTTCGTGACCATGGGAATTTTCAGTTTCACCCGCCAAGGTGTTGACGGCGCCATCATGCAAATGATTAGCCACGGGATTGTTTCTGCGGCACTTTTCATGTGTGTTGGTTCAATTTACGATCGTCTTCACACCAAACAAATCGCCGACCTCGGCGGCATCGCAACTAAAATGCCAAACTTCGCCATGCTGGCGATGATATTTACCATGGCTTCTGTCGGCTTGCCTGGAACTAGCGGATTCGTCGGCGAATTTTTAAGCATCCTTGGAACTTTCAAAGCCAACAAAGCTGCGGCAATTTTGTCAGCCATTGGCGTGATTCTTGGCGCTTGCTACATGCTGTGGCTCTACAAACGTGTTTGGTTTAGCGAAATCACTAATCACCATGTTGATGAAATTTCCGATCTAGGAAAAGTTGAATTTATTTCACTTGGCCTAATGGCTGTTTTCGTAATTCTACTTGGCGTTTTACCAAATCTGGTTTTGAGCTTTTTCACTCTGCCAGTTAGTAATTTGCTTAAAGTTTTTTCTTAACAACTCCAATGTCATGCTGAGCCTGTCGAAGCATGATTCTGGCCTCGGTGCCCTGAATCATGCTTCGACAGGCTCAGCATGACATTGAAAAATATTTTACCATGAACCTCACTCTAATCTCCCCAGAAATCACTTTATTCCTCGGCGCTTTAGTCATCTTAATGTCAGATGTTTTCTTCGCTAAAAAAGTAAAAGATTTTTTCTACATCTCGCACCTGCTCTCGCTTTTATTTTGTGCCGTCTCCCTTTTCTTGGTGCTAAAAAACTTCACCACTGCCGACGTCATTTTCAGCAAAATGTTCGCCTCAAATTCCTTCACCTCTTTCGTCAAAGCAGTCACTGTTGGCCTGCTTGCTGTGGTGGTTTTATTTTCATTTAAATTCGTTAGCTCGGTGCCAAAAATCAGCGCTGAATTTTTAGCGCTTTTGATGATTGCAACATCTGGCGGCATGATTTTAGTTTCAGCAAATGACTTTTTGGTTTTCTATTTAGGCCTAGAGCTTCAAGCGCTTTCACTTTACCTTCTTGCCGCGTTAAATCGCGATTCAGCAAAATCTTCTGAAGCGGGGATGAAATATTTTATTCTGGGCTGCTTGGCGTCAGGCATTTTGCTTTTTGGCATTTCACTAATTTACGGCTTTTCTGGCACCACTAATTTCAGCGCTTTGATGGAACTTTACCACAAACCAAATGTCGCCCCGCAAATTCCAGTTGGCGTAATGTTTGGTTTCGTTTTGGTAATCACCGCGATGTTTTTCAAAATCGCTGCTGCACCTTTCCACATGTGGAGCCCCGACGTTTACGAAGGCTCAGCCACAATCTCGACTACCTTCTTTGCTACTGTCGCCAAATTCACCGCAGTAATGGCGTTGTTACGTTTATTCTACGTGCTCATCATCGGCTGGCACGGCATTGAAAAAGTTTTCATCTTCTCAGCGATTCTTTCTTTGGCAGTTGGCAGCTTTGGCGCGATTTTTCAAAAAAGTTTCAAAAGACTTTTGGCCTACAGCTCAATTGGCCACGTCGGCTTCGTCTTGCTTGGCATGGCTGTTTTGAGCAAAGAGGGATTTACCGCCTGCATCCTTTACATGGTGATTTACGCAGTGATCTCAATTGGCTCTTTCGGCTTCTTAAACCTAGTTACCAGCGCCACCACCGACAAAGAAAGCGACGCTGAAAACGACAAAATTTTTGAAATTTCTTCACTTGCCGGACTTTCAAAAACCAACCCTTTCATGGCTTTCGCTCTTGCCGCTTTGATGTTTTCAACTGCCGGAATTCCACCTCTCGCTGGATTCTTCTCTAAATTCTTCATCCTAACTGCAATACTAGCGCAAGGCCATTTAGCTGCAGCGATTTTGGCAGTTTTATTCAGCGTAGTTTCTGCCTACTACTATTTACGAATCGTCAAAATCATGTATTTCGACGAGCCACAAAAAGTAATGGTGCTTGACCAAACCACTAACATCAAAGTGATCATTTTCGTTACCGCGCTTTTCAACTTACTTTTCATTTTCTTCATCGACGCAATCACAAATTCAATCGCCAATTTTGCAGGACTGTAATGATTCAAAAACCTCTAGTTTCGCGCAAAAAAGATGTTGCTCTCAAAGGTGAAATTGTAGTTGCTGGCGACAAATCAATTTCACACCGCTCCTTAATTTTCGCTTCCCTCGCCCATGGCAAAAGCAAAATCACCGGACTTCTCGAAGGCGAAGATGTTTTAAAAACCGCCGCTGCTCTGCGCTCAATGGGCGTGGCAATTGAAAAAAATTCTGACCACTGGATGGTTAATGGATCTGGCGTTGGCGGATTAACCGAACCAACTGACGTTCTCGACATGGGAAATTCAGGCACTTCGGCGCGCTTGATGGCGGGTCTCGTTACTCCTTACAATTTCACCTCATTTTTCACCGGAGACGCTTCACTACGCAAACGCCCAATGAATCGCGTTTTAGAACCAATCAAACAATTCGGCGCTCAAATTATTTCCCGCCAAGGCGGCTTGATGCCTTTTGCTGTGATTGGTGCCAAAGATCCTTTGCCAATTGAGTACAAAATGAAAATGGCCTCAGCCCAAGTCAAAAGCTGCATCTTGCTAGCAAGCCTTGTCACTCGCGGCACTACCACAATCATTGAACCAGAAAAATGCCGCGACCATTCTGAAATCATGATGCGTTATTTGGGCTTAAAAATCGCCTGCGACAATTTTGAAAATGGCACCAAAATTTCTTACTCGGGTTTGCAAGAATTTGACGCTAAAAATTTTGAAGTACCGGGCGACATTTCTTCTGCAGCCTTTTTGATCGTTGCAGCGCTTTTGGTAAAAAATTCCAAAGTTAAAATTAAAAATGTCGGCGTTAATCCTTTACGCGACGGCGTGGTTATTACTTTGCGCGAGATGGGCGGTAAAATCCAATTCACTAATGAACGCGAAATTGGCGGCGAAAAAGTTGCTGATATTTTGGTTGAATCAAGCGACCTCAAAGGCGTTGAAGTGCCAGCACACCGCGCTTCCAGCATGATTGACGAATATCCGATTTTGGCGGTTGCAGCGGCAAACGCACAAGGCACCACCAAAATGAACGGCCTTGCTGAATTGAAAGTGAAAGAAAGTAATCGCCTTTTGATGATTGCGCAAAACCTTGAGGCTTGCGGCGTTAGCGCCAAAATGGGTGACGACTTTTTGGAAGTTGTCGGCGGCGTCAAACAACAAAAAAACGCGGTAAAAATTTCAACCGCAATGGATCACCGAATTGCAATGTCATTCTTGGTCATGGGCCTGATGATGGAAGGCGGCACTGAAATTGACGACGCTTCGATGATTGCAACAAGCTTTCCGAATTTTGAGAAAATTTTTGAAGATTTTGGTTCAGGGTTTGAAGGGGTTTAGCTCTTTTTCGCTAACCTTCTACTTAGTCATTCTGAGCCTGTCGAAGCATGATTCGTGGCACGATGG
>CAIRMX010000075.1 GCA_903879805.1 uncultured Alphaproteobacteria bacterium | reverse complement strand
TGCATGGATTTCTATCAATTTTTACTGAATTTATTTGCCAGAAAACGAAGGGTGACCCCTCGATTTCTGGTAAAAAAAGATAGTTAAAAAGTTCTGTGGAAGCAAGTGGAATATGGGGTGGGGAGGTATTTCAGGATGGACAACTTATTGCCATAATCATCTTCAGCAAAAGCAGCAGCAAGATTTAAAGCCTTAACCGGCACCATGCCATAAACTACAGTATCAGCAGCGCAGGAGACTTCGCTACCATAAGTAGGATCATTTTTAGGAATAGCAATTGAGGCCGGACAAGGAAGTCTTTTGTGAGCGCCGGCGTAAACTTTTAAAGCTTTGTAAATTTATCCAATGCGATCATTGGTGACTTTAACTTTATTGGTAGAATTGCTACTGGTTTGAACCGATAAAATTCCCACCAAAACAGCCGAGGCAACTAATACAACCACCGAGAGCTCAGTTAAACTGAAGGCTTTTCTTAACTTCATCTGTAGAAATAATTAAAATTGGAAAGGAGGTTTCATAAAGAAGCCAATCAACCAATATTTGCAATAGATTACTTCAATTTGAACTGATCTACAAAAATTCAATTCAAATTAGAGCTAAGTAGTCACCAACCATTAATAGTAACTACACTTGTCGATACTTATATTAGCCAACACCCCCATTGATGAACCACAAGGAGCAAGATAACCAATAGCAAATGGGAAATAAGCGTAAATCACAGATGATTGCTTGCCGCCTTATTGGGAGGAGTAGCGATTCGTTGTAGGTGCAGTACTTTTACAAAGTAACTATGAAGATGGGTAAGAAAATATCACTATACCGTCTTTACCCGGATTGGTAGTAATAGTTGTTTTACAAGCACCCCCTCCACTACCAGGAGAATTATAGGTGGATCCTGCGTTACCCCCAGCAACTGCATTGGAACCAAGAGCCCCATAACCACCCCTTGCATATTCTACACTTACTCCCGATATGTTGTGAGTTACGCCACTCCCAGGAGCAGTTTGATTTTGTCCTGTAAGAGCAGCACCTCCCGCACCACCTCCACCGCCACCTTTACCTCCAGCTGTTGATCCAGAAGCGGTTCCTGCAGCTCCAGGGTAGGTTCCAGATCCTGCTGAACCAGGTGTCATAGTTCCTGTTGTACCACCGCCACCGCCACCAGCGGCATTGCCACCATTTCCGGCAACTGAACCTCCTGAAGCGCCCCCACCCACGCCACCTTTAGCGAATACATCTGTTATCGTACCAGAAAGTGAACTTGATGTATTCGTATTACCACCAAGACCTATTACGACATTTACCGACGCCCCTGTCCCTATAGATAAACCGGTCACAAGTTTGACTTGGCCACCACCACCACCGCCGCCGCCAGACATAATTGTCCCGCCAGCATTTTTACCACCACGTCCACCACTACCGACTCCAAGATATCTTAGGTCAGTAGTAGAGCCGGCACTGCATGCGAATGTACCATCTGATGTAAATGTGTGAATTGTTCTGCCGCCACTTGTAGTTATTGCCCCTCCGGTACAAGTTAGTGGGATTGGAGAGCAACTTCCGCTGACCAAAACATAACCACTGTTACATGAGCATGCACCACTCGTTACTGAAAAAGCTCCGGCAGCAGAACAGCTGTAATTGATTGAGCTAGCAGGGTCAAAATTAGTGCCATTACAAGTTTTTGTTCCAGTGCCATAATCTACGGTAGTAGTATTTAGACCAATTGTTGAACCACTTGAACAAGTGACAGGAACACATGACGATCCCGACAAATTATATCCAGAATTACAATCGCAAGATCCGCTGTTATAGGTATATACTTTGCTTCCTGAACAACTGTAATTGATTGAATCAGAACTGTCGAAATTAGCAGCGTTACAGCTAAGAGTTTTATTGGTACCTTGGTTAACTTTTGCGCCGCTATTAATTCCAATGGTAGTTGGAACATCACATTGCACCACACAATCTCCAGCAACTCTAGTGTAGCCACTAGTACATCCTACCAAGTTTTGATCTTGAAGCGTAGTCAAACCAGCATCAGCTAAGAAATATTTTTTGTTTTTAAAAAAGACTAAATCATCAAAAGCAGTACCACTGCGATTGCTACCCGAAATTAAATTCGCATCAGATCCTGACGGCATATTTTCAAGTTCGTCCATATCATCTGGAGCGTTAATTTCTACAGTAGCAAGAGACGAAACTGCGCCTCTTTGATTTTTACCACGACTAATAACTGCAAAAATTGCGTTAGATTCTTCCACGCCCAAAGATGATGAATATCTTTTAACAACAATGTCACCTTCCTGATCTACGAACTTGCTGGGAGTAGTCGCGACAGTGAAAGTTGAATCAACAACGTAAACCAATTTATTGCCGTAATCATCTTCGGCAAACTCAGCAGCAAGATTTAAAGCTTTAACCGGCACCATTCCATAAACCACTGTATCCGCTGCACAGGAACCTTCATTTCCGTAAGCAGGATCATTTTTAGCAACGGCAATTGAGGCAGGACATGGAAGTTTTTTGTGAGAACCAGTGTAAACTTTTAGAGCACGATAGACTTGCCCAATGCGATCGTGGGTGACTTTGACTTTATTGGTGGAGTTGCTACTGGTTTGAACTGATAAAATTCCAACTAAAACCGCAGAGGCAACTAATACAACCACCGATAGCTCGGTTAAACTGAAGGCTTTTCTTAACTTCATCTGTAGAAATAATTAAAATTGGAAAGGAGGTTTCATAAAGAAGCCAATCAACCAATATTTGCAATAGATTACTTCAATTTGAACTGGATTGTGCAACAAAATCTTGCGTCTCTCCCAAATATTTTTTCATTCCTACTCCCCAAACCTCTCGTAAAACAGTTGGTTAATCTGAGCTAAGTTTCCCGCAAATCTCGGAATTGGGTTTCGCCATTTTCCTTGAGTCAGATTGTCGAAGATGATTTTTGTTTTAACCGCCAATTCTCGCTCTGAGTGGAAGTAGCCTCCTGAGTTTCTTCTCGCAATTTCAATGGCGTTATTAATGCCTTCCACCGCATTGGTAGAGCGAATTACCGGCCTTAGTTGATTTGGATATTTGGTGAAGGCTAAATAATTTTCTAAACGCTCTTTCAAGTATTTGGCGTAGGAAGAATTTTCTGCCTTAAGGTGATTTTCAATGAAGAGATTAAGCTTGATACTCGCAGCTTCAAACGACGCGGCCAAATAAATTTCTTGCAGTAATTGCCCAAATTCTTCGTAGAGTTTTTGGCTCAAATTCTTCTTCAAATTTCGCATTAGGTGAACAAGGCAAAGTTGATGATCGCAGTTTGGAAGTAGGCCAGAAGCCATTTTGTTGAGTCCTGAGAAGTCGTCGGTAATCAACATTAAAACTCGCGTCACGCCACGATTTTTCAGATTTACGATTACTTTTTTCCAGAGCTCTAAGCTTTCACTTCCAAAAAAACTAACACTCAAAAGCAGTTCTTTTTTACATTTTAAATTTACGCCAAGTGCCGTGAAGTGAACTGCTTTCTTGATTGCGCCACTGTCGTCAACCAAATCAATCACCTTGGCGTCAATGTAAATAAACGCGAAGTCACTCTCAAGCTGACGTGAGTTGAAGCGCTTTGATTCCTCAAAAAGATCAGACAGAAAAGTTTCTAGTTGAGACGGCGAGTAAGTAAGTCCAAGCCCTCGCACTGTATCCGCAATCGATTTAAAACTTTTACAATTCAGAATTATCTCTTCCAAAATATTCAGATATTCACAGCCAACATTGCGGCCGTATTTAGGAAGCAGGCTGGGATAAAAGTCTCCTCCTCGCGAGCGTGGCACTGAGATTGGAATCTGATTGGTTCCGAAGTTTACTTTACGCGAGGGAGCAAAACCATTAGCCTTGTCGCCACTGTTCTCTGACAGGTAAAGCTGCCTCTCTGAGGTAAAAGCGCGATTCAACAAGTCGCTCATTCCATTGATTAAAAACGACTGAATGTCGGGGTTTTTACCCAAAAGAATTTTTTCAAGAATTTCTTGAGATTGCACAAGTGTAGAATTAGAGTTTTGCATGGTCATTAAAGTTTGAGTTGCTGCTTGGATTCAATCGCTTCTAGGCTTCTCGAATCCAAGCAAAAGTTAAAAACAGGTTTAAATTTTAGTGATCACCTCCCGTTTGCAAAACAAACGGCCCGCCCAGTATGCCTTGCGTTAAATCCATTTCCGCTACGCTACAATGGATTTAACGCAAGGCATACTGGGCTTTTTTCTACTGATCGATTTCTCAATCAATTAGTAGGTTTTGTTTTTAGAGAGATTCGGGAAATTGGTGGGACACAAGATTTTTTTAACAGCCTGAACTGAGCTACAAAAACTCAGTTCAAATTAGAGCTAAGTGGTCACCAACCATTAATTAGTAACTTTCATCTAGTTGAAGCAATAGATTGAAGGAGCAAAGAGACATAAAGAAATACTCACCTCACCATCACAATGTAATTCGCCGATTTTTTTTCGGATTAATTTTTGGCTCCAAAAAGCAACGAGCTGTCACCGTAAGAATAAAAACGATAATTTTGCGAAATAGCGTGATTGTAGATCTCAAAGGCCTTTTCCTTGCCCACAAAAGCACAAATCAACATGAATAAAGTTGATTTCGGCAGATGAAAATTAGTCATCAAAATATCCGCGGTTTTAAATTTATGTGGCGGATAAAGAAAAATCTCGGTGCTTGCAGTTGTCGCTTTAATCAGACCATTTTCGTCACAGCTCGATTCCAAAACGCGCAGCGAAGTGGTTCCAATTGCGACAATTTTTCTGCCATTTTTTTTTGCTAAATTAATTTCTTCCGCCGCTTCCTTTGAAATTGAAAAAGACTCGCGATGCATTTTGTGATCTTTCAAAAAATCAGCACGAACCGGCAAGAACGTGCCTGCTCCGACATTCAAAGTGACAAAAACTTTTTTGATTTTTTTAGCGTCAAGCGCGGCAAAAATTTCTTCATTAAAATGCAATCCAGCAGTTGGAGCCGCAACTGCGACACCTTTTTTTGCGTAAATTGTTTGGTAGTTTTTTTGATCTTGCTCGTTTTTTTCTTCACGTTTGATGTAAGGCGGAAGTGGAATGGAGCCATATTTTTCAAGCTTTTCCAGCAATTCGTCATCAACGCAATCAAATTTAATTTTAATAAATCCGTCGTCAGTTTTTTCTAAAACTTGAGCAAAAAAATCGGGCGCAATTTCTAACTCATCACCCGCTTTTACTTTTTTTGCGGGCTTACACAAAGCATTCCAAATCCCTTGAGTTTCTTGATCCAAATTGAATTCAAGCACTGCTAAATTTCGCAAAATTTTCGCTGACAATTTCGCCTTAATTACGCGTGCGTCATTAAAAACTAACACATCGCCTTCTTGCAGAAAATCGGTGAGGTTGATTACTTGTCGGTCGCAAATAGTGTCGCCGTCAAAGACCAACATCTTAGTTTTTTCGCGCGGAAAAAACGGCGCCTGAGCCACTAAATCGGCGGGCAAATCAAAATTAAAATCGGAAGTTTTTAGCATGATAGAAGACAAAACACATTTTGGATTTAAGCAGGTAGATCGTGAAGAGAAGGCTGGCCTTGTCAAAGAAATTTTTTCGGGTGTTGCCAAAAAATACGACCTGATGAATGACTTGATGAGCGGCGGAATTCACCGTTTGTGGAAAAACAAAATGGTCGAACAAATTAATTTTTCCGATGCCACTAAAGACTACGCAACCATTGATTTGGCGGGCGGAACCGGTGATGTCGCTTTTCGCATTGCCAAAAAAGCACGCCTAAAAAATGTAAAATGTAAAATTGATGTCGTTGATATTAACCAAGAAATGCTTGATGTCGGCAAAGATCGCGCTGTCGATTTAAATCTTTTTGCTGATCTAAATTTCACTTGCTGCGACGGCGAAAAACTTTGTTTTGAAGATGAGTCTTTCGATTTTTTTACTATCGCTTTCGGCATTAGAAATTTCACCAACATAGATTTGGCGCTAGCCGAAGCCCATCGCGTTTTAAAACCCGGTGGAAAATTTTTGTGCTTAGAATTTTCAAAAGTTAATGATTATTTTTTGCAAAAAATTTACGACGCTTATTCGTTTAAAGTGATCCCAAAAATCGGCGAAGTGATTTTAAAAGATCGCGCCTCTTACCAATATTTAGTTGAAAGTATTCGCAAATTTCCGACGCAAGATGAGTTCAAAAAAATGATCGAAACAGCGGGGTTTAAAAACGCTTCTTACCAAAATTTATCTTTTGGCGCCGCAGCAATTCACGTGGGGATTAAATGAAAAAATTATCTCTGATTTTACTTTTTCTGAGCAGTGGCTGCGCCAATATTAACGGCATTTCATGTTCCGCTCCCAGCGAATATGATCAAAATATTGCTCAATCTTATTACGAAAGTTTTGGCAATAGTCGCGAACGCCTGAGTGAAGAAAAAGCGAAAAAATTATTTGGCTGCAATTATCACAAATACACCGATTCCATCTATTCTTACAGCACTCTTTGGGGAAAGAAATTCATCTTAGTGCGCTACAATAAGGCGGTGACTTACGTAGAAGGAAAATAGCATTAATATTTTCCGAACATTCCTTTGATCTCTTCCACATCATTAGTTTTGGTAAGAGCCATCATCGTCAAGATTCTAGCTTTTTGTGGGCTTAAATTATCCGCCGTTACAAAACCTAATTCACTGTCATTTAGCTCAACATTTGGCACCACTAAACCGTTTCCAACTCTGGCACTTCTAACAATCACCACTCCTTTTTTTCTAGCTTCAATTAATCTTTCCAAGCTGGCTTTGTTCACATTGCCATCACCAACACCTGCAACAATGATTGCTTTCGATCCCGATTCAACCAAGCGATCAATCACGCTAGGCTCGTGCGCAGTATGAGCGTAGATGATATCAACCTTTGGTAAATCTTCTAACTTTTTAACATTGAAAATAGTGTCTGCAGTGTGAGTTCTGATTGGCTCGTAATAAATTTCTGGCTTGCCGTAATAGACATATCCGATCGGGCCAGAGTTATTTGCTTTAAATGAGTTAACTTGAATCGTGCTGGTTTTTGAAACATCGCGAGCAGCCAAAATATCATCATTCATCAAAACCAATACACCTTTGCCATAAGCAATTTTGCTGCTGGCCAGCGCTACCGCATTATATAAATTGAGGGCTCCGTCAGCACTTAAAGAAGTTGCAGGACGCATCGCTCCAACCACCACAACCGGCTTTTGGCTTTTAACAACTAAGTTCAGGAAATAGGCCGTTTCTTCTAAAGTGTCGGTACCGTGAGTGATAACAATCCCATCAACTGAACGCTTGGCTAAAAGCTCATTTACTCTTTTGGCAATTTTAAGCCACACAGCATTATCGATATCTTGGCTTGAGATTTGAATTAATTGTTCAGCGTCAATATCAGCTAATTTTTCAATACCGGGAACGGTTTTGATGATTTTATTAATATCAATTTTTGATGCGGAATATTTAGAACCAACTGCCGAATCTCCCGCCCCAGATATAGTTCCTCCGGTTGCAAGAATAACAATATTTTTGGCTTTAGCATGAGCGTTGCAAGAAATTGCCACGCAGAAAATGGTGAAAAAAATCTGAAAAATTTTCATTTTTTAAAAATGGTGCTATCGACTGGAATCGAACCGGCGACCTCTTCATTACCAATGAAGTGCTCTACCCCTGAGCTACGATAGCAATTTAGAAACTGAGGAAAAAGAAGGGGCGCGCATTAAAAGCGCGAGATGATAATTGTCAAACGACTCTGAGAGCTTTTTTTCAAAAGAATTCACGCATGTTCCAAGGACAAAGAATATTATTACTTAGAATCGCCGCCCTCGTCACCGCCTTCTTCACCACCTTCTTCATCACCGCTGCCGGAACTTTCAGAGTGATCTCCACCTGGGTCGCCACCTTCGCCGCCTCCACCTTTGCTGCCACCTTGATTTCCGGCTTTACCTATTGCCTCTCGAGCTTTACCAGCTTTTTCCAATCCTTTTTTACCTAATTTTTTACTAGCACCAGCAGCGCGTTTTTGAACTTGCGCTAAAACACTTCTGACTTTGTTCATCATCGCAATTGGGTCGGCTTCGCCACCCTTCAACTCTGATCCACCCATTAATCTTGCCGCCATTCCCGAAATTTCGCTCATGAATTTGTAAAGCAAGAACATCACCATCGCACCCTTCAAAATGGTGAGAACTTTGACCTGCCCATTTTCGCCAAAAATATTCATTAAAATTGGAATGGTTAAACCAATCATTTCCAGACCCGGCATCGTACCAAAATCATCCAGATTTATCAGACAGGCAACACTATCGCTCATTGGATCCAATATTTTATCTCCGGTATCATCACAGTCAGGAAGTTTGCCATTAACATATGGCTCAATTGAACCGTCAGAGTTTTTGCAAATTTTAGCACAAGAAATTGTTTTAGATGGGGCCTGTCCCGAGAAGGTGGCGCTACCAATCATGGTTTTATCCATGATGGTTATAAATAATGCGATATAAGCAAAAAGTATCATGGGCTGCAAGCAGTATCCTATTAGCTCCGTCACCCATTTTTTGAAAATATCAGACGTCTTACTAAACATCGCTGTGGGTATAATCACCGGCGAGACGAAGATTAAAATAATAATACCGGCTGCCGAGGCTAAAAAGATATGTAAGGCCCGCAAGGTAGCCGCTAAAAAGAAAAAACCGAAGAACATTACGGCAATGGCAAAATAAATGCCCACCCCTGTGGAGCTAACTCCCGCAATGTTGAAGCTGAAATATCCAGCAAGAATTAACGACGCAATATTGGCCACACTGACCTCTGGACCATAGCCCAAATAGCGCATCATTTTGCAATCGAGCGTATCCCATAAAGCCAAATATTCTTTGCCAGAAGGATAGGTGCGACCAGAAGAAACTTGCGAACCATCCGGCAATGAAATCATCCCAAATTGACAGCCATCCCTTTGAGACTCAGATTGCTGCGAACTAATTTTAAAGACCATCTGCGAAAGCTCTGTCGAGGCACCGTAAACCCCTTTAAAGAAAAAACCTTGCCACGCCTCACCCGTAGCAAAAAAAAGCACCAAGGTAATTTTTAGCAGATACATCAGGATATCTTTCTTCTCTCCGATATTCGCCTTACCCAGCAAGATATTCATGCCGTAGAACATAATCGATAAAGTCAGAACCATCTTCACCGCATCTTTCATGGTGTTTTGCACCATTGAGAAAAATGAAGTAGCTTTCACCTTATTGCCTTTTTGATAAGTGAAATCGTAACTGCCACCTGGACAACTTCCATCCGCAGCGGGAGTTGCACATTCACTAAGGATTTTGTAACTGCCGCTCGGACAAGTTCCATCTGCAGATGGATATTCATTGGTGGTAGCACATTCACTGTGACCTGCCACGTTGTAGAAAAGATTTTCTAAAGTTTCTTTTACACATTGTGCAATTGGCGCCGAAAAATGCTTCTGACTGTTTAGAATAAAACCGCCGCCGTAAGCGGTTTTGTTTTGAGAATCGCCAACGAAATTCAAGCAAGCATCTGAGAAATAAGGCGACCCTAGATTAGTTTCATATTGATAATCTGCTAAACTTGTGATGGTGCAGTGAGTTAAATATTGGCAATAATTTCTACATTTGCCCGCCTTCGCATTGTAAGAACAATCGCTATCTCTGATCTCGCTTTTTGAAGAGCAATTGCCCGCTGTAACATCATCTTGAGTGATCATGGTCCATCTTCCATTGGAGTATTTTCCATCTTGGTAATAATCGCAATATTCCGAACCACCTCCAACAGCAAAGTTATAAGGGCATAAGCTGTAGGTTTCGGCGCAGATTAAACTGCCATTATCGAGTGACTTAGTGGAAAAAGTAATACCTTTCACATTGCATAATTGACCAACTCTACAAAAAGTTTTAACGCCGGTTATTGGATTACTCGCCACATCGCCCGTAACCACACCAACACTGCTTGAAAGCGCCGTATAATTCAGACAGATAAATTCGGCGCTGCGTTTTTTACAGCAGGCATAGGCATTTTGTAATTCAACAATTCTTGCAGCAGTGACGGGAGCATTAGTTAACGGATCCATATTGCCCGGAACTAAATTATATTTCTTACAGTTGTAATTGCCTGCCGCAGTGCCTCTCATGTAATATTTCTGCTTCGGATATTTGCCATCCACCTTCTGCGTCACATCGTAACAAGTTTGATAACCTCCATCGGGATTGTCCTCTACCTCTTCGCCACCATAATACCATTCGCGATAAGTTTGATCTCCTGAGGCATCGAGAGTTAATTTTGAGGTTTGTCCATCACGAATATAACCCTCAACTGCATCTTTTACTTTCTGTTTTTTGTTCGGAGCGCTGATGTCATATGTTGAAGGATTTGCCGTCACCCATTGTGCACCACAAACTTCAGTATGGTTATAAGTGTTAAGGGCAATTCCGTAAATTATGGCAAGCTGGGCAATCGCGATACCCCAACTCGAAACCGCCAACGCAACAGCTCCTCCACATGAATAATCTTGCTGGGCAGCTTTTTTCACTCCCTCAATGGTTCCCCTAGTAATATCGTAAGCATCTAGAAGTGGAGTTGGAAGTATTCTAGGAATTGGGCTTCCGGTTGAACATATTCCATTCATGGCGGCAATCGATGTTTTTACCGCCGCATATGTCGTCAAAATTACGGTTAAGCATACCGGATTCGACAAAACGAATTCCACGTCCTTACCCGCAGTTGTCGGGTCAAAATCTAAGGTATCTGGAACGCCACTAGAGCTACAACTACGAGTCCTACCAACACCATAATCAGTTGCGCTTTCCGCGTAAGAACCTTGCAGGGAAGTAACAAAAAAACAGCAAAAAACACCAACAGCAAGCAGCAAACGCGAGGCTCTTCTAAAAAATGTTTGCTGAAAAATGATCACCGAATTCTGATTTTTTTTAAATTATTTAGGACGGCTGCGTTCGTAATAAATTGGCAACCAGTCGTCAGGATCTTCACCAACCTCGTCAATGATTTCATCCATCAAAATCACCGTGTCAATACGAGCAGAAAGAACGCGAATCACATCATCCATTCCACCCAAATCAATACGCGCAATTACTCCGTCATTATCTTGTTTTACGAGGAAAAAACGCGTTGAAGGATCTGTTGTTTTTACCAAGTTAAATTCGCGCTCACTCAACATGAAAACTTCGCGATAAAGTATTGTCGCTTTCAAGTTTGGCAGAAAAATCTGCGTTGAAGTTTGCTGAACCAGAGTGTCGGAAATGCTACTTTTCGCCGCGTCTTCCACCGATTGCGTCGCAAATACTACGAAGGTGTTAAGTTTTCTTAAAACTTTGAGCCAATCTTTAATTTTTGGCGCGAAAACTGGGTTTCCAATCAAGGCCCAAGCTTCATCGAGAACGATCATTGTTGGCGAACCATCAAGCGAACTTTGAATACGATGGAATAAATAAAGCAGCACCGGCCCAATAGAGGCCTTATCTTGCAAGATGTGCGACATTTCAATTCCGAAAGAGCGTGCTGACGTGAAATCGATCATGTCATCTTCATTATCAAACAACTTAGCGTGCGAACCTGTTGTGTGCCACATGGCTAATCTGCCCGCTAAAGTTCCCGGTCCGCCCAAACCCATGAAAGGCGCGATGTTGCGGATTCTTCTTTGTTCTTTTGGTAGTTTGTAATTTCCTTTCACCGCTTCGTTAATGCGCTCAATCTCGTGAGCTGGCAAAGCCGTGTCGCCAACCATTACTAGCGCCTTCATGAAGTCGATTAAGAATGAGCGATTTTCAGCAGTATCTTCGAGTTGAAATGGATTAAAGCCGGAAGTTTTCGCCGCATCCGGAATCATGTAACGGCCACGAATCGCACGAATAAAAATTTCTGCACCGCGATCTTTATCAAAGAAAAATAGGCGGCCGTTAAATTTTTGTGCCTGCGCGCAAAGGAAGTTTAGTAATACCGTTTTACCCGCACCGGTCGGCCCGATAATCATGCTGTGACCAACGTCGCGCACGTGAAAACTGAAAAAATAAGGCGTGCCCGAAACAGTGTTAAGCACCGTCACCGCATCACCCCAGTGATTTTTCTTGCGCTTGCCTGACGGATAATTGTGAAAAGAAGCAAAAGCCGCGATGTTTAAAGTGTTCACCGTACTGCGGCGCGCCATGAACTCAGCATTGCCGGGTAGTTGTGCCCAATAAGCTGGCTCTAAATTCATTTTCTCGCGAGCGCCGGTAATACCAGTGTTTGAAAGCTCAACCACTGCAAGCGACAAAGCGCTTTCCAAAGCTTTTGGCGATTCTTCAATGCACAAAACCGACATGTGATGCACGCCGAAGCCAAACTCACCACTCATCGCCGAATCTAGCGCCGAGTCAATTTCTTGAATTTGCGAAACCGCAACGTCTTCTGACTGAATCAAACGACGTTGTTGCAACTGCATCGAACTAATCGCCACCATGCGATTAATAAAAGAAAATGATTGGCTGATAATTAGCTCAAAAGGCATCTGCATAAAACCATCAAAAACTCCGGCGTGAGTTGATGGGCGATATTCTTTAATTGAAACCATGCCCGCATATTTGGCGCCGGTTGGGTGGTGAACTTCAACTGATTTATTTCCGAAATAAAGTCGGCTAATTGGCAAGTGATGCGAGATTTGGCCCAGTGGAATTGTCATTGGTTGCGAGTGACCGCAATTAACCAAACGCGAGAAAAATTCTAAAATTTCTGAAGTAACACCGTCTTCACTTTCATTGATGCCTAAAACGCGCGGACCGTAGTTGCCGTAGCCATTTAGAATGCGCTCGGTCATCTCATCAAGCTCGTCAAAAGCTTCGCGCATGTAATTTTCCCACGAAGATTTATCGGCGCGATGCTGCAATTTTTTCGCCATATGTTCAAGCACAGCAGCGCCCGAAGTGTCGGCTCCACGAATAATCGTGAAATAATGTTCATTAATAAAACTTCTGGTGCCTGAGTGCTTTTTTTCCCATTCGCTGTTAACGCGCGCCGAAAATAAATCGGGCATTTCACCATCTGGAAAGCCTTTTTCTTTGCGACGAATGGTGTGGAAATAAAGCGAGAAATTGCCTGACGCCATACCTTTTAAAAGGTTGTTTCGAGCATTTTTTTTGAGATCAATATCAACGTCATCAGCGGTCTCGAAGGCGAATCCTTTAATTTTTACAACACGAACTAACTCTTCTTTGTGAGTTAAAATCGTGTCTGAATTCCAATGGCATTTATAAGGAATAAAATACGCCGCCGAAACCTCTCCCTTGGTGACTTTTTCTTTTGCTGGCTTAACGGTTGAAAGACGCATTAATTGGGGAAAGTTTGAAGGAAATTTGAATTTTTTTTGAAGTTATTTTTGCATCAAAAAAAGTAAAGGTGAGAGTTGGATAAGACTCGCTTTTATTACAAGCTGTCTCGATTAATTTTTATTTTCACTCATGACCATTTCAAACAATCACTTCGCTGCAATTTGCATCGCGATAATTATTTTTTTGGAAATCGCGTTAGGCATTTCACCACAATCAGATCGCATGACTTGGGCAATGGAAAATGCACCGGTTTGGATTGGCATTGCAGCTTGGCTTTGGACCAAAAATCAATTTCAACTTAGCAAATTTTGCATCACGCTCTTTTGCATCCACGCAATTATTTTAATGATTGGCGGCTATTACACTTACGCCAAAGTGCCTCTGGGATTTTGGGCAAAAGACTGGTTCGAATTATCGCGAAATAATTATGATCGCTTGGGCCATTTCGCCCAAGGATTTATTCCCGCAATTTTCATTCGCGAACTTTTGCTGCGTGTCGCAAAATTACCGCAGTCACGTTGGATCACAATTCTCACCATCTGCGCCTGCCTTGCCTTTAGCGCTTTTTACGAATTGATCGAATGGTGGACTGCAATTTTCTCGACAAATGGCGCCTCAGATTTTCTTGGCACTCAGGGCGATCCTTGGGATACCCAATGGGACATGTTTTGCGCTTTATGCGGAGCGATTATTTCGCAAATGACTTTGCAAAAAGTTCACGATCGCTCCATAAAAATTGCACAATAAAAATTCTTGAGTCTTGCTTACCTCATTCCTAAATTGCGCCGCGATCACGAAGTCCGCTCCACCACTTTTCAAAACATCCATTTTAAATATTTTTAGAGGTTAACCCATGTCCATTAACAAAGTGATTTTAGTTGGTAATGTTGGCCAAGATCCTGAAGTTCGCTCAACCCAAGATGGTCGCGAAATCGCCAATTTTTCTCTCGCAACTTCTGAAAGCTGGAAAGACAAAAACTCAGGCGAGAAAAAAGAAAAAACTGAATGGCACCGCGTCGTAATTTTCTCTCCCGGCCTTGTTAACATCGTAAAAAGTTACGTAAAAAAAGGTTCAAAAATTTACATTGAAGGCTCGCTACAAACCAGAAAATGGACTGATGCGCAAGGTCTTGAAAAATTCACCACGGAAATCGTTTTGCAAAATTTCAATTCAACTTTGCAAATTCTTGATTCACGCGATCGTCCATCTGGCGGCACTTCTGATTCTTATTCTTCTGCTTCATCTTCTTCTCGCCCAAGCAATAATAATGTTTCGGTTGAAGAACATGATGATGAAATTCCATTTTAGTTAAAAAAATTTAGCGCATCTGACTTAAAAAAGTTGGATGCGCTTTTTTTTGTTTTTGTAAGTTTTTATTTTTCTCCTCCTCCTCCCATGCCTACAGTCACAATCAACGGTAAAGAAACTTTAGTTCCAGATGGAATTACAATCATTCAAGCTTGCGAAATCGCTGACGTTGAAATTCCGCGTTTTTGCTATCACGAAAGATTAGCCATCGCCGGAAATTGCCGCATGTGTTTAGTTGAAGTTGAAGGCATGCCACCAAAGCCTGTAGCATCTTGCGCCATGCCCGCAACAGAAGGAATGAAAATTCACACCGACACCCCAATGGTGAAAAAAGCCCGCGAAGGCGTGATGGAATTTTTACTCGCCAATCACCCACTTGATTGCCCAATTTGCGACCAAGCTGGCGAATGCGATTTGCAAGATCAGGCCTTTCAATATGGCAGCGGCAAAAGTCATTACCACGAACATAAACGTTCGGTAAAAGACAAAAATATGGGCCCACTTGTTAAAACCCAAATGACACGCTGCATTCACTGCACACGTTGCGTACGTTTTATGGAAGATGTTGCAGGCACCACAGAAATGGGCGCGTCAGGACGCGGCGAAACCATGGAAATCACCACTTATCTTGAGCAAAATTTAAAATCAGAATTGTCGGGAAACATCATCGATCTTTGCCCGGTTGGCGCACTAACTTCTAAGCCTTACGCCTTTAAAGCCAGAAGTTGGGAATTAAGAAAAACTGAAACAATTGACGTGATGGATGCAGTTGGCAGTAACATCCGCATCGATTCTCGTGGCGTTGAAATAATGCGAATTTTGCCACGCTTGAATGAAGAAATTAACGAAGAATGGATCTCAGACAAAACCCGTTTTTGCTACGATGGCTTAAAATATCAACGTCTCGACAAGCCTTACGTAAAGCGCGACGGCAAGCTTTCGGAAGTTAATTTCGAAGAAGCTTTAACTGAAGTTGCCAATAAAATTAAAAGCCTGCAAGCCTCTGAAATAGCGGCCTTAACTGGTCAACTTTCTGCTGTAGAAGAAATTTTTGCTCTAAAAAAATTGCTCGAAAAATTAGGCGTGAAAAATTTTGACTGCCGCTTGAAAGGCGAAAAACTTGAGTCAGCAGATCGCGCCTCTTACCTTTTCAACAGCACGATTGCCGGAATTGACGCAGCGGACGCTTGTTTGTTAATCGGTGTAAATCCTCGCAAAGACGCACCAATTCTAAATGCTCGCATCAAAAAAAGATCACTTTCTAAAAAATTAAAAATTGCCTCAATTGGCAGTGATGTTGATTTGACTTACTCGCACAAGCATTTGGGTGATGATGTTGAAATTCTAAAAAACATTTTAGAAGGCAAATCAGAATTTTCTGAAATTTTGCAAAAAGCTGAGAAGCCAATGCTGATCGTAGGTCACGACATGCTAACTCGCGAAGATGGCGCGGTAATTTTGAACTACGCCAAAAAAATCGCGGAGAAATTCAACCTAATTTCTGACAGCTGGAACGGCTTTAATTTCCTGTCGAAATCAACCGGACTTCTAAATGGTTTAGAGCTTGGATTTACTGGTGCTACAACTGCTGAAGAAATTTTGCACAAAGCCGAAAAAGCTGAAATCAAAATGGTAATTTTGCACGGAGTTGACGATGATTTGGACTTTGCCCAATTAAAAGATTCTTTCGTAGTTTACATCGGATCTCACGGCGACCAAGGCGCGCATTTTGCTGACGTGATTTTACCAGCAACTGCTTACAGCGAAAAAGATGCGATTTACGTTAATTTGGAAGGCCGTCCGCAAAGCACAACTCACGCTGCTTTTGCACTTGGACAAGCCAAAGAAGATTGGAAAATTATTGCTGAATTAGCTGAAAAACTTGGCATTGATTTGGGCTTTTCCAACCTTGCTGAACTTAGAAAATCGCTAGCTCAAACTAATGCGATTTTTGCAAAGTTAGAAAAAATTTCTAAAGCCACTTGGGTAAAATCTAGCGAAATCAAAAGCGATTTTGCTGATAAAAAATTAGTGGCTAAAGAATTTGATTTTTATCTGACCAATCCAATCGCTCGCGCTTCTCGCACTCTCAATAAATGCAGCGTTGAATTGTCTTAATTCTACTATTTTTACAACTTGTCCATACTTGAAAAACTCACAACTTGGCGCCACAAACTAGTCTTTTTGTTTCTAGCTGTGGCCTTTGTGATTTGTTGCAGCATTGGCTTGTCTTTTTACGTCGCACATTTTTCAAAAAAATGTCTCGAGCTGAGTAATACAAATCAATATCAGCAAGTGATCTCCAAGTGCGCTTTATTTTCTGCGGCAGTTAATTCTGATTTAAATTTCATCGTCGGAGAATCCTACTACCGACTACGAGCCTATGACCAAGCCACAGCAAAGTTAGAAAACGTCTTAGGCACTGACACCCAAAAAGCTCACTACCTTCTCGCCCTCATCGACATTAATAATCAAAATTACTCCGCAGCTTTTAATCGCGCTTTGCAAGGCAGCGGCGATATTTTGATGTTAAATATTTTTTCGATGGTCTTCGTCGCTAGATTTAATCAATCCAACCAAATTAACGATCTGATCAAAGGATATGCTTATTCAAAAGCCATTTCCGAACTCATCACCATTTCGCCGCAAGCAACTCTCAATGACAAAGCCTTACTAAAAACAGTAACTGATTTTCACGAAGAAGTAGCCGATTTAGCCAGAGCCTCCATGTCGCAAGAGCAGTTCCAACAAGCCAAAACGCTGGCAAAAAGTCTGATGAATAAATTAGTTGCATAAAAACTTTGCGTCAGTAGCTTGCGCCGCTCCTCAGAAGTCGGCTAAGTGTCATTTAAGTTAAATCAAAACAAACAAATGTTAAAAATTCGTCTATCTCGCGGCGGAAGAACTAATCTTCCTTTTTACCGCATCCTTGTTACCAACATCACTTCTCCAAGAGATTCTAAATTTCTTGAAAAGATCGGCACCTACAACCCGTTGCTTGCAGATGACAAAGAAAATCGCGTCACTGTTGATAAAGAACGTGCTGAATATTGGCTTTCAGTTGGTGCTCAGCCAACCGAAAAAGTTGCTAAATTTTTAGTAGCTCTTGGTGTTAAAGGTTCTGAAAAATACGCTCCAAATTTCAAACCAAAAAACAAAGGCGAAGGTCTAAAGAAAAAAGCTTTAGATAAATTAGCTAAAGAAAAGGAAGCTGCTGACGCAGTTGTTGCTGCAAACCTTGCTGCTGAAGAAGCCGCATCTGCTGCAATCGCTGCCGAAAAAGCTGCTGCTGCAGCGCCTGCCGCTGAAGTAGCTGTTGAAGCTCCAGCAACTGAAGAATCTGCTGCGTAACTCATAAGAAAACGCCGCAAACATCTTAAAAATGTTTGCGGCGTTTTTGTTTTTAAAGATGCCCCAAATGTTTTCTTGCCCTAAAAAACTGCTGATTGCCACCAACAATAAAGGGAAGTTTTCCGAAATCGAATCACTCTTAAACAACATCAATATTGAAGCGGTTCCAACCTTTCAATTTAACGTCGCTGAGCCGGAAGAAACCGGATTAACTTTCGCCGCCAATTCACTTTTAAAAGCCAAATATTACGCCGCAAAAACTGGTCTAGTTGCGCTTGCCGATGATTCAGGATTATGCGTTGAAGCCATGAACGGTGCGCCGGGAATTTACTCAGCACGCTTTGCCAAGAATGCTTTGGGTGAAAATGATTTTGACGCAGCTTTTGCTAAAATCTTTTCTGAAATCACACAAAATTCTCCACAAAATCTGCGCGCTTTTTTCATCTGCAATTTATCAATTTTTGATCCAAAAACTAATTTCGAAATTTCTTTCGAAGGCCGCGTTGACGGCAATTTAATCTTCCCACCTCGCGGTGATAAAGGCTTTGGCTATGATCCGATTTTTATTAAAAACGGCATGGAAAAAACTTTCGGAGAAATTTCTGCCGCAGAAAAAGATCAAATCTCGCATCGCGGCGACGCCTTTGCAAAACTGGTTAAATGGCTAAAAAACGACAGCTTGTAAAAGCGATTTTGGAAATTATCTAAAACCAATTCCTTGAAAAAAATTTTTCACTAAAATGAGCAAAAGAGACTATTACGAAATTCTTGGTGTTGCCAAAAGCGCCTCAGCTGACGAAATCAAAAAAGCCTACCGCGCCTTGGCGATGAAGCATCACCCAGATCGCAATCCCGGAAACAAAGAAGCTGAAACCAAATTCAAAGAAGCCACCGAGGCTTACGAAGTTTTAAAAGACGATCAAAAAAGAGCGGGCTACGACCAATATGGCCACGACGCCGCACAAGGTGGCGGACGCGGTGGATTTGGTGGCGGTGGCGGCATGGATGGCTTCGACTTCAACGATATTTTCAGCAATTTCTCCGATATTTTCGGCGACATGGGCGGGCGTCAGCAAACCAAAAAACGCAGCGCCGCACAACGCGGTTCTGATATTCGCTACAATTTAGAAATCTCTCTCGAAGAAGCTTTCCGCGGCACTGCTGAGAAAATTTCTTTCACCATTCCTTCAGCTTGCGAACCTTGCCACGGCAGCGGCGCGCAAAGCGGCGAAGGGCCGGTTGATTGCGCAACTTGTAAAGGCAGCGGAAAAATTCGCGCTCAGCAAGGATTTTTCATTGTTGAACGCACTTGTACAACTTGCGGCGGCGTTGGCCAAACCATCAAAAATCCGTGCAAAACTTGTCGCGGCGAAGGGCGCGTTAATAAAGAAAAAACTTTGTCAGTTAAAATTCCGGCGGGTGTCGAAGAAGGAAATAGAATTCGCTTAAGCGGCGAAGGCGAAGCCGGTCAGCGCGGCGGCCCGACAGGTGATTTGTATGTTTATCTTTCAATCAAAAAACACCAATTTTTCACGCGTAAAGGTGATGATATTCACTTCGAAATTCCATTAAAATTCACTACCGCAGCACTTGGTGGCTCAATTGAAATTCCTACAATTGACGGCACTAAAGCGAGTTTAAAAATTCCTGAAGGCGCGCAAAATCACGATCAATTCCGTTTAAAATCTCGCGGCATGAGCGTGATTAATTCGGGCGGCAGACGTGGCGATATGTTTGTGAAAATTAATATTGAAACACCGGTGAAGCTCTCAAGCGAAGAGCGCGAGCTTTTGATGAAGCTGGATAAATTAATGAGCGGAAAATCGAGCAATCCGAAATCGGAGAGTTTTTTTAAGAAGGTTGGAGATTTGTTTGCTTAAACAATGCACTTCTCATGGTGGACCCCGTCATTCGACGGGGTGACACTAATTTTGAGTTTGTCGCCCCGTCGAATGACGGGGTCCACCGCGAGACAAAATTCAGTGTTTACTTTTTCTCTCCCGCTCCGACTCCGACTTCAACTGCCCACAAGCCGCTAAAACATCTTCCCCTCTCGTCTTCCTAATCGGCGAAATCACATTCGAATTTTTCAAAATCTGCTGAAATTTCAAAATCTGCTCAATGTCGGTGCGACCATATTCGCAGCCATCCCACGGGTTAAACGGAATCAAATTTATTTTCACATTCACATTGGCGCGATTAATCAAATTAATTAACTCGCGTGCGTGCAATTCTTGGTCATTAACACCTTTTAGCATCACATATTCGAAAGTGATTTTTTGGTTGGGATTTTTCGTGTTGTAAACTTTGCAAGCAGCAAGCAAATCTTTCAGCGGATATCTTTTATTAATCGCCATGATGTCAGTGCGCAGCTTGTCGTTTGTAGCGTGCAGCGAAATTGCTAAATTGGTTTTAAGCTCGTCAGCGCAGCGTAAAATTTCAGGAACCAAGCCTGACGTTGAGATGGTTATTTTGCGATTTGAAAAATCTAAACCTTCCGCGTCATTTAAAACTTTCACCGCTTTTGCGACATTTTCGTAATTAAAAAATGGCTCACCCATGCCCATGAATACGATGTTGGTGAGTTTGCGATTATTTTTATCCCAATCCGCAAGGTGATCTTTGGCAATTAAAATTTGCGCCACGATTTCGTGAAATTCTAAATTGCGAACCAAAGTTTGTGTGCCGGTGTGACAAAATTTACAAGCTAGGGTGCAGCCGACCTGCGATGAGATGCAGAGCGTGCCGCGGGTTTCTTCGGGAATAAAAACTACTTCAACTTCTTTGCAATCAGTAAAGCGCACCAACCATTTTCTGGTGCCGTCACTGGATAAAATATCTTTAGAAATTTCGGGGCGATTTAGTGAAAAATTCGCCGCCAAAACTTCACGCATCTCTTTTGAAACATTACTCATTTCAGAAAAAGATTTGACGCCGCGCGCAAAAATCCAATTCCAAATTTGTTTCGCGCGAAATGGCTTTTCGCCAAGCAGAGCAAGCTCTGAGATTAATTGCTCTTGGGTAAAATGGGTGAGGTTTTTTTTAGCTGCTTGAATCATGAATCTGTTTGTAAAATTCTTTATTCACCAATTGCTGCTTTTTGCATGGCAAAAATTTCTTTCGCAGCATTTTTAGCTAATTCGTACATTTGCGAAATCTGCTCAAAGCTCATGGCGCCCTGTTCTGCAGTGCCTTGTATTTCAATTAGATTGAAATCTTGGTTGATGACGAAATTGGCATCAACATCGCATTTGCTGTCTTCGGCGTAGTCTAAATCTGCCACCACTTCACCTTGAAAAATTCCGCAAGAAAGCGCGCAAACTGAACCAATTAGTGGGTTTTGTTTGAGTAAGCCTTGGCTCATGATTTTTTTGACTGCAATTGCCAAAGCAACGTAACCGCCAGTAATTGCAGCGCAGCGTGTGCCACCATCAGCTTGAATCACGTCGCAATCGATGATGATTTGGCGTTCGCCCAATTTTTTTACGTCAATTACTGAACGAAGTGAGCGGCCGATTAGGCGCTGAATTTCAATGGAGCGACCATTTGGTTTCATTGGGTCGCGACTATTGCGGCTGTGAGTTGAGCGCGCCAACATGTTGTATTCGGCAGTGACCCACCCTTGATTTTTACCGCGTAAAAATGGCGGAACTTTTTCGTCAATTGACGCGGTGCATAAAACGTGAGTGTCGCCGAATTTTACTAAGCACGAACCTTCAGCGTATTTGTTAACGTTGGTTTCGAGTGATACTTCGCGGATTTGGTTGGGAGTTCTTTTTGATGGGCGCATGGGAGGGGAATTTGCAGGGGGAATAAAACTTCAATTCCTCTCTCAGCAGCAAAGCCAAGAGAGGAATTCGCAGAACTTCTTAACTATTCTTCTTGTACGAAATCGAACTTAGCTTCTTTGCTTCTGCCTAGACGTTTTCTGTCGTTAGAATCTAAGAATTTTTTACGTAAGCGTAGTGATTTTGGCGTAACTTCAACCAATTCATCTTCGCCAACGTAAGTAATCATGTCTTCCAAAGTAAGCTCTCTTGGTGGGATCAAACGAATCGCTTCGTCAGTTCCAGAGGCGCGAACGTTGGTAAGTTGTTTACCTTTCAAAACGTTAATTTCCAAATCACCTTGTTTTGAGTTTTCGCCAATCACCATTCCTGAGTAAACTTTTTGCTGAGGTTTGATGAACATGGTACCACGATCTTGCAAGTTCCAAAGCGCGTAAGCTACTGCTTCACCAGCTTCAGTTGCAATCAAAGCACCGTTTTTCTTGTAAGCGATTTCACCTTTGTAAGGCACGTAAGCGTGGAAGATTCTGTTCAAAACGCCTGAACCTTTAGTGTCAGTTAAGAACTCACTTTGGTAGCCGATAAGCCCACGTGAAGGCACGTAAAATACCAAACGATTTTTGCCGCCCGATGATGGTTTCATTTCGATCATTTCACCTTTGCGTGAAGAAAGTTTTTCAACTACTACACCGCTGAAAGCTTCATCAACGTCAACTACAACTTCTTCAACTGGTTCCAACATGTCGCCATTTGCTTCTTTTTTGAAAAGAACGCGAGGCCTTGAAACTGAAAGCTCAAAGCCTTCACGACGCATGTTTTCAATCAATACACCAAGTTGTAATTCTCCACGTCCACCAACTTCGAAAGCGTCTTTGGCGTCAGATTCTTTAACTTTGATCGCAACGTTAGTTTCAGCTTCAGCGAACAAGCGCTCGCGGATCATACGTGAAGTAACTTTAGTTCCTTCAAGACCAGCAAGAGGTGAGTCATTTACGCTGATGGTGATTGCCATTGTAGGCGGATCAATCGGAGTTGATTTGATTGGTTCAGTAACTGAAGTGTCACAAAGCGTGTCCGAAACTGATGCTTTTTCAAGACCAGCAATTGAAACGATGTCGCCTGCTTGAGCTTCTTCAACCGGAACTTTATCAACACCGCGGAACACGTGTAGCTTGGTTAGACGACCTTGCTCAACAACTTCACCTTTAAGGTTAATTGCTTTGAAGCTCATCAAGTTTTTAGCTTTTCCAGAGTAAATGCGCCCTGTCAACATACGGCCGAAATAAGGGCTGCGGTCAAGCAATGTTGCAAGCATCATGAAAGGACCATCAACGTTAAACGCTGGTGGATTTACGTGCGAAACAATCAAATCAAAAAGTGGTGACAAATCTTTGCGCTCGTCTTTTTCCATGTCAGCAACACACCAGCCGTCGCGGCCTACTGCGTAAAGAACTGGAAAATCTAATTGTTGTTCATTGGCGTTAAGAGAAACGAAAAGATCAAAAATTTCGTTAAGAACTTCATCAGGGCGAGCATCGCCGCGATCGATTTTGTTAATGATTACAATCGGTTTCAAACCAAGAGCCAAAGCTTTGGAAAGCACGAATTTAGTTTGTGGCATTACGCCTTCAGCAGAGTCAACCAAAAGCAAAGTAGAGTCAGCCATTGAAAGAACGCGCTCAACTTCACCACCGAAATCGGCGTGTCCTGGAGTGTCGATTACGTTGATTTTATTGTCTTTCCACATCAAGGAAGTGCATTTCGCCAGAATGGTAATGCCGCGCTCTTTTTCCAAATCGTTGGAATCCATTACGCGAGTTTCAACTTGTTGGTTAGCACGAAAAGTGCCGCTTTGATGCAACATGGCATCAATCATTGTAGTTTTGCCATGGTCAACGTGAGCAATGATGGCAACGTTTCTAAAGGTAGTCATTGGTAAGTTTTTAAAGTTTTAGGAAAGAGGGGATTCTTGAGAGACAGCCAACAGCGTGTCAAAAAGGAGGGCGCAAAGTAGGAAGAAAAATTAAGCTGTCAATTTTTAAGACCAAACCAGCTCGAGTCAGAACGACATCTTCGCGAAAAACATGGCGGATTTTTTTTGTAAATGAGATTTCAAAACTCTTTTTTTCACGGGTGACCCTGCTTAGAGGCTTGATTTTGCTGCATTTCTAAAAAACCCAACATTCCTGCCGCCGGCGGCAGCAATTCAGCAAAAACACCTAAATTAAGTTCTCTTTTGCCGGAAATTTTTTCGATTTCACGTCAGACGAAAAATTCTCAACGGCGCGCGAAATTTCTCCCGCCAAATCAGCGTAATATTTTACAAATCTGGGTTTGAATTCTTGGTTTAATCCGAGCAAATCATCAATTACTAAAACCTGTCCGTCGCATTCAGATGATGCTCCAATGCCAATTGTCGGAATTTGAATTGAGCGCGAAATTTCTGCCGCCAATTTTTCTGGCACCGCTTCAATCACCATGCAAAAAGCTCCCGCTTCTTCTAATAATTTTGCTGTTTCTAAAATCTCTGCCGCGGCTTCCTCACTGCGCCCTTGATATTTGTAGCCACCGATTTTGCGCACGCTTTGCGGTAAAAGTCCGACATGCGCCATGACGTTGATTTTATTTTCGACTAGAAATTTTACGGTTGAAACTAGCTCGCGCGAAGTCTCGATTTTAATGGCGTGGCATCCCGTTTGCGCGATTACTTTTTGCGCTGATTCTAATGCTTGCTCTTTTGAGTTTTCGTAAGTTCCAAAAGGCAAATCAACCACCACAAAAGATTTTTTTACGGCCCGCATCACTGCTTTGCCGTGATTAATCATCATTTCCAAAGTTACATCCACCGTGTCGGCGAATCCGTAAACAACCATTCCCAGAGAATCTCCAACTAAAATCACGTCGCAATATTCATCTAAAATTTTTGCCATCGGAAAAGTGTAAGCGGTTAAGCAAACGATTTTTTCGCGATTTTTTTTCTGTAAAATTTGGGCAACTGAAGCTGTCATTTAGCGAATAAAAATTGGTTGAAGCATTTGTGATTTTGCCTGATTAGAGAAAGATTCTTGCGAATTCGAAGCTGCTTTTGCCTGATCTAAAAGCGATGATTTAACCACCTCTTCTTCCTTAGGCGCCGCGGGTTTAGTCAAGCCAAGATATTGCTTCACCTGATCTAAATTTGTGGTTTGCGAAAGCTCCTCAAAAGAGCCATTGATGTTAGTTGCGATGTTGATTGGCGTTTGTTTTGCACGTGTTCCAGTTAAGAAAATCACGTTGAACAAACTATTCACCGTGTTTTTAGACAAGTTAACTGTGCCGGTCAAAACCCCGTTAATTGCGGTTCCGGAAATGTTGGCACTAATTTTACCGCCAGTCGCACCATTAATTTTAATCGAACCGACCGCCTGTTTGAAAGCAGTAGAGCTTTCGGGATTTAACAAAACTTTCTCCGGCTCAAGCAAATCTTGCGCATTGGTTTTAGGCGCAAACATTTTTTTGACCAAGTCATCCAAACCATATCCCACAACTGTAGGCGCCACAGCGCTAAATTTTATTTCGCTAATTAGAGATTGCGAAAACTCCTCTTTCTTAGTTGCGCTTGCCGTGACGTTAGCAGAAATATTAGCAATTCCCGAAACATTGTTGATGCCCAAAATGTCAGGCAAAAATTCTTTCAAAGACACGTTGTTAAAAGCAAGATTACCGTTGATTACCTTGCCTAAACCAATGCCGATCAGACCTTTGTAATTAAATTTTCCGCCATACACCTCACTGCTAAATTCTACATTTTTAATGCTGCCCGCCGACAATCTGCCCGCCAGTTTGAAATTTTTTAACTCGACGCTGTCCAATTTTAAATTGGCAAAATTCAAACCAATCTGCCCGTTAAATCCTTCAAGTGAAGGTATGGCAAAAAACTGATCGAAAAAATTTTGTTTCTTCGATTTTTTATCATCAATTTTCTCAGGATTTTGCACCGTTTCGTAATGAAATTTCTCCGCCGCCACGTTGATCATGAAGCGTGGAGATTTGTCGCTAATATCCACCAACATGTCAGCTGTTAAATCGGTGATTTCTGATTTTAATTTTAGATTTTCAATTTGAATGTAACCGCGGCCAAAGCTTAGTTTCATTGATTGGTCGGCAAATTCTTCACCGCCGTAAATCAACTTGTCGAAACTCAAATCAAATTGCGCATTGGAAGAAATATCATTGAGCCACAGCAATTTTCTAATCAACATTCCGGGTGAAAAATAGAGATTGTGATTCGAGGTTAAAAAATAGTCGTCAATGTTGAATCTATTGCTGCTAAAACGACTTTTAAGATTTGCTACTTTGTCAGTATTATCGATGGTGATCTCGCCCAAAAACTCGCTATTATCGCTATTTAAATTCAGATAAAAATTGCCGAGCTTGGTAATGTTAGGAACCAAAAAAATGTCCGAGTAAATGTTGTATTCTTTGAGATTGTCGAATTTCAAATTTTGCGATTCGATTTTCAGCCACGTAAAAATATCTTTCAGGCTCTTGCCGCTAACATCAAATTTACCAATAAATTTCGGCGCATTGCCGCTATTATCAACCACGCCGCTGACTCTAAATAAGCCATCTCCGGGGATTCTAAAAGTCATCGGCGAAATCATAATTTCACCTTCGTGAGAAACTGTGGCGTAAAGACTGGCATCCTTAATTTCGCCTTCGAGATATTTTATATTATCGATTTGTATTTCAGCGGTGAGGTCAAAATCTTTGATTTTTTTGACTAAACTTAGATCGATTTTCTTCGCAGCTTCTTCGGCTTTTTTTTCTTCTTCGGTTTTAATGATTGTTGATTTTTGCTGTTCGCTATTTTCAGGAAGAGGCGGCGCAATTTGCGGCAAAGTTTCAACCGTATCATCCAAGGATCCTGCGATGCTTGGTTGCTCACCACTTTCAGCTGCGGCCACAGTTACTGAATCGGGAGATAAAATATTATCCAGATCAAGATTTTCCAAAGCTAAACTCACATCAATATTTGGCATTTCGTCAGTAAAACTTAGATCAATTTCACCTTTGCCATTAACCAAACTGGAATTAATTAACAAATTTGCCACAGCGATTTCCTTTGCCTTACTTGTAACGTCAGCACTGATTTTAATGGGCTTGCCGTTTAATTTAAATTTTTCCGAAAGCACACTTTCGCCACCAATGTAGCTTTTGTAAAAAGTTTTAAATTCAGCAATTTCCACTTCCATTTTGCCGTTAAAATCACTGGCAAAAACTCCTAAATTGTCGGAGGTAAAATTTCCTTTCACGCGAATTTGCAGAGCCTGAGAATTCAACTCCAAGAAGGAGTCCGGCTTTTTCTTTTGTGAATTAAATTTGACGTTAATTTTAAAATTACTGAGAATTTTTTCTGAGATAAAATTTCCCGCCGCAAACATTTTTTTGGCACCAACTTGCATCTCGGCATTGATCGCCGTCACTTCTTTTTTCTTGTCAAAAGCATCGTAAGAAATCAGCGCACTATTTTTTATTACAATGCGCGGAGTGTTTCTGGAATTGACTTGCGAGCCTTCAACATCAGCAACTGAAAATAATTTTGCGCTAATCCCCGAGCTATTTTTTTTGGTCTCAGTTGCAGCATTTTTTAACAACTCTCCAGACAGCGTTGTAAAGGCATCATCATGCGTCACCAACTGGCCGCTATCTTGATAAGATTGCAACACCGCTTTGGTAAAAATTATTTTTCTGATTGCCGAATCTTTCGCAAATTTAAAAACTGTTAATTTGATTTGAGCCTTTCTGGCGTAAAGATTGTAAACTTTTTCTGGAGCATTTTCTTCCGATTTAATCCGGTAATTTTGCAGCAAAACATCATGCATGGTGATGGTTGGAGTGGGCAAAAAAGAAACTTTCACATCGCCCAAAATCGCAAAATTGGCGCCAGAAATTTGGCTAACTTTTTGCGAAATCTGAAACTTTAGCGCTGCATTATTGAAGAGAAAAGGCACCAAGCCTAAAAGCAAAAATAATCCAAAAAACACCGCAGCACCAATACGCACGCCCTCTGATTTGAAGATACGATTTTTGATTTTTTCAATAAAAAGCGCTGTAGGAGTTTTTTCAGTTTCGCTCATTTAAGAATCGATATTTTCTAGTTCGAAAACCAAGTTTTTATTAGTGATTAAACCACCATTACTTTCGAAAGAATTGTAGAGAGAAAGCAGCACCAAAAATAATAAAATTGAGATCAGTAGAAAATTAAAGAAACTGTCTTTGCTTGGCGTAACTGCTGGATTTTCACCAATATTAATGAGCAGGTGATTTTTATTGTCGGTGTTAGATTTTACCGACAAAAGTTTGATTTTTTCTTCGATTATTTTCGCGTCAATTTTCAAAAATTTTGCGTAAGAGCGAATCAATCCCAAAACGTAAATATACTTGGTAACACCTTCCAAATTGTCATTTTCAATCGCCTCAATATCGCCAGCTTTCACTTTTAAATAGGCGCAGATTTCGGCAGTTTCGATTTTTAAATCCTGCTTTTTTTCTCTTAAAATTTGACCAATAGATTGCGCTTCAACCATGATTGGCGCATCTTCTGCGATTTGTTGATTTTTTCTGGCTCGGTCATTTTGCTAATTCTGCGAGATTTTTTGTTGCATCTAAAACCGCCAAATCAGCGGCATTTTCCGACATTTTCTTTAGAGTGCTTGGACTATCAATTAGATTCTTCAGCAGCTCGTTGATTTTGTTAATCGTGAATTCACTTTCAGTCACCACAATCGCCGCGCCGTTTTTTTCTAAATAGCGCGCATTTTTTTCTTGGTGATTGTCTGTGGCCACAGCGAATGGCACCAAAATCATCGGCTTTTTTGCCGCACAAAATTCAAAAATCGAAGATGATCCCGAGCGAGCAATGACAAGGTGCGATGCCTCGATTAATTCCGCCATATTTTCAAAAAATGCATCGATGGTAATGTTGACATTGAAAGAGCGGTAACTGTCAAAAGTTTCTTTCATCAACTCTCTGCGACATTGCTGAGTTACTTGAATATGCTCTTTGAAATTTTCGCTCAAATTGAAAAAAGCTTTCGGCAAAATTTCGCTAAAAATTCTGGCGCCGCCCGAACCACCAATAACTAAAATTTTAAAAAGATTTTTTGGCTTTTGTGCTTCGTAAAAATCTGAGGCCAAAAGCAAATCGTAACCCATTTTATTGTCTTTGTTAATCTCTTGCTCTTCGTTGACTGGCAAGGAGTAAGGCAATTTGTGCAAAGTCAAAATTTCATCACGCACCGGATTGCCGACAAAAAAACATTTGGACAAATTTTCTTTGGCGATGCCGTCAGTTTCTTTGAAAGAAAGCGCAATTTTTTTGGCGTATTTGGCAAAAATTCTATTCACTTTTCCAAGATGCGCATTTTGCTCGTGAAGAATAATATCGGTTTTAGTGATAATCGCCGCAATCAATATTGGAAAGGTCGCATGCCCCCCAAAAGCGAAAACACATTGCGGGCGCATCGTCAAAAAAAGATGCAAAGATTGCAAAATTCCAACACCAATTTTGAAGGCTGCTTTCACCAAAAAAATCGGTGATTTTTGAATTTGCGAGGCACTGATTATTTTTGATTTAAATTTGTCATCGGCCTTGATGTAGCTCTGATATTTAGCATCTGCCAAAAGCAAAACTTCCGCACCATTTGCCGAGAAATACTCGGCCAAACAGCGCGCAGGAATAATGTGGCCGCCGGTTCCGCCACTGGCGATGAAGATTTTTTGAGGCATTTAAGTTATTACAATTAGTGATCTTGACAAATGGGAGTTGCTTCCTACCTTCGCCCGCTTTCCCGAAATTTTCAAAACATTTTTGGTCACAAGCTAAAATGACAAAACACTTCATCGACTTAGATAAAATAGAAGCCAAGGAATTACTCAAAATTCTGGCGCTCGCTAAAAAACTAAAAAAAGAAAACAACGCTGCCAAACAAGCAAAATTGTTGCCTCACAAAAATCTCGCAATGATTTTTGAAAAAACTTCGACCCGCACGCGCGTGTCATTTGAAGTTGGCATTAACCAGCTTGGTGGCCATGCAGTTGTGATGAATAAAAACGACATGCAGCTGGGCAAAGGTGAATCGGTTGAAGACACCGCCAAAGTTTTGTCGCGTTTTGTTGATGCAATCATGATTCGCTCCAATTCACATCACACAATTGTAGAACTGGCCAAACATGCGTCAGTTCCTGTAATTAACGCACTCTCTGATTTTTCTCATCCTTGCCAAATTATCGCGAGCATCCTGACCATCGAAGAACATTTGGGCAAAATCGCTGGCAAAAAATTAGCTTGGTTTGGCGACGCTAACAATGTTTTGAATTCTTACATTCACGCTGCGAAAGCTTTTGGTTTTGAGTTAGCGATTGCAACTCCCAAAGAATTTGAGTTTTGCAATGCTGAAATAAAAAAAGCTAAAAAATTGGGCGCCAAAATTTCTTATTTTTCTGACGCTAAAAAAGCCGCTAAAGATGCAGATGTGTTGATTTCAGACACTTGGTTTTCAATGGGAGATGAGGCAGAAAAAAATGATGCTGCAAGACAGAAAAAACTTAATCTTTTGACGCCGTTTCAGGTGAATGCGAGCTTGATGAAAGTGGCAAAAAAATCGGCAATTTTTACACATTGCTTGCCGGCTTATCGTGGGTTTGAAGTTACGGCTGATGTGATTGATTCAAAAAAATCGGTGATTTTTGATGAGGCGGAAAATCGCCTTCACGCACAAAAAGCGATTTTGGTTTGGGCGTTAAAAAAATAGTCAGAATTTGCGAATAACCACCCCAACCCCTCCTTGAAAAGGAGGGGC
>CAIRMX010000074.1 GCA_903879805.1 uncultured Alphaproteobacteria bacterium | reverse complement strand
GCCCCTCCTTTTCAAGGAGGGGTTGGGGTGGTTATTCGCGAACTCGATTTAACAATTTAAAAAAATGAAAAAACTAACATTCGCAATTCCAAAAGGCAGAATTCTTGAAGAGCTAATCCCTTTATTCACCAAGGCCGACATCATCCCTGAAGCAGATTTTTTCAATGAGTCTTCGCGCAAATTAGTTTTCACCACCAATCGTCCCAATCTTAATTTAGTGAAAGTTCGCAGTTTTGACGTTGCCACTTTTGTTAAATTTGGCGCGGCCGATATTGGCATTTGCGGACTTGACGTTTTGAAAGAATTTTCTTCGCCAGAAATTTTTCCGGTGCTTGATTTAGGAATTGGCAAATGCCGTTTGTCGATTGCTGCAAATAAATCGGTAGAATTTGATCCGACTAAAATAAGCCACATTCGTATTGCCACAAAATACACCGCAATTGCTTCAAATTATTTTTCAGAATTAGGCATTCAGGCTGAGGCGATTAAGCTGAATGGTTCAATTGAAATCGCGCCGCAATTAAATCTTTGCGACTTCATTTTAGATTTAGTCAGCAGTGGCAAAACTCTCGCCGAAAACGACATGGTTGAGGTTAGAAAAATCTTAGATGTTAGTTCTTACTTGACGGTTAACCGTGCCTCTTTCAAAACGTCAAATTCAGAAATAAATCAGTTAATCAAACTTTTTGATGCCACTAAGTAGCCAATTTAAAAAATCGCTGCGCTCCTTTCTTTGCTGTCTCTTTGCCCTGTCTGCTATTTTAATTCCTAACCAATCTTACGCCGCGGCTTACGACGGAGTCAGAAGCATGAGTTATGACACTAGCAGGTACATGTGTGTTAATGACGACTACGCTAGCAGCAAGTTTGATCCGATCATGATTAACCAGAAGACGTCAGATTTTGAACTTACTAATCCGGCGTGCATTGGAATTATGGCTGGTTTGGGGGCTGCAATGCTCGCGGCATACACCGTGGCGCATACTATTGCTTGTGTTCCGACTCCTGTTCTTAATCCAGATGGAACAGCCAAGCAAGCGGTAGAAGCCCCAGCTTCATGGTTTCCGCCACCTCTACCGTTTCCCAATCCTTTTGTTCCTAAACAACAAGCTCAAACAATTTATCGCTGCCTGCAAAGATCACTTGAGTTTGGAACTTATTCGGGAATATGTTCCGGAACAGCTGGAACCAATGCTGCGGCATGTACTTCGGCTGGTACTGCCGGAGTTGATACTGGAAGATGCTGCACCGCCGCTGGAATTTACGCGGGTACTGTAGTAGCGCTGCAAGTCGCACTTTTGCTTATTTGGGATAAATCAAAAATTACTTACGAAAATGCTAGATTATGCGGCAACACTTGGAGTCAATGGACTACTGATGCAACTACCGGTCTTCACACTAAGGAAGCAGGACCTTACCAAGTTTGTTTGAAACAAATTTTTGCCGGTAACGGAACAGTTGGCGATAATTGCAAAAGTATTTTGGGCGAATGGCATGCGACCTCGACTCATACCATATCTGAAGATTCTTTATCAAATAGTGAGCTACAAAATGCCGGAACTGTAGAATTAGAAAATAAATATTATCGTGAATACATGTATGGTGGTCTTGAGCGCGAAGATGGCGGTGACCACACTTGCGATAATCCATGGTCGTCAGACAAATCACTAAGAACAAAATATTTAGGCTATAACACAGATAAGCAAAGATATTACATGACAGGGTCGGGAGGCAGCGCTCCGGTTTTTGCCTGCTACAGATTTTTATCTGGCGGCATTAATGAAGATACTCAAAAGGCTTACGATTGTTGTAAGAACAGAAGTCAGAAAGCAGTTTGCATCGAAAACAAAACTGGGCTGGGAAGTGTTTTAGGGCCATACGAATATAAATTCTGTGAGATTGGCTCAACTTGCACCATTGCTGACACCACCTTTGAAGTTTACGCAAGTATCGACCAGCCAAATTACGCCTGTGCTAAAACTTTCTCTCTTTGCCCTTACAATCATTTGCTTGGCGGCGGCACTGAAACCCAGGATATAAGCTCTGATGTTAGTGACGGCGCGAAAGTGAACAACTATTGCCAGTACATGAACCACTGTTCAAAGCTGCCAATTTTGCCTTATGTTTATTCTAGCAATTTAACTGGCGCCTTTGTTTCCGGTGCTTGCAAAGACCTCAAGGGTGACTCACAAAATGTTTATGGCTATACTTCGCAGCTAGTTCCGGTCAATACCAGAAACTTCTCAGCACCGATGGCTCAGTGCTTCAAAGAAACCATGGAAAATCTTTTTTTGAATAAGGCTGGCACAACAAAATGTAAGAAACCTGGTGAAATTCCAGACGCTAAGGGTCTTTGTACTAGTGGTGAAGGTTATATTTACAAAAAAGGTGATGTTGTAGATTCAATTTTCGGCGATTCTTTCTTCGTAAAGATCCAGAAAAATCTCCAAAGCGCGATCAAGATGGGTTTGATAATTTCCATCGTTGCCTTTGGTTATTCAATTTTAATGGGCGTGCCAAAAGTTGATTCATTCAACAAAAAAGCCCTGATGAGCTATTTGGTGAAGATTGGTTTGGTAATGTATTTTGCACTTGGAACAGGATGGCAATCTGGCTTTTTAGACGGCGTTCTGGGTTTTTCAGGGGCGATGTCGGAGCTGGCCTTTAAGCTCGATGAGTCGGGCGATCCGGCTACTTTAGATGGCTGCCAATTTCCAAGATTTAACTACGTTGATTCTAACGACTATGATAATCCGGCTTATGCTCCGGGCCAAGAATATCTCAGAATTTGGGATACGCTTGATTGCAAAATGGCGCGCGCTTTAGGCTACGGACCGGAAGTTTCGGTTCCGAATTTGATCTTCATGATTTTGGGCGGGTTCTTAGATTTTGGCGCGGGTATCATTTTCGTTGTCGCCTCGTTCTTCATGGCCTTCGTAATGATTATGATTACGGTCAGGTCGCTGCATATTTTCCTACTCTCAACTACAGCGGTGATCTTGTTGCTGTACGTGTCGCCAATCACCATCACCTGCGCCATGTTTAACCGCACCAAAGGTATTTTTAGTGGATGGTGGAAGCAGATATTAGGCTTAAGCTTGCAGCCAATGGTGCTCTTTGCCTATCTCGGTGTCTTTATTGCAATTTTTGATCACGCTATCATTGGTGAGGTAAGATTTAGCGGCGACGGTAAACAAGCGCCGAAGAAGATTATTTGTGACAATAGCTCAGTGGCTGATGTTTTGATTATTGATCCTGTGGCTAATGGTAAAATTAATGATAGCGGCAATAGCACCAGTATTTACTGCATCTTTAGAACAGCTAGTATCAACACTTTTCACGGTTTAGAAGTTTTGGGAATCGGCCTGCCGGTATTAGCTTCAATGACTCAGGAAAAGCTGGCAACTATTACCAAAGCAGCCTTGCTGATGTTTATTTTCTTACAGTTTTTGGATAAAATTTCTGACTTCGCCAAAGAACTCGTCGGTGGTGCGGGCTTGAGCAGCGATATTGCCGGAGCCGGTAAAATGGCCAGCAGAATGATGAAAGGCATGCAAGCCATTCAAAAACGCGGGATGGGTGCGCTCAAAAAACACGGAGGCAGGGCGCTTAGAAAAGGTGGAGAAATGGCCAAAGCTGCTGCCAATAGGGCGGGCAATAAAGGTAAGAGTGTTGCAGGAGCAGGCGGCGATGGCGCTCCTGCGTCAGATGAGAGTAAGAATAGTAATGAAGGAGCAACTAGTGAGAATTTAAAACAACCAGAAAGCACATCTTCTAGTAAACAGCCTCACACAACTGATAGCAGCAAGAAAACACCTTTAGAATCAATAGCAAAAGGCAATGAGGATGAGGATGGTGACAATGAAGAAGGCGCCGATGAAAGCAGAGATTCTAAAGGCCCTGACTCAACCACTTCCAGCAATGAAGGTGACGATAATGGAAAATCTAAAGAGGTTGATGCTCCTGCTAAAAAAGAGGACGCTCCAGTTGAAGACAAGGTGCAAGATGAAGCACCTAAAGATGCTCCTAAAGAAGATGCTCCTAAAGACGACACCACGGAAAGACCTGACGCCAATGGTCCAGAGTTGGAGCAGCAAGATAAACAAGAAGAAAGCTCTTCTGAATCAAGTGAGGCACCTCCACCGCCACCACCTCCACCACCACCGCCGCCACCTCCACCACCACCGCCGCCACCTCCACCTCCACCTCCACCGCCACCGCCACCGCCACCACCATCTGGCGGCGGTAATGATGATGACGACGACTCACCACCACCACCTCCAGGCGGCGCAGCTCTAGAAGAGTCAGATAACGAAGAAACCGGCGGTAATGACGACGACGACTCTACTGTCATGTCAGATTTAACTGAAGATAGTGATGCAGATGGTGAAAGCGACGACGACAATAGCGATACAGACAGCAATGCTTCTGACGATACTGCGGCAAGTGATCACTATTACATGGATTCAACCGTTTCTTCTCGTGCTAAAGAAACTGAGAAATTTAGCGATGAAGAACCTTTGAAACAAGGCACCGGCACAGGCGGCGGGGCTAATGGTATTGAGCTATTCTCTGAAGGCAGCACGCCAAATCTAAAACAGGAGAACAGAACCGACTCTCATAATACTGGTGGCAGCAGTGTTGCTTCTAAGAAAAGTTCATCTTCTGCGAGCAAAGGATCAACTCCGCCAAAAGTGCAGATGACCAAAAATATGCAAAGAGCTCAAGAGATGAAAAAAGAGAAAGAAAAATCAGGAGAGTTGGCTGGTCACAAAAAAGATTATGGTGCGAAGGCTAATCTTGGTAAATCAACAACTTCTACTGATGCGGGTAAGAGAGATAAGGCTGAAACTAGCAACGGTCCTGAGTTCGTAGTAAGAAATCTTGAGACTAAAGCTAAGTTGCCATCTAGTCCAAAATCTACTCCACCTTCTAGCCCAAGATCAAAGAAATAATTTATGAAAAATTTCGCTAAAAGTTGGGTAATTTTTCTCTCAATTTTATCTCTAACTGCTTGTGCCTCTTACCACCCGATCTTTGATCCAAACGAGAAATATTTAGCGGTAGGAGAAGCCAAAGCGGATAGTGATTTTCAGGCCTGCAGAAAAGAATCAGAAGATTATTTGGACAAATATAAAGCCGAGCGCGCCGCTAAAGAAGCAGGCAGAAACGCTGTTGTTGGTGGAGTTGTGGGAGCTGCGACAGGATTAATTTTTGGTAATAAAGGCATCAAATCCAGCCTAATCGGAACTGCAATTGGTGCGGGGGCGGGCGCTGCCATTGGCGCGCTTTCGGTGATGGGTGAAGATAAAGTAAAGCCAGATCAAGTCAAACAGCGCTACATCACAAACTGCCTAGCTCGCAACGGCTACTCAATTATTGGTTGGAGATAGAGCCTTACAATCCGGGTGCCTTTTGTGCTGTTGCAGGGGTTTCTAAAAACCTCGTCATATTCAATACCGATGTTGTGCCAGATGCAGGTCTTTCGGCAGATCTATTGAGAGCAGCTGCCTCTTTTTCCTGAGATAATTTTTGCACTAAATGATCAAATTCTAAAGAGCTGTGACCATCGCGATCATGGCTGCTAGCGCAATATTCGCTGAGTTTGATAACATTAATTCTCTCGCCATCTTGATCGCAAATATCGTGATAAGCTAATCCCAAAATTCTTTGATTGCCGCGAATTTTTAACTCTACCACAGAATTTCCAACATGCTTGATTCCGGTGTCACCTTGGTTTCGGGCAAATCTACTTTTGCTATTTAAAGCATGTCTGAATTTATTTTCAGTAGCGCGATCAAGTCCGCTAAGAAGCTCTTCCGGGCAATGGATAAAATATTTAAGGTCTTGGTTGTCGGTAATGCTGGGGCAGGTTCTTAGGTCAAGAGTTCCTTCAGAGGTGTGGGCGCTTTGTGAAGAATCATGCGCTCTGCGATCTTGAATTTGACCGATTCTTTTTTGTCGCGAGAGCAGCTTCTCTTCTGAAATCAAACGATCGGTCAAGCTTTGCAGATAGTATTTTTCTAAAAATGATACTTCCTGCGCATCAAAAATATCGCCCAATCCGGCAATGCCCTCATCCCAATTGGCAGCTAAAGAATCGGCTTTGGCAATGGCCTCAGAATGGTCTTTATAAATTTTCGGCAAAAGCTCCAAAGCTTTGTCCTTCTCGCCTTGGAAGGTGTAAATCTTAAAAAGTAGTTTGCTGTAATGAGTCTGAATCTCGTGATCTTGTGGCGCTCTTTCTAAAATATTTTGGCAGCAAGCGATGGTAAAATGAGCTGCTGTTTCGTCAGTTATTTGATAGCGACCTGTTTCATCTTGTAGTCCAAAGCAGGGATATTTTTTGGTAAAACTATCGAAGACAGCGCAAATTAAATCTTCATTATCTGATGAGTAAAAAGCGAGATCAGTAAAGTTTTTTACATTCTCGAAAGCGTAGTGCGACTCTGTAGAGGCCTGACAGGCATACATCATAATTTGTGCCAAGCTATCCAGACTTCTGGTGTTTAGCCTAGCCATTTCTTCATATCCTTCGGCGGTAAAATTATTGGTTAAACGGGCTTTGGCATCAATTGTGTGAATCAGCAGATTGCTGCCGATATTATCTTCAGAGTGGCAAAATTCTCTAAATTCTTCCGAGGCACCAAGCTCAACAATTTTGGCATATTCTTTGCTGCTCGAAAGCGCTTCGAATAAATATTCGTAAAGGCCTAACTTTCTGTATGGATTGTCAATTGCGGCAATAGTTGCGGCGAGTCTTTCAAGTTGTAGAAATTCCAAATCGCCGGAAATGCTATATCCCTTAATGTAGCATTGCGCATTATCAGCTTCGATTGGGCGTTTGGCGGCGTAGTCTCTAAATAATTCCTGACATTCTTTTTTGCTTTCTTCAGACGAAATATTGCAGCCATTTTCCAGAAAAATATCGACCAGCTCATACTCAAAATAGAAATCAACTAAGGTGGTGTTGATCTTAGAATATGAAGGTAAAGGCGAGTCCTGCGTTTTTTCAATTCCAAGTGCAATATGGTAACCTAAATCATCAGTAGATTGAGAGGTGTAAGATTGTTTGCGCAGCAAATAAGAATACATCAAGACCGGATCAATACCTCCGCCGCTTTTGGCGTTACCAAAATATTTTGAAATGGCTATTTTTATATTAGCGGTTTGAGTGGCTTCATCAGCTGCAGCTAGTGTATTTGAGGTGTATTTATCTAAAAATTCTTGGCGAACTGTGGGCAATAAATTTGCCATTTTACTAGCCACAATTGAGCTTTTGATTGCTTTAGCGTGATCGCCATTAATCAGCTCTTCAACCATCATGAGCGAGTCTAACATTTTTTTTAGTGGCTCAAGTTCCACTGCATTTCCATCAGGTCCAAAATCCATCAAACCACCAAGGCATCTTTCAATAGCGTTAACTGAAGCGGCGTGAGTCAATATAAATTCCAGCAAGCATCTTTCTTGTTGAGCGCTGGGTTCGGGATTGAAATAAATCCTGATTAAATCCTGATTGCTGAGCAATTGGTGATATTGTTCAAAAGCATCCTGCATTTCTTGCGGGTTGGTCACGGCATCAAGCCTATCTCGCATCAAATTTAGTGCGGTGAATAATCGGGTAAATGGGCTTTGTTTTTTCTTAGATGGCATTTTTGATTTTGTTTAGACACTGTTAGCTAATTATTAATTTTAATAAAATCTTCACCGCTGCTAGAGCAATAAAGCTCATGAATGACTGATCTGATTTATCATACCTCATGGCTAGTCGTTTATTTTCCTTAAGTTTTCCAAAGAAGATTTC
>CAIRMX010000073.1 GCA_903879805.1 uncultured Alphaproteobacteria bacterium | reverse complement strand
TCAAGGGACAGAAATAGCTATTGGTATTCATATTCTGAACAAGATGGTTAAGTTGGGTATGCCAGATTCGGTTCGGATTTAGTAAATGTTGTTGATAAGGGGGCGAGTGTGACTTGATTTTGATTCATGCAACAACGCCCCAAATCTCCGGCTTTTTTTAAGGCGCTTTCTTGAGTTGCGATTATCACATCAGCTTTAGCGGGAGTGTTATCGAGATTAAATTTTTTCACCAAATATTTTTTGGCATCTGGCATTGCAATAATTTCGCCGGCAATTTTTTTGCCCGCCAAATTGTCTAAAATTTTAAAATGCTGATTAAAATTTTTAGTTCTTTGAGAAACAAAATCTTTGCCTCCGGTAAGTTGGTCTTGAGCTTTTTGAACTGCCGCAAGCGTAAAAAGATGATTGCGATGTTCCAAATTTGCAGAATCAAAACCGTCACCAAAAACTACAGAAATTGCCTCTGAAATTTTTTCTTGCGCTGCCAAGAAATTTCCTGCCATGTGAAAATGCTGTTCACCTTCACCGTGATCGTGACCACAAGAAGCACGAGAAAAAGCACTATCTAGCCTTTGCCAGAAAGCGTTGGATGAATTGACTATTGCCAATTCATCCTGCATTAATTTTAGGTTCATTTAGCTTAAAACGACTTAACAGCCATTAAATAAGCCGTGCGTCTTGGCCCATATTGCGAAGCGCCAATTCCAATACCGCTACCATTGCTGATTTGATAAACTTCGTCAAACACGTTGAGCAAAGAAAGGCGCAAATTGATTTTGCCCGCCACGCCCAAATTTAGATCGCGCCCAGCGTGAGCATTAACCTGAAGATAAGCTGGCATTGTGTTTAAGTTATTGTCTCCCGTGCGCAAGCCCGAACCATAAATTGCGTCAGCACTGTATTTTGTTTGCAAAAACAAATAAGACGCACCGCCCGAGATAGTGTAGGTTTGGCTGTGATCGAGTGTGATCTTGTTGTTTGCAATATAATTAAGCTCATCTGCATCGTGAATATATTGACCAGAAACAATATTTTTTCCCCAAGCGTTTTGGGCAGAAAAATTAAAGTAAGAGTCAAAATTTTCTTTTTTGTAATCAGCCTTAAACTCAACGCCGTAAGCCTTGCCGCGCTGATAGTTAAATGGCGTAAAAATTAACGAATTACCAAATTGATGCTCATCAAGCAGGTTTTTCATTTCTTTGTAATAGCCATCCAAAGCCAAAGTTAAATGCGGCGACACTTGGTGCGAAATGCCCACATCGTAATAATTAGTGCGCTCAGCTTTTACTTTTGAATTTGCTTCGCTTTCTGATTCGTTGCTAGTGCCATTAAATTTGGCGCGAGTGGTTTCAGAAATTGCTGAGGTTGGCGGTGGCGTAAAATAACGAGCAAAACCAGCGTGAATTTTGGTTTGCTTGGTTAAATCGTAAAGCGCGCCAAATCTTGGACTAAGCTGACTCTCGTTAACATAAGCTCGCGATGCATCAAAGCGCGCTCCGTAATTAACTGTAAGCTTGTCGATTGGTTTCCATTCATTTTGCAAATATCCGCCAAAAAGTTGCGAGTTTTTGACGCCACCTTCATCAATTCTAAAGGGCGTATTTAAGTAACCGCCAGAACCATCAGATTCAAAAACCCAATTTTCGGTAGCGCTTCTCACTTGATCGTTACTAGCAAAAAACCCCGAGCGCAGTTTGTTAGTTTCGTTTAAATCGTAACTGAAGTCACCCTGCACACCATTCGCAAAACTGCTGCGATTTAGAGTTGAAGCAATGCCGTTAAAAACCAAATCGCCCGCGTAATCTGGACGATATTTTAAATCGCTGTAGCGCGAGAAAAGCGACACTTGGTAATCAATTTCTGAATCTGTTACGCCCTGCAATGACGCGATTGCAAACTTGTTTGATTCGATTTGTCTTTGATCCAAATTTGACGACGAAACATTGCTAAATCCGTTTAAATCATACTCGGGGGTTTGATTTGGATTATTGGGAATTTCAAAACGGTTGGTCGAGTTTGAAACAATCAAATTCAAGCGTTTTCCAGCATCAATCAAATAAGAAAAATAACCAAAAAGCTTGTCTTGCGCGGTGTCGTTGTGCAGTGAAGTTTTTGAAGCGGTTGAAGATTCAAGTCCGCGGTTACTCTGCAAAAAACTGGCATTGATGTAATAATTTAAATTACCTTCCGCCCCACTTACTTGCTGGTTTAAGCCTAGAGTATTATTGCCCCCAAGCATCACCTCAGATCTAGCGCCTTTGTTGAAAGCGCCGCTTTTAGTTTTGATGTCAACCACACCAGCAGTTCGAAAACCATATTGAGCAGGCATTGCACCGGTTAGAAACTCAATTTTGTCAGCAAAGTGAGTGTCCAGCGACTGACCAAAACCACCAACACCCTCGGGCAACATCACGCCGTTAATGCGATATTGCAAATTAGAGTGGTCGCCGCGCACATAAAGCTGACCTTGCGTGCTTTGCACAACAGATGGCGCTCTGAGTAGCACTTGGTTAAGCGGAGTTGCTTGGCCTTGCGGCAAATTTTCAATGTCTTTTTGGGCAAAAGAAAAAGAGCTGCCGCCAGTTTTTGGTGAGAGATTATTACGAGATTCATCGAGTTTTGTTGCAGTGACTTGGTAGTTCCAAACGTCAGCTGCGAAGGCTTGCGGGTTTACGAAAAGTAAACTTAGGCAAGCAAGAAAAGAGAGTTTTTTCATTGCGTTATTTCTTAAAATTAGGGGACAAACATGGACCCCGTCATTCGACGGGGTGACACGGAATATTAGTTGTCGCCCCGTCGAATGACGGGGTCCAAAGAGATTTTAAGAAATAACTGGAGGAGCTCGCGGGGCTTTTGAAGAGAGAAGATAAGAAAGTTTTATTCGGTCAAATTTGCGCAGTGCAAAAGCCAAATAAAGAATCGCGGCGCTAAAAATTAAATTCGGCGCTAAAGAAATCTGATTTTGAAAATTCGAGAAAGCACAAAGAAAACAATTTTCGGCTTTTTTGCTCGAAGATTTTTCGTGACTAAAAAATATTTTTTCCAAAAAACTTTTCTGGGTTGCAGGCGCAAAATTTTCCTGATGTGAATAAGCGTGAACCAGCACAACTGTTTTGCTCAAAACAAAAAGCATGAGCAAGAAAGCTGTAACGAATTTCACAAATTTGGACTGGATTTTTAGTGCAAACATCAAAAGTTGAGTTGTAAGTAATTCACTTGCATCAAACTCCACAACCTACCTCCAAATTTCAACTAGAAAATCCATGTCAGCGCAAGTTTTAAAAGTTTTAGAAAAGACCGGACATTTCACTTTGCTCAATTTAGCCAAGCTCGGCGAGATGTTTTTATTCATGATACAAGCGGTGCGCCACTGCTTTAGCCCACCTTTTTATCCGCGCTTAATTTTGCGCCAATTTATGCAAATCGGATATTATTCTTTGCCGGTTGTGGGGCTAACCGCAATTTTTTCGGGCGCGGTTTTGGCGCTGCAAAGCTATTCTGGATTTTCGCGCTTTAATGCTGAAAGCACCATTGCCACAGTTGTGGTTTTATCAATCACCCGCGAACTCGGCCCCGTTTTAGCTGGCCTGATGGTTGCAGGACGCGTTGGCGCATCAATGGCGGCAGAAATCGGCACCATGAAAGTAACCGAGCAGCTTGATGCTTTGCGCACACTTTCAACTAATCCTTTCAAATATTTAATCGCGCCTCGTGTGATTGCAGGCGTCTTGATGTTGCCACTGCTAGTTTTAGTTGCCGACATTATCGGCGTCATGGGCGGCTATTTGGTTAGCGTTCATTCTCTAGGCTTTTCTCCGGGACCCTACATCAACAGCACCTTCAAATTTTTGGAACAAATTGACGTGGTTTCAGGGTTAGTTAAAGCGACCTTTTTTGGTTTTTTAATTTCGATCATGGGCTGCTATTTTGGCTACACTTCTAAAGGTGGCGCTGAGGGAGTTGGAATCGCCACAACCAATGCCGTGGTTTCTGCATCAATCATGATTCTACTTTCGAATTACATGATTACCGGTTGGTTCTTCGGATAAAATTATGAAAAAAGATAATTACAGATTGCCGGAAAGACTGTCTCCAATTCCGGAGGGAAAAGAAAAAACGATTTTTAGAAAAGAAGTTATCACCAAAACAGCGCGCGAAATAGAAGAAGAGCAAAAGAAAGATTTAGAAGAAAGATCGCAAACACCAATTACACTATCTAGAAGAGATGCCGCATCTAGCATCTTACCTAGTTCAAAAAACTCTCCAAGTAACTCACCACAATCGCCATCAATCGCAACAGATCAGAACTGCTGCATCATTTGTTAAATATGAATTATCACCACATCTACCACGCCGGAAATTTTGCTGACATTTTTAAGCATGTTATTCTCACCCTTTGCCTCGAAAAACTTCACGAAAAAACCGCGCCGTTTTTTGTTTTAGACACGCACGCTGGCATTGGAAAATATGATTTAGCTGACGAGAAATCGCTGAAAACTTTGGAAGCCGCGGAAGGCATTAGAAAATTACTGCAGCAAAAAAATTACGCTGATTTTTTGCCTGAGCGCTATTTAAGAATTTTAGCTAAAATCAATAATTGTGAAATTTCTGAATTACCGGAAAAACTTAAGATTTACGCGGGTTCGCCAAGCTTAATTAAAGATTATTTACGCCGCGACGATCACGCGATTTTCACCGAATTAAATCGCGATGATTTTTCTCTTTTGCGCAAAACTTTTGCCGGAAGTGCCAAATTTTCTTTGTTTAATTTGGATGGCTTCGCGCTGCTAAAATCAAAACTACCACCAATTGAAAAACGTGGCTTAATCATCATCGATCCCGCTTTTGAAAAAGATCAAAGCAAAGTTTCTGCTGATTACGGCAAAATTATTGAAGGCATGAAAGATGCTTACAAACGCTTCGCCCACGGCACTTATTTGGTTTGGTATCCAATCATTGAAAGCGACAAAGAATTGCTGGAAAAATTTCACCAAGAAATGTCCGAATTAAAATTTGCTAAAATTTTGCACACTACTTTTGACATCGGAAATATCGGCGGCGAAACTAAAATGCATGCCTGCGGAATGTTTATTTTCAACGCTCCGTGGCAGCTAGATGAAAAGTTGAAAATTATTTTGCCGCAAATTTTGAAGGTTTTGATGAAGACAAATACTGCAAAATTTGAAGTGAATTCCCTAAAAGATTCTTAATTCTTTAACACCAAATCATTTCTCCGATGAGAAGATATGTTCAAGGTTTCCTGCATCAAATTTATCCCAACGTATTTGAAGCCCCACCAAGAATTCCGCTAACCGAGGAAGAGACCCAAGGAATCACCGACAATCTAGATCAAAAAAGCTCAACCACCTCAAAACGCTACACGCTTGCCGCCATCGACTCTGCATTTAATATTGCTCAAACATCTTTGATGGGAGTTGCTTTTGCGCTGGGTCAGGAATTTTTAGCTCGCAATGAACAAGAAAAATATGGTGGTGCGTCAGAAGCATTTGACGATAATACCGATTTAGCCTTATGGGCCTCTGCTGTTGCCGTTGCATCACTCGCGCTTTCAACGACTCGATCTCAGATCGTGGGAACATTCTTTAAGGAAGAGGGAATCGCCGAAAATATTAGAGGTAGTCTTAGCAGCCTTACTCAAGCTCAATTAGAAGAAGCGCAAAAAATTTGCGCTGAAGGCGGAGATTTATCTCAAATCATGAGCCCAAAACCTAACATACTAACAAACCTAACATTTGGGTACGCTGCCGAACTTCCTTTTCTAGTGGCTGGAGTAGTTGCTCAAACAGCACCGGTTGCTGACAAGGATAAATATCTAGTATTTACCGCTACTAAATGTCTTGCCGCATTTGCCTTGCAAAAAATGTATCAAGGCGCGGCAAGCCTAAGCGCATCACAACCATTATTTAGTCCGGAATTTTTATCTGATTTTTCTGAAGAAGAGCAAAATAATTTGCGAGAATTTTTGACCAGAGATTTGGCAAAACATCGAGGACATTTAGAAGAAATAAAAAACTTTATAATTGGCGCGGCAATATCTTTTGCCTTTGTTGGCACTGTGCATAACCAACCATTGCCAACTAGTGAAACAGCATCTCTGCAGCAAAATGTTATTGCTAATACCTCAAATTTCGCGATTGGTTCAACTGCTGCCAATTCGGTTCGAATTCTTGTAAAAGCCTTGCGAGAAACAGGTGAAAAAATCAAACGCTCTCAAACTGTTACTCCGCAGATTCAACATGCTGCTGAAGAAGATGAGCTGGATCAACCGGTAGAAAATGGAGAAGACGTGGCAGAAATTCCACTATCTGTTTTTAGACCTGAATCAACCTCTTCTAAGTCTTCCGACGGCCTTTTGCGTGGTTAATACTCTGAGGCTGTAAGACGAAACATATTCTCCATCGCCAATTCAATCACATCAAAAACCTCATCAAACGCCCCAGAACTTTTGTAGTAAGGATCAATCACCTCATCTTGCCACTTGTTGTCAGCTTCACAAAATTGCAAAAATAACTGCACTTTGTTTTTTGATGTTTCGGGCGCCATGCGCAACAGCTTGCCGTAATGGCTACGATCCATGCACATTAAAAAATCGAATTTTTCGAAATCATCCGCCCGCAATTTTCTGGAAAAAATTCCCTCAAAAGAAATTCCCCGCGCTTTTCCAGTAGCCACGCTTCTTGAATCAGGAGATTCGCCTACGTGATATCCATCGGTTCCGGCTGAATCAAAAATAAAGTCTTTTTCCAGACCAAGATCTCTGCTTTTATGCCGAGCGATTGCCTCAGCAGTTGGTGAACGGCAAATATTTCCGGTGCAGACAAAAAGAATTTTTTTCATAAATATTTAGAGAAAATCCTCTAAATTAAGCTTCGGGCCCAAGTCAAAAAAGGCCTCGTCGTGAGTGGCAATAATCACCAAACCATCTTCTTTGATTCTGGTTTTAATTAGACCATGCAGCTTTTCTTTGCCCACTTTGTCTAAATTTGTTGAAGGCTCATCCAAAAACCAAACTGTTGAAGGGCAGCATAAAAGCTTGGCCAACATCACGCGTTTTTGCCAACCAGCAGAAAGAGTTTTTACTTTTTTATCAGCTAAATCTGTTAGACCAAAAAAACTTAAACCAGCTGCGAGAGCTGATTCTGTGCCATTTAAGCGCGAATAGAATTTTAGATTTTCTTCAACAGTTAGATCTGTTTTTAGAAAATTTTTATGGCCCAGAAATTGACTGTCGCCGTTAAAATCATCGCGGAAATTTTCGACATCTTCGCCACCCCAGAAAATTTTTCCTGCTGTTGCTTGAGAAATTCCGGCGAGAATTTTTAGCAAACTGCTTTTTCCCGAACCGTTTTTTCCGGTGATAATCAAAGCTGAATTGATGCTTACAGAAAAACCAACGGGACCAAAAATTTTCTTGTCATCTTTGAAGAGCGAAAGATTATCAATTGTGAGCATTAGCCTCTAGACCCCTGATTTTACTGATTAATTACAAGTATGTTATCTTCAAAATTCTCCGAATATTCTGACTCAGAAACTCCCAAATATCTAGTTATTTTCCTTCACGGCTACGGCTCTAACGGCGAAAATTTAATTAACCTTTCACACGAATTGCGCTACGCTTTGCCTGAAGCGCACTACATTTCTCCTAACGGCGTTGAACCTTGGGAAGGTGGCTTTCCCGATGCTTACCAATGGTTCTCGCTTTACCGAGGATTCGATCGCAAAGGACTCTCTGAAATTGCTGACGAAATTAAAAGCTCTAATAAAATTCTAACAAATTTTATTGATGCTCAACTCGCCCGCTTCAACTTAACTGACGATAAATTATTCATCGTTGGCTTTTCACAAGGCGCCATGATGTCGATGTATCAAGGCTTCGTCAAAGAGAGAAAGCCGGCAGGCATTATCGCCTTTTCTGGAAAATTAGTTTTGCCTGAAATGTTGGGCCAAAAAACTTCCTCAAAACCCGACATCTGCTTAATCCACGGCGAAGCTGACTCCGTCGTGCCTTTCGAAAATTTCTTAGAAGCAAAAAAACTGCTCGATGAACAAAATGTTTCTTACGAATCGCACGCCGTTCCTAATCTCGATCACTCCATCGACATCCACGGAATCCGCATGGCTCAAGCTTTCATCAAGAAGCAGATCGCGAAATAAACTAAGTCATAGGTCCCTGAGCAAAGCGTAGCGTCGAAAGAAGGGCCGGAACACCGAGTTTCAGGCCCTTCTTTCGACGCT
>CAIRMX010000072.1 GCA_903879805.1 uncultured Alphaproteobacteria bacterium | reverse complement strand
TGGGATTTGTTTTGTGGCGATTTGTCTTAAATTTTCTGTCGCCTTATCTTCGAGTTTTATGCTTATGAAGGCCACTTTTTTTAGACACATTTTTAGAACGTGACAAAAAGTTAAGCCTTACAGCCCCAAAGTGTAAAGTGCTTTTTTCAAATGTCCTCACAAAGGTAAGTCTTAGTAATTGTTAGTAATAAATTTTATGGCGTTTTTGTATTTTTTATTCGCAGTTACTCGCGAAAATCCGAAAGTTTTTTTGATAATTTCCCAAGGAATATTACTCGCTCTCATCCACACAATTTTTCTCTCAACTGCGTTTTCAAGCAGGCTCAACCAACCGATCGCTTTTTCCATTCGCGAAATTGCATCGGGAGTTGCGCGCCAGACTTTGTTTTTTTGATCCATTCTTGCGATCTCTCTTTCGGTGTAGATCATCTCAGGCCACGCGTTGAAATAGCCTTGAATTCTGACTGCTGGCAGCTTTTTCAAAGTTCTTACTGCCTCTTTAAAAATTGCGATGATTTGCTCTTCGTTGAATCTCGTGTTTTCTGTGTTTTCCATTTTATCTCTCGGTTTTGATTGTTTTTTGTCGTTCTAAAATCCGAAGAGAAAACCAAATCTGGTTACCTCCCCATATATACTTGGAGGGTTATTACCCTCCATAGTATATGGAGGGGGTGGAGTTACTATTCTTAGAAAAAGCCAACGAAGATAAGCTGGTAAAGGGTTGGAGCACTCCAAAATCTGAAAATTTTTGTTGAACAGTTTTGGATTCTTGGATTCTTGCGAAAACCCTTGTCTAACAAGCGATTGCAGACTTTTTGTTCTTCTTTCTTTTTTTGATTTTGGATTCTTGCGGATTCTTAGTTTGGATTCTTGGCTATCCTTTTGTGAGTGAGGTTCGCAGGTTAGAATCCAAAATTTTGGATTCTTAGTTTGGATTTTTGGATTCTTGAGTTTGATTCTTGGAATTTTCATGACTGAACCTCCTCATCGTGAAGAATCCACACAGCAGAATTTTCAACTGGAAGAACAGCTCCGGTGCTTGGACATTTGAAGTGAGTTGGTAATACTGGCATCAAATTATCGTCCTGATTCTTAAACATCATGTCTTGGACGCAGAGAACACCGTATTTTGACTTAACTTTTTGCAGCGAGAATTCAGAGAGGTTACGATTGAATTTGATGTAGCCCTTGGTAGCCAAGACAGCGACTCTGTCATCAATGGTAGTTTTGCATCCCAATCCAGCTTTGTTTTCAAACTTCTCGGCGAACTGATTTCCAACGTAAACTTTTCCCTTAAGCGCTTCGTCATAAATAATCTGCAAAATAACATCTGCTTTACGATTTCTTTCGGCATCTAGTTTTTGACCGTAATCTTGTTGGATTAATCTTTCTGATAACGGATTTATTTCTGTCCATTTGCCATCAACTTTTTCAACAATTTTTCTTGGAACTGCGCTGCCATTTCTAAGTTCAAAATAAAGATGAATTTTAGCTTCCATCTCATCGGGACGATGCAGAATCAAACCAGTAGTGTAAAAACTTCTCAAACTTCCGGCGCCGGAAAATGCTTGGAATGGATCATCTTCTAAATCCTTCTTTTTTATTTTTTTGGTGTGATGGCAAAGAATCACGCCCATGTCGGGATTGAGCATTGATCTCAGTTTTTCGACTCTGTTTTGCAGGAAAAACAACATGGCATTGTTGTCGTTTTCTGATCCATCAGATCCGCCATCAAAAAGATTGCGGATTGGATCAATGCAGATGATGTCAGGAGGCTGGTCTGGAAAGTAATGTTTTACTGTTCGATAAGCAGCTTCAACTCCTTGATCATTTAAGATCATCTGAACTCGTGAGGTGACAATCAGATTTTGAGAAGATTTAAAAACTGTTTCTTCACTGATTTTTAATTTTTTTACACGCTCACGAATGTAGTGATAGCCGATCTCTGCCTGAAGATAAAAAATCTTAAGTGGCTTTGGTGGCTTTAATCCTAAAAAACTTTCGCCCGCAGCAAGATGGATTAAAAAGTTAATCAGAAAATCACTTTTCCCGACTTTTGGCGCACCACCAATTAACATCATTCCAGCTGGTGTCAAAAGTCTTGGAGTTATCAAATCATCCGGCATTGGGCTGTTGTCGGAGAGAAAGTCACTGATCGAATAACTGGGTAATTTTGAATCTACTCCTTTCGCAGTCTCAAGAAAATGATGGATGTTGAAGTTTTCTTTTACTGCATCAGCCGCATCCCATTTTTCTGGTTTTTCTTTTGCAGGATTTGCGATTGATACAAATGAAGCCACCTTCAGCAAATGTTGTGCAACTTTCTGCGAGTATTCTTTTCCTGCTTCGTCATTGTCTGGCCAGATGATCACTTCTTTACCAACCAGTGGTGACCAATCAGTTTTATTGATTGGAGCATTTGCACCAAACATCGCAGTTGTTGCGGTGAGACCATAAGCAATTAAACTGTCAGCAGACTTTTCACCTTCGACAAGAATGATTTTTTTTGCAGAAGTAATTCCAGGAATATTGTAAAGTGGCCTCGGATCAGGTGATTTGGCTTTTCTGTTTTTTACATCCCAGACTCTGAATTCTTTTCCATCTTCGGTGTCGTAGCGATAGACGCAGGCGATAAGTTTATTTTCGCGATCAAAATAATCCCACTTGGCAGCTGGTTTCCCAAGATCATCGGAAAAGCTGCGCACAGCTGGTTTTTGCGTTGTGTGCGAAGAAGCTGAAGGATTGCCAAGCCAAGAATTAATCTCGGTTAAAACCTTGTTGAAATCGGATTTATGATAACCTCTGACTTCTTCCCAAAGCGTAAAAATATCGCCGCCTTTATTGGTCGCGAAGTCAAACCACTGACCTTGTTTTTCACCGGCAAGCTGAACAATCAGACTTTTCCCCGCTTCACCTTTTGTGCTGCCAATATGAAAGCAATTATTGCGAATGTGACCGCTTGGAAGAAGGTAAAATAAAACATCTTCAATAGCGTTTAGTAGAGCACTTCTTATTGCCTGAACATCAAGCCTTTCACTTTCTTTTTGCTGTTCATTGGCACTGTTAAAATCGAGTAAATTTTCCATTGAACTCACATCCTCCAGCAACGTTCTTGCCACGGACAAAATTTGCACTCGAAGTGAGTTGAGTCGGTTGCGATTCTAGGCAGCAATTCATGAGCTTCAGTGGCGCATAAAATTTGCACCGCTTTGTCGCTGGTTTTTTGTGCAAGCTCTTGATCAAAATCGATTAACTCGAAATGAATCTCGGCGGTGTCTTTGTTGATTGCGGTGAAGAGAGCAGGATTTTTGGAAATGCCTTCGATCTGGCTTTCCATGTAAGCCTGATAGATTGCGACTTGCGCGGCATAGATTGGCTTTGAAGTGGCGAGACCTTTTTTAACGACATCTTTCCACGATTTATCATTGAGTGATTTGCATTCCCAAAGCATCGGAAATTTGAAATCCAAATCTTCAGGGGCATCAATGATAACGCCGTCAATATGGCCTTTAACTTTGCCACCTGCGACAGCAAATCCAAACTGATTACCATTTTGCTTTTGAGTGAGAAGATTGATGCCGGCAAGCTTTAACCACTTGATCATCAACTCTTCAAAAACATGTCCGGCTTGAAAGATTTTTAAAGTTCTGCCGGTGAAATTTTGATCTTCATCTTTTGGTGTGTCGGTATATTCAAATTGAAGAGCGCGGTTGCATGAAACGCCAAGACGCGATGCGCCAAGATAATCTCTGGAGGTTTGTTTTGAATGTTCTGTCGTTAGCGCTTTGTCGATCAGCAGATTTATTTTTTCTGAAATTTTTGGTCGGTGATTAAAATCTAGCATACCACCTCCGACATTTCTGTTTCAGATTCTTTGCCTTGCATGAAGTCAAAATAAGCGCTGAGTGCCACTTCAATTAAGCACAAAACTTCTTCTCTTGAATAACTTGAGAGAGGGCGATCCATGCCGATTTCTGCCACATATTCACCAACTGGTTTTAATGCAGATTCAATGGCTTCTTTTTCATTTTTGGTTAAGTCGATCATGTTTTTTTCTTTGAAATGGTTGCTAAAAATTTTCTGACAATTCATCGAGCAGAAATGCTTCATCATCTTGCGATTGTTCGGATTGATGGCGCGCAGCTGTGGTGGAACAAAAGCAAAGCCATGAGATTCTCTTTTGCAGATGGCGCAGATTTTCATGCAGCACCTCCCGACTGCCTTTTGGCATCAGCTTCGAATAGAAGTTTTTGGATTGAGGATTTGTTGAAGTAGAATTTGAGTAGGTTTGCAGCCTTGTATTTTGTGATGCTGTAATCGTTGCGATATTGCTGTGGCAGGCATTGCAGCTGCCTTATTGATGCAGTTTGTTTTAACCAACTTTTTGATTTGTGGGCGTTGTCAGCGGTTTCATTTTCGTTAAGAAAATCATCAGCTTGCGCGAGGCAAATTTCCTGCGATCCGAAGCTCAGAATTTTAATGCCAAATTCAGTTCCACCGAGGCAATACCAGTGATCGTTTAAGAAGAATATTCCAGCAAAGGCATTGAATCCCGAAGCCATCAAGGCAGCGCCATCGCCAAAAATATCGCACCATTCAAAGTTTGATCTTTGAGTTAGCAGATCAATTTCCGACATGACAAATCCCGATAGTTCGCCGATTGATGAATCAGATTCCTCTCTTGCAGTAAACTCGTAATCGCAAATTGGACAGTTGTTTGATGCCGATGGAACAAGCATCGAACATGACGGACATTCTTTTTGAAATTTTGATTCAGCTTTTTTCTTGGGTTGCTTCGCTTTCTCAAGATCAACATCAACTTCAAGCGAGCCGTGGATCAAACTTGAAGTTCCAAAATCAAGAATGATGCAATCTTCCTTGATAACATCCGGATACAGATTGGCATCAACAACGCGAAGTCCGCGCCCAATCATCTGAATCATAGTTGATTTAAATGATGAGGGGCGAAGTAAAATTACGCAGGAAGTTGGCTGGTAATCCCAACCTTCAGTAAGAACAGCCACATTAACAATT
>CAIRMX010000071.1 GCA_903879805.1 uncultured Alphaproteobacteria bacterium | reverse complement strand
TGACTTGCTAGTAATCACTAGCGAAGCCATAATAGGCAAGCCTTCAAGAGGCATTTAATAATAACAAAAAAAAGAGGTTTTTATGGGAGTTTGGGCATTACCGCAAACTATTAAACAAGCTAAAGAATTACAAAAATTGGTGGCAAAACCTTTGTCACCAAAAATTGCTGAAGAAAAACTTTATAATCTGCTTGGTGACGATGATCTTTTTGATAACATTCTGGAAGCCAAAGAAAAAGGCGACTCAGATGTCAGAATTTTAGTTGAGTCATCGCTCAGTAAATTTTTAAACGAAAAAGAAAATGCCGTTAAGGCTTGGAATAAAGAGGCTTTCAAAATTTGCCAAAATATCTGCAAATCACTTGAGGAGCTTTATATCCCTTACTAAGAAAGATTCTCTGCCAGCTTTTCAACTTCGGTAAGAAGCATTAATGCGGAATCCTTTTCACGACAATCTTTTTGAAAAGCATTGGCTTTTCTTTTAGCGATTTCTATCGCACCTTTTCCGTGCTTTTCCAGCAGCTCTTTTGCTCTATTTTTTAGCTCTTCATTACTCAGATTTTCCGTCATTTTCTCTCTTAAAAATTTCATTAAAACTCTCACCGGTTTCAAAAAGAATCGCGTCTTTACCAGTTAAATTTTGCCACCTTTTTACGATTACGTCGACATATTTCTGATCGAGTTCAATCATTCTGCATCTTCGGTTGGTCTGCTCGGAGGCGATAAGCGTTGAGCCGGAGCCGCCAAAACAATCCAAAATAATATCGTCAGTTTTACTTGAGTTGAGAATGGCGCGCTTGCAAAGCTCAACTGGCTTCATTGTTGGATGGAGGTCGCTTTTTGTTGGTTTGTTGTAGTACCAAACATCACCTTGATTGCGGTCGCCACACCAATAATGATCATTACTTTGCTTCCATCCGTAGAGGATTGGTTCGTATTGCCGTTGATAATCTGATCGGCCAAGCGTGAAATGATTCTTTGCCCAGATGATGAAAGTTGACCATTTGCCGCCGGCATCAATGAAAGATTTTTGCAAAGTGTGAAGCTCCGAGGAACTCATGCAAACATAACATGCACCCTTGGTGACCTCTAAAGCGTTTTTGCAGAAATCAAAAAGGAACTTTCCAAAATTTTCGCCAAGATTGTCGTTGAGGATTTTTGCGTTATTGCCTCTGGCTTTGTCTTTCATGGTGTTGCCGTAATCCACGTTGTAAGGTGGATCAGTGAAAAGCATGTCGGCAAGCTCTTCGCCAAGAAGTGTTTGGTAAGTTTCTGTTTTACAGGAATCGCCGCAAATCAATTTGTGCTTTCCAAGCAGCCAAACATCTCCTGATTTTGAGATTGGTTTTTCTGTGGCTTCAGGAATTTCTTCTGTTTCTTGCTCTTCGTTTTTGTCATAAAGATTGGCAAAAATCTTTTCGAGTTCTTGATCTTCAAAGCCAATCAAATCGAGGTTAAAATCCTCATTTTTTAAATCCGCCAATTCGCTTGCCAAAATTTCTTCATCCCATCCGGCATTTTCTGCGAGTTTGTTGTCGGCGATGATGTAGGCTTTTTTTTGCGTTTCACTTAGGTGATCGAGAACAACAACCGGAACTTCTTTTAAGCCAAGTTTCTTTGCTGCCATCAATCTTCCGTGGCCGGCAATAATTCCTTTTTCACCATCAATCAAAACTGGGTTGGTAAATCCAAATTCGATTATGCTGGCAGCAATTTGCGCAACTTGCGCTTCCGAGTGCAGCCGTGCATTTTTGCTGTAAGGAATCAATTCATCGACTTTTTTAAGCTCGATGTGATCCGCCATTTTTGGTGCAAAATCATCCATATCAGTTAATTGTTTTTTGTAAGACACATTCCATTCGTAAGAGTTCGCCACGCATACGCTGCAACCAGTGGAACCACTCCGTTTCCGCAAGCTCGAATTCTGTCCACGCGATCGGCCATCCCATCAGCCATTCGGTGAAGCGCGGGTTTAAGGTGATTTGGGACTCTGTTCCATCCTTCATGATCTGAGGGGCTTGGCGGCCAAGCAGGGAGTTCACCGGAACATTGGCATTGGCGGTGTCTTTCCAATCTCTCGTTGTTGGGGTTGCCCAGTTCGCTATCATCACTTCCAGCCTTTGCTTCGGATTTCCCGCTTCCACTTCTTTGCTGCTCGCACCATTTGCAGAAGAAGTTCTGACAGTTGGCCAGGTCTGTTTTGTTTGGTAAGGCAAACCCTGATTCATGTTTTGCAGGTCTTCCTTGCTCTTCGGAAAATTCACAGGTTGCAAAATCGTTTCCGCCAGCGATGGATTCCTTAACGTGTTGCGACCATCTTTCCTGATCATCTTTTCCGGCGGTCTTGCTTTCATTACTGAAGCATCGGTCACTGTTATTGTCGGCCATGCTTCCTGAGCAACAATTCTCAGCGGTTTGTGCAAATTGATTCCTTCCATTTTCTTCTCTTGCGCTCTTTCTTTCCAGCGCTGTGGCGTTTCTGTCTCGTTGCAAAGATGATCCGAAACTATCACTGTAGGCCAGGATAAAAAGTCTTTCTCTTTGGTGAGGAGCACCAACTTCCTGCGCTGTAAACAAGCCTGCCTTAATTTTGTAACCCAGTTGTCGTAGGTCATTTGCGACTTCTTCAAATCCAACTCGTAAATGGTTGGAGACATTTTCAAAGAAGCAGATTGGTGGCTGGATTTCTTTGATGAGTCTTTTGATGTCGGGCCAGAGATGTCTTGGGTCTTTATCTCCAAGTTTTTTTCCAGCAACACTAAACGGCTGGCAGGGATATCCGCCAGTGATACAATCCACTTTTCCACGCCAAGGTCTGCCATCGAAGGTTTTAAGATTCGTCCAAATAGGCGCTGCATCCAATCTTTTTTCTTCCATGCGGCGAGCCAAGATTTCGCACGCAAAGGCTTCGATCTCGACATAACAAACTGTTCGAGAAGTTGGCTCTGCGAGTTTAAATCCAAGCTCGATTCCGCCAACTCCTGAGCAGAGGGATAAAATTCTGAAGGGATGTAAATCCACACGTAATCTTTCGTAAAAATTTCACGCAAAAAAAATGCGCACCTAAATTGCTTCAGGTGCGCACCTTGCGAATGCTGTTATTTATTGGTTCTAACTTAAAAATGCGCACCAAGTGCGCACCCTTTTAAAAATTCTGTCGGTAGAAAAGGCCTGGGGTCGCGCGTTACCCGCGAAAAAAAGTGCGTCACAGTACCTTTTGATTTAATAGCTCGCTCACATTGCCCTTTAGCTGCGCATCAAAGCGGTCTTTTACTGTGTTTGTTGTTATCTCAATCATATCCAATCTCTTGTCGATGTCAGCGCTCTTACGCAAGAAGAAGAGGATTTTAAATTCCTTACCTTTGCGTTGTGCAATAGCCTCTGCACCTGATTTTGTTTTAATTTTAAATGCGTCTCCCGCGAGATAAGACGATGGACTGTTTGAATCTGTTCTCTTCTTTACTTGACTGATTGCTTGATAAGAGGGGATTGCAAGCCGTCCATCTTTTGCTTGTTTAACACCTCCTGTTTGTTGTAATGCTGCGAAGGCAGCCATTGTGTAAACTTCAGAGGTTAATTTTGTTTTTGTTGCTGGCTTGATGCGGATGCTACTTTCAAAGCCACCAGACTTTTTTCTGATAAAGAATTTTTCTTTGATGCTTTTTCTAACTTCCTGCTGACTTTGCTGCGCTACTTGTGTCAGCGTCTTTGCAACTGCGAAGGGGATATGCTTTGATGCAATAGCGGCAAGTTCCTCACTTGCCTTGCTCTTAATTTGAAGGCTGATGATTGCCATTTTTTAAGTGAATTTTTTCAGACACACTTTTCGACTATTGCAAAGCATTAACCCCGATTTTGTCTCAAATGTCTAACGCTTTTTTGTCTCATGGTGAACAAACTAGTTCAGTCTAGTTGTGTTGTAATCAGTCGTATAGAATTTTTCCATTTTCGATTGGCGGTTGCTCGTGAGATGCCAAATTCACCACACACCAATTTCCACGGAGTTCTTGCTGCGCGAAGCCAGACAATTTTACGCTCTTCGACTTCTTTCAAAAACAAAATCCACTGACAAACTTTTTCCATTCTTGAAATTGCTTCTGGTGTTGCCGGCCATTTCTTTGGTCTTTGATCCATGCGAATAATTTCTATTTCGCTGTAAACCACTTGAGGCCAGCTTGTGAAATAATCGCGCAGCTTTGCTGATGGTAGTTTCTTGATGGTTCTGATTGCTTCTTCAAAGGCAGCGACAACCAATTCTTCAGTCCAGATTTTTTCTTTATTTTGCATGTTTTTCTCCATTTTTATTTTTGTAAATTTTGTCACCAATCTGCTTGATTAGTTCTTTCTCAGGCCAGCTCAGTCTTTCATCATCAACTTTGACGACCAAAATTCCGTCATTGTTGAAAGCTTCGCGTTTGATTTTCTCAGCATCAATTTGCTTTGGTTGCATGCGTCCAAGATTGCATTTCAAAGGGTTTTTGCTGGTCATAACAAACCTCCTTCATTCATCACCAAATGCAGGAGTGCCAACGCATCTGCTTCGTTGTCATCTTTAGGATTAAATCCGAGCTTCTTTACCGCTTCGATAACCACTTCTTTTTTGCTATTTCCATTGCCAGTAATGTGCTTTTTTATCGCTTTGACTGGAATGCCCAGATAAGGAATTTTTGGATTTTTTTCTTCACACCATCCTGTTAAATAGGCTAAAAATCCTCCATAGGCATGCGATGCATCAACTCCCAAATGCCTTCTCACTTCTTCAAAATAAACTAGATCAATGCCGCCTGTGAGTTGATTAATTTCTCCAAGCCATTTCTGAAAACGCAGATAACGCATTCCACCGCCTTCAAATCTGCTTGGTTTGAATTCGATAGTGCCGCTGGTAATTTGATTTTGCGATTTGATTGCCCATCCGGTTTTTGTTCCGAGATCGAGAGCTAAAATTTTTTTGTTGTTCATTGGTTCCTCATTTGTTGTTTAGAAATCTGAGGAGATAACCGAAGCTGATCACCTCCATATATACTTGGAGGGTTATTACCCTCCATAGTATATGGAGGGGGTGCAGTTACTATTTTTAGAAAAAGCCAGCGAAGATAAGCAGGTAAAGAGTTGAGACGCTCCAAAACATAAATTTTTTTCTGTAAATATTTTAAAATTTTGGATTCTTGGCAAATCCCTTGCCACATAAGGTTCTGGAGAGATTTTATCGTTCTTTTATTTTTTAGTTTTGGATTCTTGGTGGATTCTTGAACGGATTCTTGGCGATTGGCTTGTGAGTAAGTTCCATCGCTTAGAATTTGGATTTTTAGATTCTTAATTTTTTTGATTTGGATTCTTGAAATTTTCATTGCGAAACCTCCTCATTTTGCAAAATCCAGATGGAAGGATTTTCAACGGGAAGGACGGCTCCAGTATTTGGACATTTAAAGTGAGTAGGAAAAACAGGAATCATCTGCTCATCTTTTTTGAACATCATGCCTTCAACACAGATAACGCCGTATTTTGACTTAACTTTCTGTAGTGAAAATTCAGAGAGATTGCGATTGAATTTGATGTAGCCTTTGGTGGCTAAGACAGAAATTCTATCATCAATGGTTGTTTTGCAGCCCAAGCCTGCTTCATTTTCAAATTTTTCAGAGAATTGATTTCCTACATAAACATTTCCTTTAAGTGCCTCGTCAGCGATGAGTTGTAAAATAACATCAGCTTTACGATCTCTTTCGGCATCTAATTTTTGACCATAATTTTGCTGAATAATTCTTTCTGAAAAAGGACTTAACTCGGTCCATGTCCCTTCGAATTTTTCGATGATTTTTTTTGGAATAGCAGTGCCATTTCTTAGCTCAAAATAAAGATTAATCTTTGAATCAAGCTCGTTCGGGCGGTGTAATATTAGACCGCTGGTGTAAAAACTTCTTAAACTTCCGGCGCCAGAAAATGCTTGAAATGGATCGTCTTCCAAATCCTTCTTTTTTATTTTTTTGGTGTGGTGACAAAGAATAATGCCCATGTCTGGATTGAGCATTGATCTCAATTTCTCAACTCTGTTTTGCAGGAAAAACAGCATCGCATTATTGTCGTTCTCACCACCATTATCATTTCCGCCGTCAAAAACATTTCGGATTGGATCAATACAAAGTATGTCAGGTGGTTGGTCAGGAAAATAATGCCTTATTGTTCGGTAAGCCGCATCAACACCTTGATCATTCAAAATCATCTGAATCCGTGATGTGACAATCAGATTTTGTGAAGATCTAAAAATTGTATCTTTGCTGATATTTAGCTTCTTTATGCGTTCACGGACATAGTGATAACTGATTTCTGCCTGAAGATAAAAAATTCTGAGAGGTCTTGGCGGTTTTAGCCCTAGAAAACTTTCACCAGCAGCAAGATGAATAAGAAAATTGATTAGAAAGTCGCTTTTACCGACTTTTGGTGCGCCACCAATTAGCAACATTCCAGATGGAGTCAAAAGCCTTGGAGTTATCAAATCATCCGGCATCGGACTATTGTCAGAGAGAAAGTCACTGATTGAATAGCTTGGTAATTTTGAATCGACTCCTTTTGCAGTTTCAAGAAAGTGATGAATGTTGAAGTTCTCTTTTACAGCATCTGCACCATCCCATTTTTCTGGTTTCTCTTTTGCAGGATTTGCGATTGATACAAATGAAGCCACCTTAACCAAATGTTGTGCAACTTTCTGCGCGTATTCTTTTCCAGCTTCGTCATTGTCTGGCCAGATGATTACTTCTTTGCCAATTAGTGGTGACCAATCAGTTTTATTGATTGGAGCGTTTGCGCCAAACATTGCGGTTGTGGCGGTAAGACCATAAGCAATTAAACTGTCAGCGGATTTTTCACCTTCGACAAGAATGATTTTTTTAGCAGTAGTAATTGCTGGGATATTGTAAAGCGGCCGTGGATCAGGTGATTTAGCTTTTCTGTTTTTTACATCCCAGACTCTGAATTCCTTTCCATCTTCGGTATCATAGCGATAAACGCAGGCAATCAGCTTATTGCTTTTGTCAAAATAATCCCATTTTGCCGTTGGTTTTCCAAGATCATCAGTAAAGTTACGCTTAACTGTTTTTTGCTGAATTTCAGGAGGTATTGGACTGCCAAGCCACTGACTGATTTCTAAAAGCAGTTTGTTAAATTCTGACTTGTGATAACCTCTGACTTCTTCCCATAAAGCAAAAATATCGCCGCCTTGGTTTGTTGCAAAGTCAAACCAGTGACCTTGTTTTTCACCAGCAAGTTGAACGATTAAACTTTTCCCCGCTTCACCTTTAATACTGCCAATATGAAAGCAGCTATTTTTGATGTGACCGCTTGGAAGAAGATAAAACAAAACATCTTCAATTCTGCTTAAAAGTGCCTGCCTGATTAGCTCAACATCAACTCTTTCTTTTTCTTTTGGTTGGTTGTTGGCATCGTTAAAATCGAGAGTGTGATTCATAATTTTAACCCCCAGCAACGTTGCTGCCACGGACAAAATTTACACTCAAAGTGCGTTGAATCAGTTGCGATTCTTGGCAGCAATTCGTGAGCTTCTGTGGCGCATAAAATTTTTACTGCTTTGTCGCTGGTTTTTTGTGCGAGCTCTTGATCAAAGTCGATTAGTTCAAAATGAATTTCGGCGGTGTCTTTGTTGATTGCAGTAAAGAGCGCAGGATTTTTACAAATGCCTTCGATCTGGTTTTCCATGTAAGCCTGATAGATTGCGACCTGAGCGGCATAGATTGGCTTAGAAACAGCGAGACCTTTTTTAACAACGTCTTTCCATGATTTATCATTAAGCGATTTGCATTCCCAAAGCATCGGGAATTTGAAATCCAAATCTTCAGGGGCATCAATAATAACGCCGTCAATATGACCTTTAACTTTTCCGCCTGCGACAGCAAATCCGAACTGATTTCCGTTTTGTTTTTGAGTGATAAGGTTAATGCCAGCAAGCCTTAACCATTTGATCATCAACTCTTCAAAAACATGTCCGGCTTGAAAAATTTTTAAAGTTCTGCCAGTGAAATTTTGATCTTCATCTTTTGGCGTGTCAGTATATTCAAACTGCAAAGCGCGGTTACATGAAACGCCAAGACGAGATGCGCCAAGATAATCTCTGGAGGTTTGTTTTGAATGTTCTGACGTTAAGGCCTTGTCAATCAGCAGATTTATTTTATCAGAAAGTTTTGGTCGGTGATTAAAATCTAGCATGGCACCTCCGACATTTCTGATTCAGATTCTTTGCCTTGCATAAAGTCGAAATAAGCACCAAGCGCCACTTCAATTAAGCATAAAACTTCTTCTCTTGAATAACTTGAGAGTGGGCGATCCATGCCGATTTCTGCCACATATTCACCGACTGGTTTTAATGCAGATTCAATGGCTTCTTTTTCGTTTTTGGTTAGGTCTATCATATTTTTTTCTTTGTAAATTTTGCTAAAAATTTCCTGACAATTCATCGAGCAGAAATGCTTATGTCTCTTGCGATTATTTGGATTGCTGGCGCGCAGCGGTGGTGGAATAAAACCAAATCCGCGTGATTCTCTTTTGCAGATGGCGCAAATTTTCATGAGCCACCTCCCACGCGTGAATTTTCAACTTGTGGACACAAACCAGTCCCCACGGCTCTTTTGGCATCAGCTTCAAACAGAAGTTTTTGGATGGAGGATTTGTTGAAGTAGAATTTTAGAAGATTGGCAGCCTTATATTTTGTGATGCTGTAATCGTTGCGGTATGCTAAAGGCAGGCATTGCAGCTGCCTTGTTGACGCAGTTTGTTTTAACCAACTTTTTGATTTGTGGGCGTTGTCAGCAGTTTCATTTTCATTGAGAAAATCATCAGCTTGTGCGAGGCAAATTTCCTGTGATCCAAAGCTCAGAATTTTAATGCCCAAATCAGTTCCACCAAGGCAATACCAGTGATCGTTTAAGAAGAAAATTCCGGCAAAAGCATTAAACCCTGAAGCCATCAAAGCAGCGCTATCACCAAAAATATCGCACCATTCGAAATTTGATCTTTGAGTCAGCAGATCAATTTCTGACATGATAAATCCTGACAGTTCTCCAGGCGAATCAGCTTCCCCTCCTGAAGCAAACTCGTAATCGCAAAGCGGGCAACTGTTTGACGCGGACGGGACAAGTATCGAACATGACGGGCATTCTTTTTGAAATCGGACTTCAGCTTTCTTTTTCGGTTGTTTTGCTTTCTCAAGATCAACATCCACCTCAAGCGAGCCGTGGATCAAACTTGAAGTTCCAAAATCAAGAATGATGCAATCTTCTTTTGTCACCTCTGGATAAAGGTTGTTATCAACCACGCGCAGTCCACGCCCAATCATCTGAATCATGGTTGATTTAAATGAACTTGGACGAAGCAAAACCACACAGGAAGTTGGTTGGTAATCCCAACCTTCAGTAAGAACAGCCACATTAACAATTACCTGAGCATCACCTTGCTCAAACTCTGACAAAGCGTTCTTTCTTTCTACTTCCGATAAATCACCACTGATAAAAACTGTTTTGATTCCGTGAGTGTTAAAAACTCCTGCAACCGATTTGCCATGAGCAACAGTTGAGCAAAAAATCACAGTTTTGCGATTGCCTGCAAGCTCTTGCCATTTGGCGAAAACTTCTTCGGTGATCGGCAATTTATTCATGATTTTTTCAACTGCCGCCATGTCAAAATCACCAGCGGTTTTCTTGACACTCTTCAACTCACTTTGAGTCCCAACATCAATGATATAGGTTCGTGGACGAACTAAATGACCAGATGCGACCAATTCAGAAATTTTTATCTGATCAGCAACATTGGAAAAAATATCTCCCAAATCTTTTTTATCACCGCGACTTGGTGTGGCAGTCACGCCGTAAATCAGAACTGACGGATTTTTTTCTTTTACCTCGTTGATGATGTTGCGATAGCTCGGTGAAACGCAGTGGTGTCCTTCATCAATTGCCAAAATATCAATTACTGGAATCAGACTTAAATTTTCTTTGCGCGATAAGGTTTGCACCATCGCAAAGACTGCCTGACCAGTAAAGGACTTGCTTTTGGCATCAAAAACAGAAGTTCTCACTCTTGGATTTATCCGCAAAAACTTTTCCTGATTTTGCGAAGTCAGTTCATCACGATGAGCAAGAATTAAGGCTTTGCTATCAGCTCCAAGAAACTCGCCAACAACAGCGGAAAACATTAGGGTTTTTCCTGCTCCTGTTGGCGCGATGCCAAGAGTGTTGCCGTGCTGTTTTAGCGCGGTAACACTCTTTTCTACGAACTCCTGTTGTCTTTTGCGAAGTATCATGGCTGCTCCTTAATCTATCTAGCCCAAGCTGGACGATTGTTAGCAGCTGGTGCTGCAGGAGTTGAAGCTTTGACAGCAGCCTGTGCAATACTTCCCATGAATGCCTGATAATCCTTGTGATCAGGAGTTATGGCAAAACGGATTTCATTTCTTAGCTCTTCGTTTTGATCTTTTTTGGTTGTGATTTTGGCAACAAACTCAATGCCATCTAAATCAGAAAAGCCGTTAATTTTTCTGGCGTTTTGTGCAGCTGGTGAGTTGTCATTTTCAGAGACGCCGCGAGCAGAATTAAGAATCGCTTTGATGAATGAGCGACCCATATTTCCCCATTCTGCGCCTTTGTTGCTGTAAAGACCAATCAACCCCCAGACTTTGCGCCGCGCATATTCACCTTCAAGAATTACAAATTCGCAGGACAGATAAATTGAGCCGGTATTTTCATTTCTTGTTGCGTAACCGCCAACCCAGCCTTGGTTTTGATCATCATAGCCACCTGGCTTGATTGACATTCTGACTTTTGCCAGAGTGTTATTTGGAATGAGGTCAAAATTTGATTGGTTTTCGCTGTTGTTAAAATCCATAGACATAAAATCTCCTTGTTGTTTTTAGTTATTATTAAAAATGAGTTGTTCGTTGATTGGCTTGGCTTCAGACCGTATTTTCTCCATCAGATTGCCGAGGTGCGGTTCCTCTATTTGCTCGAGTCTTCGTGATCGATCTTTAGCCGGATAATTGAACTGATTGATGGTATGACAGATGAAGGCGCGATAGGATTGCCCTTTGTCTTCGGGTTGGATTTCTGCCATTGTGATCACCTGATCGACAATGCCTGGAAGCTCCAATCCAGTTTTGCTGCCTTCGATTTGCGGCTGGTAATATTTGCGATTAAAGTCATCGAGTTTTTCATCCAAGATGCCGACAAACCAAATATTTTTGCTGCGAGTATGTTGAAGGTGAGTTAACCAAGATATCATCTCACGACCATGCAAACCATAGGCTCCACGAGTATCCGGCTTTCCTGACTTCTCGCTAAATGCTTCAGGTTGACCTTGGCAATATCCAAAACACAAACGACCTGCGACCGTTATGCTGTCGATGAAGATGGTCTCGTATTTATCGAGGAAAGAAGGATCACCATACTTTTGACAAACCTCGTCAAAGTGGCGCTGACTAAACTTTTGATCAGGACGCAAGGCGCGATTCGGTCCGCCGATAAAGACTGCAAAGTCACAACATTCCTGCCAAGTTTTCGGTCGGATTGTATCACCTTGCCAGCCTTCAACAGCGAGGTCGCCAGCTTCAAGATCAAAAAATAAGGTGGTTTTTGGATTGAGAGTCCAAAGCAGAGAAGTTTTGCCGATGCCGGATTTTCCGAAGATGCAGCCTTTAATTCCCCGCGTTTCTTTTAAGCGCTCATCCGCGCTGATGATTGGTAGATTACTCATTTCTACCTCCTTCAGCGAGAGGCTGAATCTTAAAAGTTTCGGCGCCGGTTTTTAAAACACGTGCTGGCTTGAAGATGTTTTTGATATGCTCTGGCCACGCGGTGTATTTGGTTTCAGAGATTTTGTAGGAGCTCTCAACATATTCGTCAGGGTTGTCGCCATGCTTTCTGATAGCGGATACAACATCTTTTAATCTATCCTGATTCCATTCGACTTTTTTTGTTAAAACCGAAGTTACTTTGAAATCGCCATCTGTAAAATGGACAGTTCCAGTATCTTTGGAATCAAGCCTTCGAATGTTCGATGCAACATCGCGATATTTTAATGCGATGCTGTTATCGAGCCAATCCTTAAGCATTTTAGCTTTTTGCAGATGCTGCAATGCTTGTTCTTGAAGGCAGAGCAATTGCTCTGGTGACATTTTTGATAATGTTCCTATTGGAATATTTGGAACATCGGTTAAATTAATTTTATCGAGATTCATAATTTATTTCTTTGTTGTTGAAGAAGTTTTGTTGTGAGAAAAACGGCGATTATTTGTCGCTGAGTGCATGTGCTCTTTTTCGAATTTCTTGATGCTTTGAGGCGTGTACCTGACAGCGATACCTATTTTGATGAATGGCGGTCCTATTCCTTGGCAGCGCCATTTTTGAAGAGTTCTGAAGTCGATGCCCCATCTTTTGGCGAGGGCTTTTTCTGAGAGATATTCTACCATTGGCACTTTGCATTGATTGATAAAATCAAAGCCTCCTAAGCCCAAAATGGACTTGGTGATTTGACTCGTGCAAAGTTAGAAAGTGGGGCGTATGGAAATCGGTATGGCTGCCGTATTAAAATCGGTATTATTTTACCTATACGGCCAGATTCGATTGAGGAAAAGTTGTTGGATTAATTGAGGTTCAACCAGTAATATCCTTTGCTGTCGTGCTGCAAAATATTATTGCGGATGTTTTTTGAGTCTGAGCTTCTGAATAATGTTCTTAACTCGGTGCTGCTTTCTGTGACTTCTACCATTATTTCATCTTTATGTACTGGTTTTCCTGCCTTGTGTAAACATTCAAGCACATCAGCTTCTTGTTTGGTAAATCTGAAATACTCACCATTAAAACAGGCGCTGCGATAACCAGTGGTAAAACCATCTTTCTTGGTTTTTAGTATTGCTGATTTCAGAGCATTTTTATCGATATAAAAATCACTCCTATCTGCAGATAAACAATTTCTGAGAGAAATAATTTTATTGCCGGCAATTTTTGAACTAAAGTAACTGGGAATATTGCTGTGACTGGTTAGAATGGCACCTTCAAAATCTGATCTACGCTTCTTTAAAGCCTTGTTAATCTTATCAAAGATTTCTTCTTCTTTTATCTTTCTGGCAAAGAAAATCGGAACTTCCACATCAAGATTGGCAAACCCAACGCGCCACAACAAATTTGGTAGAATTTCTTCATAATCTTTGTTGATGCCAAGAACATTGCTTATGGATTTTACCATCCAATCCAGCTTCAGATTATACTTTGTGAAATTTTCAAAAGAGACGGGAACGAATTTATCGTTTTGATCGAAATATCCAGGTTGATTATCTTTGAAGCATAAATCTTCAGCATCTCCATCTTTGTTAACGCAATAGCTAAGGCTGTCCATTGCGAATGCACCATTGGACACAAGATTGGTCATCTCATCGGCAAAGTGAGTAGCTATTCGGTGAGTTACGGATGGGTTATCATTTTCGCATATCTCGCAAGCAAACAGAAAAGATTCTCTGGAAATTTGATTGTTTATTGTAGTCATTTCGGGGAACGAAAAGTTATTAACTACTAATAACAACTATTCAAACACCCTGAGCCTCCAGCAGCCCCCAAGATTCCAGATATTTGTTGATAACAGGATTTTTAATCGTGGTTTTGATCTGACTGAAATATCTTATTTTGACTGGTATTCTGTTTTTCTTTTTATCAAGAAATCCCTCATAAAACAACACGTCGAGACCGATCTCTTTGACAGCAAGGCACTTTGTAGAAATGTTTTTTGCCTTGATCGCATCAAATATGGCTTTTTTGTTATCGTTAACGGCAAAAGAAAAATCGTAACTTTCGCAAGGCGATACCACTGTCACGTCCTTAATTTTGACATCTTTTATTCCGTCTCTTGGATCTGTAGAAAACTTGAAACCATCTATCAACTTTTCAAAATTTTGCGAAATATTGAAAGATTTTCTAAATAAAACTTCATTTTTATGCATTGTGATACTATTATTTGTTTAATAATAAGCCCCCAAACTATCTTTTGGGAGAGCATCATAGCTACTTAACTTGATTTTTACCACACAAATCAAGTTAAGTAAAACTTTTATGAAAAATAGTGTATCATTTTAGGACAACTACCGATGAGATCTGATGAAAAAAGTAACCATGGAGGATATAGAGCTGGAGCAGGAAGAAAGCTGGAAGTAGGTAAGACAAAATCTAGGCGCATCCCAGAAGAAATCACAAGTGATGATATCAGGCTTTTAAGCGCATATAAAAAACACGAACTCCCATTTTACGAGATGAAATCTGAAGGCGGAGTTGCCTCCATCGCAGATAAAGAGCAATACGAAAGCCGCAAACCAACTGAAAAGCTGCTGATAAACAATATTCAGAATCACTTTTTTGTTAAAATGTCCGGATGCCACTTGAAGGAAGAAGGCATATTGGAAAATGATCTTTTACTGGTTAACCAAACAAAAGACCTTCGAGACAACAACATCGTAATTGCAACATCCGACACTGGTAAAGCTGTTATTAAAAAACTAACCAAAGAAGGTGATAAGATGAAGCTCACTTGCGGCAACGATAATTGTCCTGACATGGAAATTGATGATAGTTCTCTTGATAGAATCTGGGGAGTGGTGACCAGAGTCATCAGAGATTACAACCCAGTTGCTGCTTAAAGCTCACATCCCCCCGTATAGTCAAATTAATACCGATTTTAATACGGCAGCCATACGGATTTCTATACGCCCCCCATTTTAAGTTTGGCTCACAATTTCAACAACCATTGTGAGCAAACAAATGACATCAAAAAAAGAAGAAAACGGATCAGCAAAACAGGCGCAAAAGCGAATTGCCGAAATTGCTAGGATTTTATGCGCTGGAATCAAGCGCCTCAATGATCGGGAATCATCACAAAATAGTCTCAATCAACTTGACTACAAAACCAGCGGAAGCCTTCATAGCATTGATTCTAACCCCAATCAACAATTCATGCTATGAGCAAAAGTATTATTCGTCAGGTAATTGATTTAGATGGAAAAACGCCAGCCGATTTACGGCAGATTTATAATGAAATTATGCCGAAAAAATGTGCCGCTAATTCTGGTAAAGAATTTTTACGACCAAGGATTGCTTACCGCCTTCAAGAGTTAGTATTTGGTGGCTTAGCCGATGAAACCAAAAACAAGCTGTTAAAAATTGCAGACGGCATTTCAACCAATTCATTAAGACATCACAGCGACCTAATGCCAGGCACAAAGATTTGCCGTGAGTGGAATGAAAAAACTTATCAAGTCGAAGTCCTCAAAGATGGTTTTGAATATGAAGGGCAGAAGTTCAAAAGCCTTTCCTCGATTGCTAGAAAAATTACCGGCACCAGATGGAACGGTCCGAAATTCTTTAAATTAAGAGCTGATTAAAATATGAGAAACTTCCAACAAAATTCTAAAAATGATCAGTTAAAAAGTGACGGCGACTTAAATCAAAAACCGAAAGTTCGTTGCGCAATTTATACTAGAAAATCCAGCGAAGACGGATTGGAACAAGCCTTTAACTCTCTTGATGCCCAAAGGTCTGCCGCAGAAAATTATATTGCCTCACAGATTCATGAAGGATGGGTTTTAATTTCAACTGAATATAATGATGGCGGCTATTCCGGTGGTAGCATGGAAAGACCGGCTTTTAAGAAACTGCTTCAGGACATCAGGGAAGATAAAATTGACTGCGTAGTGGTTTACAAAGCAGATCGCTTAAGCAGAAGGCTTTTTGATTTTACTCAGATTGTTGAGATTTTTGATCAACATAAAGTCAGCTTCATTTCGGTTACAGAGAGTTTTAACACCTCTACTGCCGCGGGTAGATTGATGTTTGGAATGATTATGAGCTTCGCTCAGTATGAGCGCGAATTAACCTCAGAGCGCATCAGAGACAAGGTTGCCGCTTCAAAGAAAAAAGGGATGTGGATGGGTGGATCAGTTCCGCTGGGTTATGATGCTAAAGATGCGAAGCTTCTTCTTAACGAGGAAGAGGCAAAAATTATCAGAAACATTTTCAACATTTTTATTGAAAGCGAATCAATAACAGAAACTGCTAGAGAGCTAAATAAACACGGATTCATCACTAAAAGCTGGGTATCAAAAACAGGCAGAATTCAAAAAGGGAAAAAGTTCAACAAACAAAATGTCAGAAGGTTTTTAGAAAATAAAATTTATGCGGGAATGATTGAGCATAAAAACCAGTCATATGAAGGTTTGCACGAGGCAATAATTACTAAAGAAATTTGGGAAAAAGCTGATTCAATTCTTAACCGCAACCAACAAAATCAAATCATAATTCCGAAGTCGCGAATAACCTCAGCACCACTTCTCAAAGGCATAATACACTGCGGAGTATGTGGTGCCAAAATGGTTCCAACTTACACCAAAAAACAAGGCAAGAGATATCGCTATTACCTTTGCTCATCTAAAGCAGTGGGCAATAATGATTCTTGCAAGATAGCCAGAGTTTCGGCAAACGAGGCGGAAAATGTAATTACGAATCAGGTTTTAACTCTTTTAAGAAAACCGGAATTTATCGTTAACACCATAGGTCAAGCGGTAGGCAAAATCTCTGAAAATCTGATTATCAATTCTTTCAAGCAAATTGAAAAAGTCTGGGATGAGCTATTTCCACTTGAACAGGCCAGAATTATCAATTTGTTAGTAAAAGACATAGAGGTCAGACCAGATGGCTTAAATATCCGAATTTTTAAAGACGGACTTCACTCATTATCAAACGAACTCACAAATTGACATGAAATGGCAAAATATGATCACAGAGAGTGATAAATGCACCTCAATAGCAAATGATGAAACAATTAGCATTTTTATCCCCATGGAAATTAAAAAGCGCGGCGGAACGGCAATGATAATTCTGCCAAAAAATGTTAGCCCCGAAGAAGGTCAAAAATGTTTTGATGACACGATGATTAAATCAATCGCCAGAGCCTATAAATGGAAAATTATGATTGATAAGGAGGAAGTCGATTCACTCGCGGATATTGCCAGAAGAGAAAATCTCAGCACCGGTTTTGTAAGTAAAATTTTTAATCTGAATTTTTTAGCACCAAAAGTTGTGGAAAGAATTTTGAGCGGAACTCAGCCAAGAAGTCTGAAGTTACAGGATATTGTGACGAATGAAATTCCTGATTTATGGCAGGAGCAGCTGGAAAATTGGGGATTTGAGAAAAGTTAGTTTTGATTTTTTAAGAGAGGATTTTTGAGGGCTTCTTTTGACATCTTTTGGTTTTTTTAAGAGAGCTATTCTGCTGTCGAGATTGCGGTATTTTTTTAAAGGATTTTTTGATTTAGGTATTTTTATCCAATCTTCTTTCCAACTCCTTTTTCACGTTCGCCATATTATCTCGGATGTGATCACAATAGGACACGATTCCAAGAAGTTGTTCATCAGAAAAAGTGTGAACATCTTGAGCAAAATGCCTTAAATCCGCTGCAAATTTTTCTGCTGAAGCCCGTAAAAAATAATATTCGATTTTGTTTTCAGTCGACATAAAAATTCCTTAAAAGATTAAAAAATAAAAACCGTGCAGAGCCAATAAATACAAGGCTTTACACGGTTTTTATTTTACCTCAAAAAAGGTGTCTATCAAGTCGAAAGAAGGGAAGATAAACAGAAAGATCGGGAGCCACCACCACAGAACCCATCTGTGTTGCAGCCTATTTCCTGAAAAGGTATTTTAGTCGGGTAAGGAACCAACCTCGCAGCCGATTCCTCCCCTAAGAACTGTACGTGCGACTTTCACCGCATACAGCTCAAGCCATAGTAAGGCGTTTGTTGATGCCCAGTTTCCAAGTTTCATTAGAGCTAAAATGCAATTG
>CAIRMX010000070.1 GCA_903879805.1 uncultured Alphaproteobacteria bacterium | reverse complement strand
TGGCACGGGCTTGAATCATGCTTCGACAGGCTCAGCATGACTAAGAGATATTACTTTTTCCTTTCGCTGATTCTTGGGGCTCGTAGGTAAATTGGGTCTAAATCTTTTGAGCCTAGTTCGGTTTTTTGGAATTTTTCGTGGGCTAGAAGTGCGATTAAATCGGCTTCGATTTCGTCTTCTTCGTTACTCATTTCAAATTGGAAATTTTCTTTTTTTAGAATTTCAGCGGCGATGTTTTTGCCCGAGCCGCAGAGGAAGAAATTTTCTTTGGGGAAAATTGAGAGCAGGTCATCGCGCTTTGCTAATTGTGGTTCGGTGGAGTCGTTGGTGTAGAAAAAATCGTCGGCTCTGGCGTCAAGTAGCACAAAAATTTTTTTAGATTTTTCGCGATATTTAAAGGCAACTGCTTCGCAGGAATTTACTAAAATTAATGGCAGGTTGGTGGCGAGTCGTATGGTGCGAGCTGCGGTGAGGCCGATTCGGGTGCCGGTGAAACTTCCCGGACCGTTGGTTGTGGTGATTAAATCTAAATCTTGGTACCAGATTTTATTTTCTTTGAGAAGTTTTTCGATTTCTAAAATTAAAAATTCGGATTGTTTGCCGCTTTCGGTGATTGTGCTTTTGCTTATTTTGCCGTCTAAAAAAACTGCCACAGAAAAGCCGGAAGCGCTGGTATCAAAGGCGAGAATTCGCATTAATTAATTACTGATTTGATGCTTGGAACATCCAAAGAAAAAGTGGGAATTTTTACGTTAAAAATTTCGCCATCGGTTTTTTGCATCTGATAGTGACCCGTCATAATTCCCGAATGATAACGCAAATGCACACCGCTGCTATATTGGTAAGAAGCACCAGCCGCAATTGAGGGTTGTTCGCCAATCACGCCTTCGCCATTTACTTCTTGCACCACGCCTTTTTCGTCAATGATGCGCCAGTAGCGATTGATTAGTTTGAGGGTATCAGAGCTTTGATTATCTACTCGCACGTGATAGGCCCAAATGAAAAGGTCCCCCAAAGCGCTAGATTTGCTGTCGATAAATTCTGGCCAAACTGTGATTTGAACATCTCTCGTGGTCGCGATGTAAGGTTTATCAATCAGGTTTTGCGAGAGGCTTAAAATTCCTTCTTCGAGTGGTTTATTGGATTTTGAAAGTCGAGTCATGAAAATTTTTTTAATTCATGCGGTCAGTCAAATCGACTACGCGCATCAATTCTTTTAAATCGGTAATGCCGGAAATTACTTTTTGAATGCCATCCTCAACCATTGGTATGAAGCCGCTTTTCATAGAAAGAGAAAGTAGTTCTTTACGGCTAGCCCCTTCAGAAACTAATTCGTCAAGTTCGCGATCAAATGGTAGAACTTCGCAAATTACCACACGTCCCTTGTAGCCGCCGCGACATTTTTCACATCCCACAGCTTTGAAAACTTTTTCAACATTGCTATATTGCGGCCCGAGAAGTCTTTTTTCAAAGGCGTCTGGCGCATGTTCTTTTTTGCAATGAGGGCAAAGTTTTCTGGCCAAACGCTGAGCCACGATGCAAATCAAAGATCCGGCCATTAGATAATTTGGCACGCCCATATTCATCAAACGAGGAATAGCGCCGAGAGCGTCGTTAGTGTGCAGTGAGGTATATACTTGGTGACCTGTCATCGCCGCTTGTAGTGCGGTAATTGCGGTATCTTTATCACGAACCTCCCCAATCAAAATCACGTCGGGATCTTGACGGAGTAAGGCTTTAATACCTGACGCGAAATCCATCCCCACGTCGGTTCTAATGTTCGACTGACGAATTAGCGGAATGTGATACTCGACCGGATCTTCGAGAGTCATGATGTTTTTGTCGATCGAGTTGATGTAACTCAAAACCGTGTAAAGAGTGGTTGTTTTACCTGAACCCGTAGGACCGGTAAGAATGATTACGCCTTCTGGGCGCTGCACCATTTTTTTAATCAGGTTAATACTGTGTTCAGAAAATCCGAGTTTGTCGAGCGAGAGAATGGACTGCTTTTCGTCCAAAATACGCATTACGATATTTTCAGAGTGAATGGTCGGCTGAGTCGAAACACGAAAGTCGATTTTACGTCCCAAAATTTCTGAGTTAATACGACCATCTTGCGGCTTTCTGCTTTCGGCAATGTTCATGCCTGACATGATTTTAATACGCACCGAAGTGGCTGGCCAGTAGTCTTTGTGGATCGAGCGAATTTGGACCATTTTTCCGTCGATACGGTAACGAATACGCAAGAAAAGATGCTCCGGTTCAAAGTGCAAATCCGATGCGCCACGGTGCACTGCGTCAGTTAAAATCGCATCTACCAAACGCACCATCGGACTTTTGTAGTCACCCTTTAACTGAGTTTCATCATTGATTTTAGCTGATCCGATACTTTCGATCTCTTTCAAAATACCTTCGATCGACATTTCGTAATCGTAGTACTGATCGATCGCATGCATGACTTCCACTTCCGGAACGTAAACCGGATTGATGCGGAAATTTGGTGGAAAATATCTGCGAACTTGGTCAATTGCGATAATGTCGAAAACGTCCGACATGCCGATGGTTATTGAGTCGTGAGTGTATGAAACCGGCATCAATTTATTGTGGGTGGCAAATTCTTTGGGAACTTTTTTTACCAGCTTGGCATCAATGATTGAGGCTTTGATATCAAATTTTTTGATCCCTGTCGATTCGTTTAGAATCTCTCCAAGCGCGCCTTCCGATATGAAGCCCATATCCACCAAAATCGCGCCGAGGGTTTTTGCATCCTTGAGACGGGCTTGCTCCTTCAGTGCAATCGTCAACTGATCTTCGGAGATAACTTTTTTATCTAAGAGTCTATTGCCAATATCTGAGGTAGTTGCTGCTGTTGCCATAATACTTGGTCTTTTTGATTGTCTTTGAGGGGAAAGTTATTTTTAAATATGTTTTGGCTCATTCGTTTGTCAAGAAACCAAACTCAAAAAAATTTATCATGTCTGTAGTAGTTCGTTTTGCACCATCTCCAACTGGTTATTTACACATTGGCGGAGCTCGCACAGCTTTGTTTAATTATCTTTTTGCCAAACATAATTCCGGCAAATTTTTGCTGAGAATTGAAGATACTGATGAAAAAAGATCAACTAATGAGGCGATTGACGCAATCTTGCAAGGCCTTGACTGGCTTGGCTTAAAGCATGATGGTGATTTTGTTTTGCAGTCGAAAAATTTAAGCAGACACAAAGAAATTGCTGAAAAATTACTCGAAAAAAATCAGGCCTATTTGTGCTACACATCGGCAGAAGAGCTAGCGGAATTGCGCGAAGCAGCAGAGGCAAAAAAAGAAGTTTTCCGTTTTAAAAGCCCGTGGCGCGACAAGGTTTTATCGCAAGCAACAAACCATAAACCGGTGATTAGAATCAAGGCGCCGCTTGAGGGCGAGACAGTTATTCGCGATTTAGTGCAGGGCGAAATTCGCGTAAAAAATTCTGAGCTGGATGACTTAGTAATGCTGCGCGGCGACGGCACGCCAACTTACATGATGGCAGTTGTGGTTGATGATTTTGACATGGGAATCACGCATATTATTCGCGGTGACGATCACCTGACAAACGCCTTTAGACAAAAAGTAATTTATGAAGCGATGGGTTGGAAAGTGCCTGAGTTTGCGCATATTCCATTAATTCACGGACCAGACGGCGCCAAGCTTTCCAAACGTCACGGTGCCACGTCAGTGATTGATTACAAAAGCATGGGATATCTGCCCGAAGCGATGCGAAATTATTTGCTGCGTTTGGGTTGGTCGCATGGTGACTCGGAAATTATTTCGGACGCGCAAGCGATTGAATGGTTTGATTTAAACAAAGTTGGCAAATCGCCATCGCGCTTTGATTTTGCTAAGCTCAAGTCGGTTAACAAACATTACATCAAAGAAAAAGATGAAGCGGAATTGTTGAAACTAACTGAAGAATTTTTGCCAAAAAAACCGTCAAAAACTGAAGAAGAAAAGTTTTTGAAAGTGGTAAAATTTGCCAAAGAACGCGCCAATATTTTGGAAGAATTAGCCAAAAGTTTGGAAATTTATTTTGATGATTTTTCAGCTGAATTTTCTGAAGAAGACAAAAAAATTATCAGCGAGAAAAAATCATTAGTCGGTGATTTAGCCAAAGTTTTTGCTGATTTAAATGAATGGAATCACGACGGAATTAAAAATTCTCTAAATGACTTCGCCACCGCCAAAGCCATTAAAATCAAGGATTTCGGGCCTCTTCTTCGAATCATTTTAACTTTCTCTGCGGCATCTGCCGGTGGAATTTTTGATGTGGTAGAAATTTTAGGAAAAGCGGAAGTAGAAAGAAGAATTCAAGGCGCGCTTTTAACCCTGTAAATACAATTTTAATGGTGAGGTTTTATGGGTGTTGGTGTATCCAAGGCTGCGGCTGTTGTTATTAACGAAGAAGAGGAAAATCTTGAGGGAGAGAAAGAATTAGCGCAGAAAACTCCAGAAGAAAGAAAGGCCGAGCTAATTAGTCTAGTTGAAGACTTGTCGCGCGATCCTGAAGACAAGGAAGATGGGGAAAGTTTTTATTGCGCTATCTCCTATGGGCTAATGGTTGATCCGGTGTATGCAGTGACCGAATATGCATTAACCGAGGGGCGAAAAATACAGATTTACGATCGTGATGGCATTACGAGATGGGGAGGTGTGGGTGCAAAAGATCCACATAGCGGCGAGCTGATTACGGAATTGATGGAGGCTACTGAGTTAAAAAATAAAATTTTAAAATATCGCACGAGCACCATTGATAAATGTTTAGATGCTGCTGAGGAGTTGATTGCTTGGGATGAGCCGAATGTCGCACTCAAAGCTCTGGAGCGCGCTAATAACTTGATAACATTATGGTCGGACAGAGGAGAGATGGTAGCTGGCGAAGATGTGAGGCGTGGCCTACTTCATGAAAATTATAGCGCATTAATTGAGCTGAATTTTGCAAAATTTAAAGACCTGCTAGGCAGCGACATGCCAGGTGCAGTTGAGCTTTATGAAGATGTCAGAAAATCCGCAATCAATTGGCAAGCGGGAGATTTTATGCAAGATTTTGCCAAGCAAGCGCGCGCGGCTCATGCTCATTGCCAAGAAAAATTTGATGAGGCGATGAAAGAATCTGCGGCTCTGCTTTTGCAAGGCGAAGTGCCAAACCTATATTCGCTGATTCATCTCGATAAATTGACGCAAGATTGGGCAAGTCATGGGCCGATTAGGGATGAAACAAAAGATGAGAGGATGGAAAGAATCAGCGGTCTTTGCCAAGAAATAATCGATTGTGAGCTGCGAGATTTTGAACAATTACTTTATGTAAATCAGGATGTTAGTGCTGCGCTGGAGCTTTGCCAAACTGTTAAAAAATCATCTAAAGCGTGGGGTGCGGGAAATTTCGATCATAAATTTGTGGAAAAAGAGGCGCAAATTAAGGCCTATTACCAAGATAAATTTTCGGAGAAAATGGCAGAGTTTGATGGCCTTATAGCCCCCGGAAAAGCTCATGAAGCCATGATCTTAGTGACGCAGTTGCAGAAAGATGAGAGGATGATGGAAGTTGAAAATGTCCAAGAGACATTTGCGATTAAAAGATTGCAGAGCAATGGCCTCTGTAGATATAAAATTATTGAATATTTCCGAGAGTTTGATCAGGAAATTGATGGTGGAAATCGTCAAGCTGCGGCAGAGCTAATGAAATGTGTCAAAGACATAAACCAAGCATTCGAAGAGCCATTTCTTAGCACAGTAACAGAATATGGTCAGCTTGTTGAGAGTAGAGAAAGGATGCTCGAAGCTTTTAGGGATCCAAAGAAAATGATTTTTGAGGCGATTGGTTTGGGTGACGTAAAATTGCTAAAACTTTGTTTGGCGATTGATCCGAAAGTGGCAAGCGTCTCGCCACGAGATGAGTCGCATTCCTATTGGCAAAAAAATCAGTTACCATATGGAGGCCGAACCGGCAGCTATCTTATGTCAGGAGATATAGCAGATAATAACACTCCTCTACATTGCCCGGCAAAGCGTAATAACAAAGAAATGTGCGCATTGTTAATTGGTTGTGGCGCATCTCGTGAGGTGCCAAATGATAATGGCAAAACTCCCCAAACACTTGCCATATATCATGGTCATAAAAATCTGTTTAGCAGAATTAAAGAACCAGATCTTGAGAGTGCTAAGCAAGAAGTAGAGGCATTGCGCAAAAGCATTTCGGTGGGAGCTGTTAGTGAAGAAGAAGTTACGCTTACAATGACGCCACGCTCAATGTCGCAATTGACAGGAATGAGTTCTCAAGAAGAGCGGGATAGATAACCAATAAAAAGTTATTCGAAGCCGGCCACTTTTTCACAAATGGTTAAAACATCAATTTTTTTAGTTCACTATTTTGATAAAAAATTAGGTGACTATCCCGCTACAAAAAACTGTCATCTCTCACTTCGTTCGAGATGACAGTTCGGATTGTTGCAAGCTGGAGACTTGGCAAAATTTAAATAAAAATCAATGCAGTTAAAAAATAAAAATCTCTTTCGTGATGCATCATTTATTAATGGCCAGTGGATTAAAAAATCAGCGACAATTTCGGTTTTCAACCCAAGCAGCCAAGCTTTGATTGGAGAGGTTCCGGACTTGGATATTTCTGATGTGAAAATTGCAATTGATGCGGCGGCAAATGCTTTCGTTAAATGGTCGAAACTAACTGGAAAAGAGCGCGCTAAAATTCTTCGCAAATGGTACGAATTAATTTTGGAAAATCAGGAAGACCTTGCGATCATTTTAACCTCAGAGCAGGGCAAGCCTTTGTCTGAAGCGCGCGGCGAGATTTTATACGGCGCTAATTTTGTTGAATGGTTTGCCGAAGAAGCAAAAAGAATTTACGGTGACGTGATTTTGGCACCGAAAGCAAATCAAAAAATAATCACAACTCGCCAGCCAATTGGAGTTGTTGCGGCGATTACGCCGTGGAATTTTCCTTCCGCCATGATTACGCGCAAAGCCGCAGCAGCAATGGCTGCGGGATGCGCCATTGTTTTGAAGCCTTCCGAACTTACGCCATTTTCGGCACTAGCTTTGGCGGTTTTGGCAGTTGAGGCTGGAGTGCCTGATGGTGTATTCAATGTATTGACAGGAGATGCGCAGCAAATTGGTGAAGAATTTTGCCAAAATAAAAAAATTCGTAAAATTAGTTTCACTGGTTCGACGCGCGTTGGAAAATTATTAAACAAGCAATGCGCTGACGATTTGAAGAGAATTTCGCTAGAGCTTGGCGGTTCGGCGCCGTTCATTGTTTTTGCTGATGCTAATTTAGACAAAGCAATTTCAGGTTTAATGCACGCCAAATTCAGAAATGGCGGACAGGCTTGCACTTGCGTAAATCGCATTTTTGTTGAAGCAAAAATTCACGACGAATTTGTTGAAAAACTTTTGAAAGAAGTGAAAAAAATAAAAGTTGGTGATGGCTTCGATGCCTTGTCAAATATGGGACCGATGATAAATGAAGTTGCAGTAGAAAAAGTTGAACGCTTGCTTTTTGACGCTTTGCAAAATGGTGCAAAATGTGAAATCGGTGGAAAAAAAATCTCCGGACAATTCTTCGCTCCAACTGTTCTAACAGCGGTGACAAAAAACATGGAAATTGCTCGTGAAGAAATTTTTGGCGCAGTTGCGGCAATTCAAAAATTCACCTCCGAAGAAGAAGTAATCGCTCTTGCCAATGACACCGAGTACGGTCTTGGCTCCTATCTTTACACCCAAGATAATGGCCGCATTTGGCGCATTTCTGACGCTTTAGAATTTGGCATGGTCGGCATTAACGAACCATCTTTTGCTACCGAGGTTGCACCTTTTGGCGGCATTAAACATTCAGGATTTGGTATCGAGGGATCTCATTTGGGAATCGCAGAATTTTGTCAGGTGAAAACGCTTCACATCAGTTTTTAAATAAACGCATCTTCAATAATCATCTGCACTTTCTCAACACCCATCCAGCTGTTGATATTCAAGGTTCCAATCAGGCTCATCGGTTTGGTGTATTTTGGATCGAGCAAAATTCCACCCAAAGAATTGGCACCGCAGCGAAAAGCAATTGCTTGAATTTGGCCGCTAAATCCCAGAGCCGATTTTGTTGAAAAAATGCAGCTGACATGCTCGCCAGTTTTGCCAACAAAATTGCCTTTAATTTTTTGCACGTCGCGCAAAAGAAATTTTGGGCGTGCATTGCCCACGCCAAATGGCTCAAGCTTTGCCAGCTCTTTGAGTAGCTCGATATTTACTTGAGGAAGGTCGAGCGCAATGTCGAATTCAGAAGTTCGCTGCAGCGAAAGTTCGGCAACTTTTTCGCCTAAATTATTGCAGAAAAATTGGTGCAGCTCGGAAATCTTTTCCGGCAAAACCGAAAATCCGCCTGCCATTGCGTGGCCGCCACCTTCAATTAATAAATTGGCAAAACGCGCTTTTAAAATTTCACCGCCAAAATCAATTCCCGAAATTGAGCGGCACGAAGCCTTGCCTTTTTTGCCTTCGTCGTCGATTGCAATTACCGCGACAGGTTTGTTGTAAAGATCTTTGAGGCGAGATGCGACAATTCCAATGACGCCTTGATGCCAATTTTTTGACACGGCAAAAATAATTGGGTCGGTAGTTTTAAAACCACCAGCGCCTGATTCTAAAGCCTTCACAGCTTCATCCAAAACTTGCACTTCAACATCTTTGCGCTGCTTGTTGAAAATTTCTAACTGCTCGGCAATGGCTTTTACCTCTTCTTCATCTTCGCTTGAAAGCAATCTCGCACCTAAATCAGACTTGCCGATGCGACCTCCCGCATTGATGCGCGGGCCAATGACAAATCCTAAATGGTAAGCGGTTGGCTCTTCGTCAAGTCCTGCTAAATCGCAAATTGTGCGTAGGCCTAAATTTTTTCGGGTCTTTAAAACTTTTAATCCGGCGGCAACAAATGCTCGATTTAAGCCGGTTAACGACATTACGTCGCAAACTGTGCCAAGAGCCACAAGGTCGAGAAGCCCAAGAAGATTTGGCTCTTTTCTTTGCGTGTAAAAATTTTCTTCCCGCAATTTTTTGTTAATCGCCACCGCAAATAAAAATGAAACGCCCGCCGCGCAGAGATTTTTGTGGGGGAATTTTTCATCAAGTAAATTGGGGTTAATCACCGCAATCGACTGAGGTTTTTCAAGCACTCCCAAATGGTGGTCGATTACAATAATGTCGAGTCCAACGGCGGCGGCGTCTTCCAAAGGCTTGAAAGCAACCGTGCCGCAATCAACGGTAATTACTAAGTCTGTACCGCTTTTTTTCAGATTTAAAAGTGCCTGTGAGTTGGGGCCGTAGCCTTCCAAAACGCGATCAGGAATGTAAATACCAACCTCAATTCCAACTTCACGAAAGAAGCGTTTAAGCGTTGCCGCAGAGGTTGCGCCGTCAACGTCGTAATCAGCGAAAATAGTAATTTTTTTCTTTTGGTGAATTGCCTCAATGACGTGCGCCACGGCTTTATCCATGTCGCCTAACTCAAACGGATTTGGCAGCGCAGTTTTAATTTTCGGTTCCAAAAAATTCTCAATTTCATCAAGCGAAATTTCGCGCGCTGAAAGCAAATTGCTCAAAACTTCCGACAGCCCAAAGCGCTGATAAATTGAGGTTGCGTGGCGCTCGTCAAAAGTTTTTTGCTGCCAGTTAAGGCCGAGGATTGAAGGTTTCATGAAGTTGATTTTTTAGCTGGTTTTTTCTTCGCAATTTCAACGCCAATTTTCCAAACGCCTTTTTCTAAAAAGGCCTCGATGGTTTGGCGACCCGCTTTGTTTAAAAGATTTGAATGGGAGATTTTGCTGAGTTTGGAAAATTCGGAAAGTGTGACAATTTTTTTGCCTTCTAAATAAGCGAGGCGTTTGTGGTAGCTGTTACTTAGTGCTTTGCTGACGATTTCTTCCATGATTTTTGAGACGCCTTTTTTGTCGAATTCTTTGAAGGCGTCGTAATATTTTTGGCGGTCGATGAATTTAATATTCATTGGCACGAAGCCTTCGCGGATTAACAAATAATTGTTAAGGATGCGACCGATGCGACCGTTGCCGTCAACAAAAGGGTGAATATTTTCAAAAGTTAAATGTAGGCGGGCGATGCGTTTTTCGATGTTTTCGTGGTGCGATCCGTGGTAGTCGGCGAGCATTTCTTCGAGCAGACCAGTGATTTCTTTTGGAGCTGGTGCGATGTGGTTGCCGACTTTTACGTATTCGTTATTTTTGCGGAATCTGCCGGCGATGTTGTCGCGAATGTTTGAGATTAACATCTTGTGTAGCGACAAAATTACCTCGAGAGTCAACTCTTTTTCTTTGGCTTTTTTTTCGATGTAGCCCACGACGCGGGCGAGGTTTTTTGCTTCGAAAATTTCGCGTTCGGTGATGTAGCGGTCGAGGTCGATTTGCAGAAGAATTTTTTCAGTTTCTTCAAGCGAGAGAGTGCTGTTTTCAATGGCGTTAGAGTTGTAAACTTGCTCGCCGATTTCGGTTTCTGAGATTAATTTTAGCAAAGCTTCTTTGCCATTAGCGGCCTTGAAATATCTTTGGCGCAGAGAGGCTAATTTGTTTAAACATTCACTAGGCTTTGTCATGTTTTTTGGGTGTGGGTTGATTTATCTCGTTCACGTTATTTCGTTAAAAACAGTGAAAATCAAGAAGAATTTGGTGTTGGTTCACGATTATTTCAAATAATCCGTTAAAAGATTCCTAAAGCGCCAACCAGAATCAGGCGTAAAGCCAGCATTAAAACTAAAGTAGTGGCGATTAGGCGGAAGGTTTTTTCGGAGATTAAGTCGAGAAGTTTAGCGCCCATTAAAGTGCCAAGATAGGCTGCAATCACTGAGCCGAGAATTAATAGCGACCAAGTCGCAAGAGAAAATCCGAGGAAGAAAAAGACAATAATTTTTGCTAAATGAATGGCGCTTTGCATTACTGCTTGGGTGCTAACCATTGGTTTTTTTTCGAGCTTTTCGGCGAGCAAAAGTGAGCCAACTAAAGTGCCAATGGCGCCAACGAATAAGCCAATTGAGCAGCTGATGAAACCGACGACAAACCACTTGCCGCGGAAGTAAAAATTAGCAGAAAATTTTGGGAAAATCGTGATTAAAATAATGAAAAATCCGAGCAAAAAATTGAACCAGTTTTCGGGCAAAGGGGTTAAATAAAAACAGCCGACCACTCCACCCAAAAGCGCTCCAATAATGGCCTCGCGTCCGATTTTCCAATTGATATTTTTGCGCAAAACAAAAGCGCGAGTGGCGTTGCTTGAAAGCTGAATAATGGCGTGAAGGGGAATCAAAACTTCCATTTGAAAAATCTGCGCCATTACCGCAAGCAGCATTGTACCACCCAAGAAACCAACGGATGCTGAGATGATTGCGCCAATGAATGAGGCCCCGTAAATCAGGTAAAAATAATTTTCGAAGATTGGCATTGATTGATTTATTTTAGTTTTTTCGAACTAGCTGTCGCGCAACAGAGATTGCAGCTGAATAATGGCAACCTCATTTAGTTTTAAAAGTCGTTGTGATTGGGTTAATTTTTGACGAATCAATTCTGCATTCAAACTTTCTAAATTAGCTAAACAAATGAGCTGAGTTACGTCAGCGTAGTCGCGCAAATTTCCTTCAAGTTTGGGATTATTTTGCACCATTCTTTTGCGGTCACTCCGAATAAAGCTTTGTTGAGCAAATCAGCTTCGGTGGCAAAAATAATATTAGCCGCGTCTTGGGAGATTTGTGGCGGAATCAAATGCTCGGAAATTGCGTCAGTGTGAATGCGGTAATTTATTTTGGTCAACATGCGCTTGGCGTCCCAACCTAGAGAGAGCCTTTTATTTTCTTCCTCTTTGAGGCGTTGAAATTCTTTGATTAGGTAAAGTTTGAGCTCAGCTGAAATCCAAGAGGCAAATTCGAAAGCGATGTCGCGGTGGGCGAAGGTGCCGCCAGTTTTTCCGCTTTTAGAAACTATTCCAATTGCATTGGTATTCTCGATCCACTTGCTAGGAGAGAGTACAAAAGCATTGGCTCCAGCTTCTTGCCAAAAGGAGTCGAATTCGACCCCTTTAAAATTCGGATTATTAATTTTTTCCCACAGGCCAAGAAACTCGATCGTGCTTTTTGATCTCATCCAATTTTTTACGACATCTTTTGGCTCATTAGAATTCTTGTGGCGGGCGATGTCAGTTAAGGAAATGTAATCTTCATTGCCAATTCTAGTAATTGAAACTGGCAATCCTTTCGCGGTAATTTTTTTCATGATTTTTTGGGTTTGTTGTTGTGATGAATTTCGCAGGTGCTTTGTGTAGCACCTGCTTGCGACACTCGAATTTAATTTCTTAAGAAAGTCGATATTTTTCTAATTAGACCAGAAATGAAAAACTATTTACGGTTATTCTAGATCTTGTCGTAAGAAATTTTTTCTTTTTTCGCACCTGGATGTGTCACCGCGCCGAACCTTGCAGATCCTACGGTTTGGGCGTATTTCCACAGAGTTCCAGATTGGTAGTCATTTTCACGAGGTGTCCACACGGCTTTGCGGGCTGCGATTTCTTCGTTGCTTAATGCCACGTCAATTGTGCCTTTTAGGGCGTCGATTTTGATTTGGTCGCCGTTTTTAAGTAAGGCAATCATTCCACCAACTGCAGCTTCGGGGCTGACGTGACCGATGCAGAAACCGCGTGTGCCGCCAGAAAATCTGCCGTCAGTAATTAGCGCAACTTTGCTGCCCATTCCTTGGCCGTAAATTGCTGCGGTGGTTGCCAACATTTCGCGCATTCCGGGGCCGCCACGTGGGCCTTCGTAGCGAATTACTAAAACATCTCCCTCTTTGTATTGTTTGCGCTCAACCGCTTTGAAACACTCTTCTTCCGAGTCAAAACACAAAGCACTGCCCGTGAAAGTTTGGGCGTCAGCGGCCATTCCTGCAACTTTTACAACTGCGCCGTCTTCAGCCAAATTGCCTTTGAGGGTAACGACGCCGCCAGTTGGCGACAAAGGTTTTTCTGGCCTGTAAACCACGTCTTGGTTTTCGTTAAATTTTATTTCAGCTAAATTTTCGGCCATTGTTTTGCCGGTAACTGTCATGCAATCGCCGTGGATGTAGCCTGCATCAAGCAAAACTTTCAAAATCATTTGCACGCCGCCAACTTCAAATAAGTCTTTCGCGACGTATTTTCCACCTGGTTTCATGTCGGCAATGTAGGGAGTTTTTTTGAAAATTGCGCCCACGGCAAAAATGTCAAAATCAATGCCGCACTCGCTGGCAATTGCTGGCAAGTGAAGCACGGCGTTGGTTGAGCCGCCAGTTGCGGCAACAATTGTTGCGGCGTTTTCGAGAGCTTTCAGCGTGACGATGTCGCGCGGTTTAATATTTTTTTCGATTAAATTCATTACCGCTTTGCCTGATTGGTAAGCGTATTCGTCGCGTGATTCGTAAGGTGCGGGAGTTCCTGAAGATCCCGGTAGCGCCAGACCAATTGCTTCAGAAACACAGGCCATTGTGTTGGCGGTGAATTGTCCGCCACAAGCGCCAGCACTAGGGCAAGCGGCTTTGGTTAAAATTTTCAAATCTTCTTCAGTCATTTTACCAGCGTCTCTCATGCCTACAGCCTCAAAGACATCCACGATTGTCACGTCTTTGTCTTTAAATCTTCCTGGCAAAATTGAACCACCGTACATGAAAACTGACGGCACGTTCAAACGCACCATTGCCATCATCATTCCCGGTAGCGATTTGTCGCAGCCGGCAATTCCAACTAAGGCGTCGTAGCAATGTCCGCGCACTGTTACTTCAATTGAATCGGCAATTACTTCGCGTGAAACTAGTGAAGATTTCATTCCTTGGTGACCATTGGCAATGCCGTCGGTTACGGTGATTGTGGTGAATTCGCGCGGCGTGCCGCCAGCATCTTTGACGCCTTTTTTCGCTGGTTGGGCTTGGCGCTGCAACGCGATGTTGCAAGGTGCGGCTTCGTTCCAAGCGCTGACAACTCCAACAAAAGGTGAGTTTAAATCTGCGTCGGTGAGCCCTTGCGGATACAAGTCAGTCTTGATGTTGTACAACATTGTTTTGCGCCCTTCGCAGCCGTGAGAATGAGTAACGTAACGTGAAGGCAATTTTGATTTGTCGAATTTTGGCATTGGAATTGAAAAATTTAATTTGAAGGTTTTTGGTTAATTTCCATCTCGCCCATGAAATAGCAAAGAAGCGTAGCGGGAATTTTTAGAATTGAGGCTGAGTTGGAGTCTTTTTGACTAATAACTCCAAAATCATCCAGTGATTTTGTGACGATGTAGCCTCTTTTAATATTTTTTTCAGAGCAAAAATTAATCAATCCTTTGCAGTCGGAAAGCGAGGTATGTTCAGACCTGTACTTCACCTCAAAAGGAATGACTTCACCGTTAATTTCAGCAACCACATCTACTTCCAAATCCTTTTTGCCGTGCCAATAGCTGAAGCGTACATTTTGCTCGTAGTATCTTGCGAATAAATGCTTGAGAACAGCTGATTCTGCGGCAATTCCTAATAACTGAGGATTGTCAATAACTCCACTACTGCCTTTTAACATTACTGCTGAAGCAATTGCTGGATCAGATAAATAAATTTTCCAGCGACCTCTTAAAATTTCTTTGCCATATCCAAAAGGTGCGAGTCGATAGATTAGGTGAGAGGCTTCAAGCAGCTCAATAAATCTTTGAACGGTTGGTCGTTTTAATCCGAGGTTGCTGCAAAGCTTAGGTAGTTCAAGTATGGCGCCATCGTGCATGCAGAGGTGCAGAAATGTTTGTTCAAGTTCTAAAATTAGGCGCACTCCAAATATCGCCGTCATGTCGCGCTTCAAAGCTTTATCAATAATGTCTTCGCGCAGAAGTTTTTGCGCTTGATTGATGCTTCCTGTCACTGCTGTTTGCGGAAATCCGCCGCGAATTAAATATTCGTGAAAATGAGCGATGTAGGAAGTTGCAATTTCGCTGGTGCGGTAAAATTCGCTTTGATCCCACTTGAAAAGCTCTTTAAGCGATTTGATTCGAGGTAGATGAGGTAAGTTTAAATTTTTGATTTGAACATATTCATAAAAAGACAAGGTGGTCAGTTTGATTGTGTGATCACGACCTAGGCCAGATTCTTGAGCTGCTTGGATTAGTGGAGTAGCGGATCCAGTAAAAATAATGCGTTGCTGTTTGGCAAAATCGACTCGGTGTTTTACCCAAGTTTTAAAGTCGGGGATAAATTGTGCTTCGTCTAAAAATATGTATTCTGGACCATCTTTTTTTGGTTCGCGTTCGCGCCAAGCTTCTAGAGCTGCATCAATGCCAGATAGCTTGAGAAGCGGGTGGTCAAAAGTGGCGTAAAGAATATTGCTGGCGGGCACGCCGTCTTTTAAAAGATTGTCTATTGCCTGCATTATTAAAGTGGTTTTGCCAATTTGTCTGGCGCCAGAAAGAAAGGTGGCGCGGCCGCCAATGGGGTTTTTGACGTATTTGTAGAGTTCACCAAAGGCGGCCCTTTTCCAACTTGGCAAATCAGAAATTTCTTCGCCGCGCCACCACGGATTAAATTGAGCTAAAACAGCGGTCAATTCTTCTTGGGTAATTTTCATAAAATGGAGATTAGTTAATTTTTTGTGATGATTTTTAACTAAATAATTATTTTAGTGCAAGTGTGTTTTAACTAAATTGATGATTTAGTGTGTTTTGTTTAAGTTTCTGAAAAAATGCGCGCGAGAAGCAATTTTTAGAAATTTGTAAAAAACAGTGCAAAAAAGTTGCGTCAAAAATTGAGGTGAAAACTGTTGGAAAGTTTTTGAAAGCAGCCAGCGGGGCAGTCAAAAAACAAGACAAAAGATTCTTTAAAGTGAATTTCCACAGGCCTGTGGAAATTTGATCAAACTGCCTTAAGCCTTACAAAACAAACACTTTAAGCCAGATGCAGATTGTTCTCAAAAATTACGAAAAATTGCTCTTACAAATTCAAAAAACAATTAAGCAAACCGAGCAAAATATTGTCACAAGTGTGAACCAAGAAAAGGTCGCAATGAGTTGGCAAATTGGCAAAATAATCAACGAGCATTTGGTTAAAAATGACCGCGCTGATTACGGAAAAAAATTGTTTGAACAGCTCGAAAAAGACACCGCAATTGCCCAAAGTATTTTGTACCAAATGCGCAAGTTTCACAAAGCATTTCCGGTTTTTCCTAAAAATAATCTGAGCTGGAGTCACTACAGAAGTCTGGCTTCGGTGAAGGATGCTGAGGTTAGAAAATTGCTCGAAAATCAGGTGGTAAAAAATAATTTAGCAGCCGAGGAGCTTGAACACAAAGTTGCAAAAGTGAAAAAAATTGAGCTAAAAAAATCCGCGCCAAAAAAATTAAAAGTCACGCGCGGGCGGCTTTTTACTTACGAAATTTCTGTGTTGGATGATTCGAAAAAAACCTTTGTTGACCTTGGCTTCAACATGTTTTTTGAACTGAAAACCACGCTAAAAGCTGGTGAAATTGTTGAGTCAAAAAAATTGCCAGAAAAATTTTTGCTAAAAAAATCAGACGTAAAATCTGCGCAAATGCACACTTACAAAGCCTACGTCGAGCGCGTGGTTGACGGTGACACGCTGCACGTGATTTTGGATTTGGGTTTTAAAATGCAGCACCGCGAAATTTTGCGTTTGGCAAAAATTAATGCGCCGGAAGCCGCAAGTTCTGAGGGCAAAAAAGCGGCGCGGGTTTTGGCGGAAATTTTAAAAGACGTGCCGTTTCTAATTATTAAAACCAACAAGACCGACATTTACGGCCGTTACGTGGCGGATGTTTTTTTTGACGAAAATAAAAAAGAAAAAGATCCGCAGAAGGTTGCGGATGTTGGGGTTTATTTGAGCCAACTACTGTTGGATCGTGGCTTGGTTGAGAAATATTAGAAGTTTCAAAGATCTAGTAGAATTAAGAAAGATCCGGTGAGGCGCTTCTTTTTCTGCTAGCTTGTGCAGTTGGTGAGACAGGATCACGAGGCGCACCCGAAGGAATTGTAGTGGCGCTTGTGAAGGCGGCGGTTAAGTCTCTTAAATCTCTCTCAGCGCCCAGTGCCTCGTAGTGCATGGTTGCTAGTGGCATGCCGTGGACGATACTTAAAGTTTCTGTGCTGAGAAGCTCTTGCACTCCTTGTATTGACAATATTTCACCAAAATTTCGGCGGTAAGAAGTCATCATTCTCACAGGTTGAGTGCCTAGCCGTCTCTTGCAGCAGACACCGCCATTTCATTTACAATGTCAGTGTAGGCAGGGTTGCTTAGTGCTAAATGACAGGCGCGTTCAAAAGCGGAAGTTCCTGGTTCTTCGGTACTTGGCAAAACCAAAATATTTGCGCCATTGGCTTGTGTAAGCATTGTGCGAATTAGATCGGGATTGGGTAATTCTGGATAAAAGCACATCATTAAAGCAGTGCGCCTGCGGTTGTTTTGGTAGGTGACGTCGGCGCCGCGACCAAGTAAGACTTGGGCTGCTGGTTGGTTGTTGTTGGTACAAGCAAACATTAGTGCGGTCATTCCATTTTGATCGCAGGAATTAATCTGGCAGCCCTCTTCAAGCAAAGTTTCAATCACTTCGGGTGCTACTTGCGGGTTAGCTGCGGCAAATCGCAAAAAACTGCCTGAGTTTAATGTGGTAAAAAAATTAGTTCGGGCAATCGCTCTGATTGTATCTAGGTTGCCTGCTAAAATTGCTTCTTGAAGATTTCCTCTAAGATCAGGTGAATGGCTTGCGTCGACACTGTCAGGTGAGCGAAGTTTTTTCATTACTTTGTAAATTAAATTGCTAATTGCGGTTGTGTTAAAAAACACCAACCAATCTTGCAAGTTGAAAATTTTATTCGTCGCGTGAGGAGCCCAGAGATTTTCTTTTGCTGCCGATTAGTTGCGATGCTGGTTGTGAAGATGTTGTGGATGGTTGTGGAATGGCAATGAGATCGGCAAGACCAGCAAAAATATCATTCACCGCCGCAAGGCTACTACAGAGGCTGTGCGCTGAGTCTCCTTTTCGATTTAAAATCGTCACATCCGCACCGGATTGCGCCAACTCTAGTGCGGCATCGATTTCCTCTTCAACAACAGACAGCATTAATGCAGTATTTCCCAAATTATCTTGCAGGTTAATCGCGGCGTCGCGGTCGAGCAAAGTTGTAATTGCGTCTGTATTTCCAAACATTGCTGCACTCATGAAAGGTGAGAAGCCAAAGCTGTTTTCTGCTCTAGTGTTGAAGCCAAGAGTAACCAAGGTTGCGAGGGTTTCATTTTCCAAAGGCGGATTTCTGGTAAATGCCCAATTCAGAATTGAGCCACTTTGATCTTGGTAATTTACGAATGATTCTAATTGAGCTAGTTGGGTAATTTCGGCGCAAAATAGGCTAATTTTTTCGCACCACTTTTCCAAAATTTACTGCAACTTTATCTGCCAACTCCAACTGCACCAAAGCAATATTTATCAGCCTTGCTGGCGCTTGTAGCTCTTGAATAATTTCTTCAATGCTAATTGGAAATAGACTGAGTTTGGCAAAAATTTCTTTGCGGATTTTGCTAATTTCAATGTCGCTGGGCATTTTTGGCGATGGCGCGGCAAATGGCTCAAACTCTGGCTCGCGCAACATTTTCACCTGACGAAATTTTGCTTTTAACTGCGGCAATTCGGCTAAAATATCTTCGACATTTTCAAACATTTTAGCGCCATCTTTGATGAGGCGATTAGTGCCGTGACACCTTGGATCAAAGGGTGAGCCGGGCACAGAAAAAACTTCGCGGCCTTGTTCTTTGGCAAATCTGGCGGTGACCAAACTTCCTGATTTTAATCCGGCTTCAACAATGATTACGCCAAGTGCTAAACCTGAAATCAGGCGATTGCGTTGCACAAAATTGCCACCCTTGGGCGGGGCGCCAAAAGCGTTTTCCGAAACCAGCAAACCTTGTTTTGAAATTGAATCGTAAAGCTTGGCATTTTCTTTGGGGTAAATGTGGTCAATGCCGCCGGCAATCACCGCAATCGTGCCGCTTAAAATTGAACCGTGATGCACTGCTGCATCCACGCCGCGAGCGAGACCTGATGCGGTAATCACCGAATTTTGACCAAGCTCCAAAGCAATGCTTTTAGCAAAATTCATGGCGCTAAATGAGGCGTTGCGAGGGCCAACGATTGCAACGGTGTCTTGAGTGAAAAAATCAGACAGGCCTTTGACGGTGAGAATTGGTGCGGGATCGGGAATTTCTCGTAAAAGTCGCGGATAATTTTCGTCAGAAAAAGTAAGAATTTCTGCACCGAAATTTTGAGTGTTTTCTAGTTCTAATTCGGCGTCGGCGAGTGAGAAAATTTTGATTTGGCGTTTTAATCCGCCGCTGGCAGCAAAGTCGGGAAGCTGCTCAAGCGCTAGCTGCACCGAGCCAAAAATTTCGATTAAACGGAAGAAAGTTGATTTGCCGATATTTTCACTGCGGGCAAGGCGCAGGTAGTGTAGTTGCTCTAGGGTTTTCATTTTTGTGGTGTGTTTGTTTAGTAAAATTCGGGTGCTTTTTATTTCGAGTGCCTTTCTCAAAATCAACTGACATCTCTGGTTTGGTGAGACGAAGTTTGAAGATTTTTTTCTACTATTGGTTGCAAATGCTAGAGCTTGAGGGGTGCGTAATTCTAACTTTTAATGCGGTAGCCTTTTTTAATTAGCAGAAAAATCACAAAGCCGAGAATTAAATTTAAACTCACAATGTATGTACCGCCCAAAAATAAATCGCCGTCATTGTGACCGGTTAGGCCGAAGCGAAATCCGTCAATCATGTAGAAGAAAGGGTTGAAATGCGAGACGCTGCGCCAGAATTGAGGAAGAGAAGTAGTCGAATAAAATGTGCCGGAAAGAAAAGTTAGCGGCGTGATTACGTAGCTGGTCATTGCTGACATTTGGTCGAAAGTGTCGGACAAAACGCCGCACAAAAGCCCGAGTAATCCAAGAAACATGCAGGCGAAAAATAAGTAAAAAATCACCGCAGAAAATGAGTAGAAGGTGAGTGGCACAAAAACTAAAATTGTTAAATAAGCCACAATCGCAACGCAGATGCCGCGCAAGATCGCGCCCAGTGTGAAAGCAAAAAGCAATTCGAAAGCGCCAAGCGGCGGAATTAAATAATCCACAATGTGGCCCATTACTTTTCCCATTACGAAAGAGGAGGAAGAATTGGCAAAAGCGTTCTGCATTGAAGCCATCATTATTAGGCCCGCCGACATGAAGATGGCAAAAGGCACGCCGTTAATTTCGGTAATGTGATTGCCCACCGACAAAGAAAAAACCGCCAAAAATAACACGATGTTGATGACGGGAGAAAATAAAGTTTGGTGGTAAACTTTTAAAAAACGGCGCACTTCTTTTTTAAGCAAAGTGCAGGCGCCGAACCAATTAATTGACATGAGATTGTTGTTAAGTTTTGATGTGAGGAATTCCAATTCCCCTCCCAAGTCATGCTGAGCCTGTCGAAGCATGATTCAGGCCCC
>CAIRMX010000069.1 GCA_903879805.1 uncultured Alphaproteobacteria bacterium | reverse complement strand
CGCTGCTTGTTCAACATATTTTGTGCCGCGCTGCTTTTCTCTGGCGACAATCTGAAATGCGAGTTTGTCTGCGGTCATGTCGGCATCTTGTTTTGCTTTTGCCACAAGATCTTCGTGACCAGGAAGCGATGCTTCTTCGATCGCTAAAATTCTTTTTCTTTCGGTTTCAGCGCCTTCCACAAGACCAGCTTTTCTGCCTTCAGTAAAAGCAGTTTCTTTTGTCTCAGTGCGAATTTTGTCAGAGTTTTCTTTCGCCAATTTTTCAGCGATGTCAGGAAATTCTGATTTGATAAAGTCGGCATTAATTGCAGACCTTTCGATTGTTTCTTTGCTCATAAAATTGATTTGTTTGTTCGTTGAAATTTTTTGATTTAACTCGGCGATGACTTCTTCGTAACTTCCAAGAGAGTCAGCCATGCCACTCGCAACTGCGTTTTTTCCAATCAGCACACCACCTTGACCAAAGTCATTTTTGACTGCGTTAACACTGACATTTCGGTATTTGGCAATTGCTTCAATAAACTGCGCCTCAAGATCATTGAGCTCGCGTTTTATCTCAGCCATGCCTTCCTCCGTTCGTGGATCGGGTCGCTTTTGTTTGGCGTTTCTTGAAACAATTTCGATGTTTTTGTAGCCTTCAGAATCAGGCTGCTCTTGCACCGGAATTGTTGTAACAACACCAATACTTCCCAAAAGTGCTGAAGGATTAGCGATGATTTTTTCTGTTGCGGAGGCGATCCAATAAGCTGCTGAGGAACAGTTTCTACCGACATAACTCCAGATTGGTTTTTTGCCTCGTGCTTTAAAAATAGCGTCCGCCATTTCAGAGGGTCCGAGTGCAACTCCACCTGGAGAATCGACATCAAATAAAATCGCTTTTACCTGATCGTCATCGAGAGCTGTCTGAAAATCTTTTGCCAAATCTGACAAAGAAGTGCCGCCTAAAAAGAAGGTAAAAAGATCGCTTCTTGCAGCGATTGGTCCGTGCAGTGGAATTACTGCAGTGCCGTCCCGAATCATAACTGATCTGGTGTTGCTTAATCGTCGTTCGGATTGAAATGAGAGCGATTTAATTTCGTCCAGGCGACAAAGACTCTTCAAAATATCAGGCTCGATCGCCCAATATTTCGCGATTTTTAATAACTCATGCATCGTTGTTTTTAGTTGGTTGCTGCGTTTGAATAACTTCTTTTGGAATCAGTCCTGCTTCTTGCTTAAGTTTGTATTCCTTGAGGATTTGCGGATATTTTCTCTCAAAATCGCCGCCGGTTAACACTGCGGTTTCCTCAGCAAGTGTTGTGATGCCGAGTGTGATTCTTGTTTCTGCTGCTTTTACTTCTTTTAACTGATCAATCTGTCCTCTTGGTGGTCCAATCCATTCAGCGCCTAAGTAAGCATTTCTTATGGCTCCATTAGCAAAAAAATTCGGTGCATTTAATTCGCCTTTAGCAATCGCTTCAGTGATAACCATTTCGTAAATCGGCTGGCAAAGCTGAATTGCGAGCCACTTGCGTCTGCTTGAAAAAAACTTCCACGCTTCAACGAGCGCTGCCTGAGCCGCAGAATAACTTGCGGTGAAATGCTTGATTAGAATTTCAAATGGCAATTCCAGTGCTACACCAACTTGACGCAGCACTGCTTGCACAAACGGATCAAAGGCTTGATTCGGTCTTTTTGGATCGGCGATTTCGATATTTTCACCAGGCTGTAAATCAAGAATTGCGCCAGGACCTAATTTGTAATCACCATCATCTCTTCTGCCACCTTCGGGAGGAGTCATTGGTGCAAGTCCTTCCTCATCTTCTGATTTTACAAAAACTGTAAACATCGCTGACACAACAGCAGCCATAACTTCCGCTTCGGTGTATCGATCGAGTTGTTTTAAACTTTCAATTACCGGTGCTAAATAAGGCACTCCGCGAGTAAGTCCTGGTCTGGTTCTGCTAAAAATATGAAAGACTTGGCGGTTGCCGTATTTATCAAAAGCCGGAACTTGAACAAACTTTCTTTCCTTTTGGTTTTGATAATCAGTTGGATGTTGATTGCAGACCGAATAAGAAATTGGCGCGCCGTCAGAATCCATTTCAACGCCACCAGCAAGAGTTGCTGAGTCAGCTTTAAAATCAGGGTTAGCAACGCGGTCAGCTTCAACAATTTGCAGAGCAAGATTTATGCTTCTGTTTGGTCGTTCGACATAACGCTTCAAAATAAAAATGTCGCCGCTTTCAAGAACAGAGCGCAAAATTAGATTTTGAATTTCTGAAAAAGTTTGGCAGCGAGTAATATCGCAATCCTGATTTTCCGCCCAGTTGCGAAATATACGTTCAGCGTTTCTTTCAAAAGCATCAAACTCATCTTCGCTTTTGAAATAAGGTTTAAGCACGTCGCGATCTAAGTGCGACTGAACCTTTAAGCCAGTTCCCACAACATTCGTAACGACAGTATTTACCGCGCCGCAAGCAAGTGGTGCATTGCGAAGTAAATCGCGTGATCTTTGGCGAAGCTCTGGCAGATCAGGAAGTGTAACATTATCAGCAGAGCCATCGGCAACACTCCAATTTGAAGTTTGTCGGCGGTCGCGTCTTGCGCCCGTGTAACCACCGGCAATTGCCATTCTGGTTTTAGCTTCAAATCTCTTAAGCCCAGTTTGTGGGCTGATATAAGAAATTGTTTTATCGAGCCAGTTTTCAGAAATTTTAGGAAATTTTCTCATACAGGAGTAACTCCTCTAACTCTGATGCCACCGCGATTTCTTCTCTTGATTTGCACTAAGAGCCTTTTTTCTCTTGCTTCCAAAACCGCCAGATCAGCTTTTCTGACTTTCTGCCCGTTATACCACGCTTCTTGGGCGTTTAACAAAATGTCAGAAATTGCCTGTTGGACTTCCGTTAATTGCTCTTCAAGTGTTTTCAATTTTAGTAAATTCCTTTGCTGCGAACTCTTCTAAAT
>CAIRMX010000068.1 GCA_903879805.1 uncultured Alphaproteobacteria bacterium | reverse complement strand
TGCCTGGCGATAATGTTAAACTTATTGTAGAACTAATTGCTCCAATCGCTATGGAAGAAGGTCTTCGTTTTGCTATCCGTGAAGGTGGCCGAACTGTTGGGGCTGGGGTTGTTGCTAAGATTATTAAATAGGAATCCATGAAAAATAAAGAGAGCATTAAAATCACTCTTGAGTCTTTTGATCACCTTGTATTGAGCAAGGCAATGAATGAAATCATTGGAACTGTTAGAAGAACTGGTGCCGGTATTAAAGGACCAATTCCTCTACCAACAAAGATCCAAAAGTTCTGCGTAATCAGAGGTCCTCACGTAGATAAGGACTCTAGAGAACAGTTTGAAATTAGATCGTCAAAAAGATTACTAATCATCTCTCCAACGGCTCAAACTGTAGATGCTTTGATGAAGCTGAATCTTTCAGCTGGTGTGAATATTAAAATTGCAATCAACGGGGCAAAGTAATTAGATGTTAGAATTAGTCGGAAAAAAAATCGGCATGTCGCACCTTTTCAAGGATAACGGAGTTTCCGTTCCTTTGACTATGGTACAAGTTTATGAAAATTGCGTGCTAGAGCTAAAAGTAAATGAAGATAAGGATTTTGATAACTTGTTAGTGGCTTTCGAAAAAGTTACTAATCCAAAAAAAGTTTCAAAACCAGTTGCTGGAATTTTTAATAAAAAAGCAGTGCCTCTTTTTAAGAAAATTCTTGGTTCGCAAGTTAAAAAAGGATTACAGCTTAAAGTTGGTGATTCGATTGCAATCGACGAAATTTTGAAAGAAGGCGATAAAATCAGTATCAGAGGTGTTACTATTGGTAAAGGTTTCGCCGGTGTAATGAAGAGATGGAATTTCCGCGGTTTGGAAGCTTCTCACGGTGTTTCAGTTTCTCACCGCTCTCATGGATCTACTGGCCAAAGACAAGATCCAGGTAAAACTTTTAAAGGTAAAAAAATGGCCGGACATATGGGTGTCGATGCCGTTACTGTAAAGAATTTAGAAATTATACTAATCGATAAGGAAAGATCTATTATCGCAGTTAAAGGTGCGATTCCAGGCAATGCTGGTAGCGATGTAATTCTTAAAATTGTTCAAAATTTCTAAAATATATGACTTCTCTAACTATTAAAACCATAGATTTTTCTAAAGATGGTGCTGGTTCTCAGAAAATTGAATTAGCAAGCGGCCTTGAAATCGAAAGCGCAAAATCAGTAGCTTATGTGGTTAGGTGGCAACTTGCTAGAAAAAGAGCGGGTTCTGCTAAAACTAAGACTATGGCCGAAATTTCTGGCACAACTGCAAAGCCTTACAAGCAAAAAGGTACCGGTAATGCTCGTCAAGGTAGCAAAAGATCTGTTCAATTCGTTGGTGGTAGAACTTGCCATGGTCCAGTACCAAGATCTTTTGATTTTTCGATGCCAAAAAAGATTGTTAAAAAAGCATTGGCAGATGTTTTGAGACTAAAGCTAAAAGAAAGCAAGATTACCACCTTTTCTAACTTTGGTTCAGAAATTAAAACCTCTAAAATAAAACTTGTTTTAGAAAAAAATAAGTTTTCTAGCACCTTGATCATTCATGGTGGAGATAATGAAGCTCTTGTGAAATCGGTAAAAAATTTAAAAAATGTGAAAGCTTTAGATTCTAAGGCTATTAACGTTTATGATATTTTGAGTTTCGAGAATATCATGGTTGATAGTGCGGTATTCGAAAGCAAAATTTTGGGAGCTTTAGTATAATGACAGCTTTGTTAAACTACGATAAAATCAAAGGTTTGATTTATACGGAAAAATCAAACAAGCAGCTTGTGGATAGAAAATATCATTTCCAAGTTGCTGCAAGTTGTGATAAAGACGAAATTGCGTCATTAGTCAAAAAGGCTTTTGGTGCAGAAGTAGAAAAGGTAAATATCATCAATACCAAATCTAAGGTAAAAAGATTTAAAGGCGTTGAGGGCACAAGAGGTTCTTACAAAAAGGCCATTGTCACCTTAAAAGAAGGTCAATTAATTAATTTCGGTTCGTAATAATATGGCTCTTAAGAATTACAAGGCTATAACTCCATCTTTAAGGCAGCTTATAACCATTGATAGAAGTGAATTGTGGAAGGGTTCTCCTTTAAAAATTCTCACTACTAAAGTTGGGGAAAGAGCGGGGCACAATAATATGGGTCACATTACTGTTAGACACAAGTCTGGCGGTCATAAAAAATCTTTTCGTGTAATCGATTTCAAACGGGATAAGTTTGACTTAGAAGCTGCGGTAGAAAGAATTGAGTACGATCCAAACCGTACAGCTTTCATTGCTTTACTTAAGTATTCTGATGGAATTTTTTCATACATACTTGCACCTCATAAGCTTGCAATCGGTGATAGGATTATGTCATCAAAAAGCCTTATTGACGTTAAGATAGGCAACTCTATGCCACTTTCGGTTATTCCGATCGGCTCTATCATTCACAATATTGAATTGAAGCCAGGTTGCGGTGGTGCAGTATCTAGATCTGCGGGTACTTATGCTCAATTAGTAGGCAAGGATGGTGGATACGCTCTTGTGAAAATTCAGTCAGGTGAAATCAGATTATTTTTACTTGATTGTATGGCTACCATCGGATCAGTTTCAAACTTGGATAATAAAAATATCTCAATTGGTAAAGCTGGAAGATCAAGGTGGTTAGGAATTAGACCAACTGTTCGTGGTGTTGTTATGAACCCGGTTGATCACCCACATGGTGGTGGTGAAGGAAAAACTTCTGGTGGTAGACATCCAGTTTCTCCTACAGGAAAATCTGCAAAAGGAAAGAAAACCAGAAAAAGAAGCAAGACTTCGAACCGTTTTATTGTTAAATCAAGAAGAGATAAATAATTATGCCTAGATCAACGTGGAAAGTTCCATTCGTAGACGGTTATTTGCTTAAAAAAGCAAGAGACTATCTAAATTCTTCTAAGAAGCAGGTAGTTAAAACCTGGTCTAGAAGATCAACAATATTACCTCAATTCGTCGGTATTAACTTTGCCGTTCACAACGGTAAAAAATTTATTTCCGTTTCAGTTACCGAGGGTATGGTTGGACACAAGTTTGGTGAATTTGCTTTAACTAGAACTTTTTATGGTCACGGCGGCGATAAAAAAGTTACAAAATCATAATATCATGACAGAAAAATTAGCAGTGGCTTACTTAAGTGCAGTGAAGTCAAGTCCATTAAAGGTTATGAGAGTAACAAAAAGCGTTTCTGGTTTATCGGTTTCAGAAGCTTTAAAACTTTTACAATTTTCTAAATTGAAGATTGCATCGGTTGTAAGAGCACTTGTATATTCTGCTATGTCTAATGCGGAAAATAATCACAACATGGATGTAGATAATCTCTACGTTAAAGGTGTGGATGTCGGTCGCGCTTTTGCTCTGCGTAGATTCGCGGCAAGAGGTCGTGGTAAATCAAGCAGTATTATCAAAACTTTTAGCAATATTCGTGTCATTTTGGCTGAAAAACAGCCGGAAAAAAAAGCGACTAAAAAAACAACAAAAGGAGAGTAAGCAGTGGGTCAGAAGGTTAATCCAGTAGGTTTTAGACTGCTCAACAGCAAAAACTGGGAGTCAGTTTGGTTCGATCAAAAAAATTATGCCAAAAAGCTAATTAATGACGTAACCATAAGAAGCTTTATCAAAAAGAACTATGCCCATTGTGGTATTGGCAGTGTTGTGATTGAAAGGCCATCAGATAAAATTCATCTTATCATTAAAACATCGAAGCCTGGAGTTCTTATAGGCAAGAAAGGTTTAGATATCGAAAAAATTAATCAAGCAGTTGAAAAGATTGCTGCCTGTAAAGTTGATGTAAGAATAGTTGAAATTGACAAACCAGATGCCAATTCTTCTTTAGTGGCCCAAAGTATTGCTAAGCAATTAGAGGGTCGTGCGGCCTTTAAGAAAGTGATGAAAAAATCCATGCAATCAGCCATGAAGTGTGGAGCTTTAGGAATCAAGGTAAGCTGCTCTGGAAGATTGGGTGGTGCTGAAATCGCAAGAACTGAATGGTATAAAGAAGGGTCTGTTCCGTTACATACGCTACGTTGCAATATCGATTATGCTATCGCAAATGCTTATACAACTTACGGCGTTATTGGCGTGAAAGTGTGGATTTATAAAGGCTTCGTTGAGAAGAAGTCAAAAACAGTAAATAACTAAAAGTTTAAAAATGCTAGTTCCAGCAAAGACAAAATATAGAAAGGCACAGAAAGGCGGGAAGAAAATACTCGGTACCGCTGCTAACGGCAATAGCCTGAAGTTTGGTTCTTTTGGCCTAAAGGCTCTTGAACCAGGAAAGCTAACATCTAAGCAAATCGAGTCAGCTAGAAAAGTTATTACGCGCTATATGAAGCGCGCCGGTAAGCTTTGGATAATGGTTTTTCCTCACACTCCAGTTACTCAAAAACCTGCAGAGGTTAGAATGGGAAGTGGTAAGGGTAACGTTGAATACTATATTGCTAAAATTAAGCCGGGCCGTATCATTTTCGAGATTGATGGAATTGATAACGACTCTGCTTCAGTTTCTTTACAGAAAGCTGCTGCCAAGCTACCATTTAAAACTAAAATCGTTAATCACGTCTAGATCATGAAAAAAGAAGAAACGACAACTTTGCTAAACATAGCAGCTCTTAAAAAAGAGCTTCTAATGATGAGAATTAAAGCCTCTTCTGGAGAAGCAATTGTTATAAAGGATTACAAGCACAAAAAAAAAGAAGTCGCACGACTTTTTACTACACTTAACAACAAAAAGATTGCTGTCTAATAATGAAAGTTACGGTTTTAAATATCATAGACGAGAAAACTTTTAAAGCTCTCTCAACTGCTTACAAAAAACATCCTCGCTACGGTAAATATATTACTGTCCACAAAAAATATTTAGTGGATTCGCAAGGTAAAACAGTGAATGTTGGAGACGAGGTGGAAATTGTTGGCTCAAGACCACTTTCTAAAACCAAGAGATGGGCTCTTAAAGTTAACTAATTAGGGATTTACAATGATTCAAATGCAAACAAATCTAGTTGTTGCCGATAATTCAGGCGCAAAATCTGCTAGATGTATTAAGGTTTTGGGTGGTTCGGGCCACATGATTACTGGAATTGGTACTATTATAGTTCTTTCTATTACTAGTGTTATTCCAGGATCAAAAGTAAAAAAAGGTCAAGTAGCTAAAGGTGTTATTGTTCGCACAAAAAATAAAATTGTTAGAAGTGATGGCAGTTTTGTAAAATTTGATGACAATGCAGTAGTTCTTGTGGATAAAGATGGTGAGCCATTGGCGACCCGTGTTTTTGGTCCAGTTGCGCGTGAAGTAAGGCAGCAAAATTTTCTAAAAATAGCATCATTAGCCTCGGAGGTTTTGTAGATAATGGCACATAAATTTAAAAAGAATGATCAAGTTATCGTTATCGCTGGATCTAGCAAAGGTAAAATAGGGAAGATAACTGCCCTATCTGGTGAAAAAGTTACTGTAGAGGGAGTTAATGTTGCTACTGTTCATAAGAAACCAACATCATCTACTCCTGGACAAATTGTTAAAGTTGAGAAGCCGATTCATATGTCTAATGTTTCTCACGTTGAAAGTGGTAAAGCGGTAAAAATTAAATTTGTGACAGATCCTGGTGAAGGAAAGGTTTTCACCAGAAAAAGTCGCGTTTCAAAAAAATCTGGTAAAAAAATTGTATAAATCGATGCAAACTATAACTGAAAAACTATATAAAGATTCAATTGCTGATTTGAAAAAGAAGTTTTCTTACACAAATGACCTTGCAATACCTAGACTTAAGATGATCAGTCTTAACGTTGGTATAAAAGCAACTGATAGTGATAATAAATTCTTGTCTTATCTAGCTGCTCAAGTTTCAAATATTGCGGGTCAAAAGGCGGTTTTAACTAAATCGCGCAAAGCAATCTCTACTTTTAAATTAAGAAAGGATTTACCAATTGGGTGCAGAGTTACCCTAAGAGGTAAAAAAATGTATGAGTTTCTAGATAGATTGACAAATATTGCGTTGCCAAGAATTAGAGATTTTAGAGGACTATCTTCAAAAGGTTTTAATCAAAGTAATCACTATTCTTTCGGAGTAAAAGAGCATAATATATTCCTCGAGGTTGACCTAGATAATATTCCAAAAATCTTTGGTATGAATATTACGGTTGTAACTACAGCTCAAAGCAAAGAAGAGGCTCTTTACCTGTTAAAAAAACTTAATTTTCCGATCAAGTAGTATGGCAAAAAAATCATCGATTATAAAAAACAACAATAGAAAAGAGTTATCTCAGCTGCATAAGATCAAAAGACAAAAAGTCATTTTGACAGCAAAGGATAAATCATTGCCATTCGAAGAAAGATTAATGGCCCAGATTAAACTTTCAGAGATGGCTCGTGATGGTTCTCGTACAAGACACAGAAATAGATGTGCTCTGAGCGGAAGACCAAGAGGTAATCTTAGAAAGTTTGGCTTATCTCGTATCGCAGTTAGGGAGTTAGCATCTTGGGGTCAAATTCCAGGTTTAATTAAATCAAGTTGGTAGTAATAAATGTCTTTCAATCATTCGGTTTCGGATTTAGTCGCCAGAATTAAAAATGGCTATATGGTTAAAAAATCGGTAATCTCTTGCCCGGTCTCTCAGTTAAGAGAGAATATTTTACAAATACTAAAGGATGAAGGTTACATCCTTAGTTACAGTAGAGTAAAAGATGGCAACTTTGAGGTATTTGATATTCACTTAAAATATCACTTTTCAAATCCTGTGGTTAGTGAAATTCAAGTTATTTCTAAGCCTGGAAAGAGAGTGTATTGCCATGCTAATAAAATTCCTTTAGTAAAAAATGGATTAGGAATGATTGTTATTTCAACCTCTCAAGGCGTAATGATAGATCATGAAGCTCGGACAAAAAAACTTGGTGGTGAAGTTCTTTTTAAAATATTTTAGCTTAAACAATGTCTCGCGTAGGAAAGTTGCCGGTTATCATTCCGGATAGTATCAAAGTCACAGTTAATAAAGGTGTTATCTCTTTTGATTCTGGAAAAGTAAAAAAAACGTATCAAGTTAGCCCTGGAGTTAATGTAGAGGTTGTCGACAGTCAGATCAAAGTATCTGCTGCCAACAAGTCAGTTCCTGACATCTCGATGTTTGTTGGTATGGATAGAAGTAATATTAAAAATATTATAACTGGGCTAAAAACTGGCTTTAAAACTACTTTAGAAATTAATGGAGTTGGTTATAAGGCGTCGGTTGATAAAGAAGTTCTGATTTTAACTTTAGGCTATAGTCATGAAATTTTCTACGCTATGCCAAAAGGTATTGCGGCTGTTTTTGAAAAGCCAAATTTGATCATCATTTCAGGAGATGATAATGTTCTAGTTGGTCAGGTTGCTGCTGAAATTATATCTTTTAGAAAGCCTGAGCCTTATAAAGGAAAAGGTGTAAAAGTTTTTGGTAAAAAAATTCTAAGAAAAGAGGGAAAGAAAAAATAGTATGATTACAAGTTACGAGAGAAGAAAATTTAGGGTCCGAAACGCCATTGCTCAGAACAATAAATCTTCTAGACCAAGAATCGTTGTCTCAAGATCAAATAAAAATATCTATACCCAACTCATTGATGTTGAAGGGAAGGTATTGCAGGCTTATTCAACTCTCAATTTCAAGGAAAATGAGAAAATGAATGGTGTGGAAAAAGCTAAACTGGTTGGTAAAGAATTTGCGCAGCTTTGTTTAAAAAGTGGTATTACCAAGGTTGTGTTTGATAAAGGCGCGTATGCGTATAATGGCCGTGTTCAAACTATAGCTGAAGCTTGTCGTGAAGCTGGATTACAGTTCTAACTAATTTTAAAATCAGATGTCAAAACAAGTAAAAAATAATCAAAAAGAAAAGGGAAATTCGGAAATTGTAGAAAAGTTGGTAGCAATTAATCGCGTTTCGAAGACTGTAAAAGGTGGTAAGAACATGTCCTTTGCAGCATTAGTAGTGGTTGGCGATAAAAACGGGCGTGTTGGTTTTGGTAAAGGAAATGCAACAGAAGTTTCTGACGCCAAAAATAAAGCTTTTGAAGCTGCGAAAAAAGCCATGACCAAAGTTTCTTTGAAAGAAGGTCGCACGATTCATCATGATATTTTTGCTAGATTTTGTTCAGCTAAGGTTTATTTAAGAGCTGCTCCAGCAGGAACCGGAGTTATTGCTGGCGGTCCTATGCGCGCCATATTTGAGTGTGCGGGTATTCACGATATTGTGGCAAAATCAGTTGGTACTTCAAATCCTTATAATATGATTGCAGCAACATTCGCAGCACTTAAAGCCTTAGTTTCTCCTAAAATTGTGGCGGAAAGAAGATCAAAAGAAATTTCCGAAATTGTAAAAAGAAGAAACTTGGCGCTTAATCATGGCGTAGAAAAAGAAAAAAAAGAGGGGAGTGAATAGATTAGTATGCAAATTAAAGTATTTTTAGATAAAAAAGTTGTAGTTACCCAAGTTAAGGGTGGTTCAAAGCTTAACGATAGACAGAGGGGGAGTCTTATTGGTCTTGGTTTAAGAGGTATAGGTAGTTCTTCAAACCTAAATTGTGATAGTTCAACTATGGGTATGATAAAAAAAGTTGAACATATTGTTAAAATTTCATTAGCTTAAAAACCATGTCTCTTTCTCTTCAAGCGTTACCAAAAATTAAAAGAAATTCTCGTATCAGGGTTGGTCGTGGTATCGGTTCCGGTAAAGGCAAAACTTCTGGTCGTGGTGTAAAAGGTCAAAAGGCTAGAACTGGACATCACTCAGTAAGAGGTTTTGAAGGTGGGCAAACTCCAGTTTACATGCGTCTCCCAAAAAGAGGCTTTGTAAATGTTCTTCGTAAAGAAATCGAGGTCATTAATATTCGCGATGTTTTAAATTTTGTAGAAAGCAAAAAGCTGGATTCTTCATCTGCTATCACAAAAGAACATCTAGAAGCAGTTGGCTTGATTAGAAGCAAGAACTCTAAAGTAAAATTAATTATGAGTAGAGATAGCTCGCTTGCAGCCAAAATAAAGGTTTCTGTGGATGCTTACTCTGAAAAGGCTAAATCCTTCTCTCTATAATGTCTGTGGTAGCTTCAAATTCAGAACTAAAGAAAAGAATTTTATTCACGATATTTATCCTGTTTGTTTACAGATTTGGTACTTTTGTGCCAATCCCTGGGATTAATATTGATGTATTAAGGAAGTTCTTTGCGGGTGAGGGAGCTAATATGTTTGGCATGATTAATCTTTTTTCCGGCGGAGCTCTGGAAAGAATGAGTATCTTTGCGTTAAACATTATGCCATATATTACGTCTTCAATTATAATGCAGCTTCTATCCTCAATGTATAAGGGGTTGGAGAATTTGAAAAAAGAAGGTGAGTATGGGCGTGCCAAAATTAATCAGTATACGAGATATTTAACGATCGTATTGGCTTTTTTTCAATCGATCGGTGTTTATTATGCGCTTTCTAATTCAGAGCATAGCGCCTTTGTATCTGACTCCAATATATTCATGTGGACTACCTGCATCAGTCTAGTTGGTGGCACGGTAATGCTCATGTGGTTTGGTGAAAAGATCACATCTTCTGGTATTGGTAACGGCATTTCTCTGATTATTTTTGTTGGAATCGTATCTTCTTTGCCAGCGACTGTAGTTCAAATTTTTGATTTAGCTAGAACAGGCGTTTATTCTTGGTTTATTATTTTACTTTTTTTTGCTGCTTTTGCCGCCTTTCTAATGCTAGTTTGTTTTGTTGAAAAAACTCATAAACGCATTAAAATCCAGTATCCAAATGGTGCTATGATGAAATCATCGGGTGCAAGTGATTCATCTTTTTTACCTTTAAAAATCAATATTTCTGGAGTTATACCTCCAATTTTTGCCAGCTCGATTTTAATGTTTCCCGCGGCTTTGGTACAATTTATTGGAGTTGATGAGGGATCGTCCTTTATTTCGGCTCTTCATAGAGGGGGAGCGATTTACTTAGCATTGTTTTCGACTCTTATTTTATTCTTCTCTTACTTCTACTCTTCAATAATCTTTAACACCGAAGAAGTGGCTAATAATTTGAAGAAGAGTAACTGTTTTATTCTTGGTATCAGACCAGGTGCTTCAACTGCTATACATTTAGATAAAATTGTTTCTCGCTTGACGTTAATAGGTGCTATTTACCTGATATTTGTTTGTGTTACGCCAGAAATTTTAGTTACCAGATACTCAATACCACTGCATATTGGCGGGACAGGGATTCTGATTATGGTTAATGTGGTTTTAGATTTGATTAATCAAGTGCAGTCGCATCTTTTCTCAAGTAAATATGGCTCTGGCACTAAAAGAAGAAGGGTGAGGGTGAGGGGATGAACCTTGTTTTTTTGGGCGCTCCCGGCTCTGGAAAGGGTACGCAGGCTGCAATGCTTGCTGAAAAGCTAAAGATTAAAACGATTTCAACGGGAGAGGCTTTGCGCAAAGAAGTTCTTTTGCAAAGCGAGATAGGAAAAGATGCCAAATCTTATATGGATTCTGGGCAGTTAGTTCCAGATAACGTGGTTGTCGACATTATTAAAAAACAGCTTACCGAAGGTAATTGTGATACTGGATTTATTCTTGATGGATTTCCTAGAAATATAAAGCAAGCAGAAGATCTTGGAGAAATGCTTCTTCTTATTGGTAAAAAAATCGATATTGTCTTTGATTTTCAAGTTGCTGATGAAGTTTTGATAAAAAGAATTGCTGGAAGGTTTTCCTGTAAAACTTGTGGTGCGGTTTATAATCGATATTTCAAAGTCCTTAAAAAAGAGGGAATTTGTGACGAGTGTCAATCAAGTCATTTCGAGAGTAGAAGTGATGATAATGAGGCGACTGTAATTAATCGTCTTAAAGTTTATCATAATTCAACTGTTCCACTGATAGAATATTATAAAAAAATTCACTTGCTTCTTCCAATTGACGCCATAAAAAGCGCCCCCCTCGTTTTTGAGGAACTGGTAGGAGCAATTCGTAAGGCTTCCATACAATAAATATTAATAAAAAAAGAGGGTACTTAGCTTGGCTAGAATCGCTGGTGTAAACATTCCAAAGGAAAAACGCTTCGTAATTGCGCTAACCTACATATATGGAATTGGTAGCAATACTGCACAAAAAATTTGTCAAAAATTAAAAATTGATCTTCAACTAAGAACTCACCAAGTGAGTGAAGAGAAAATTGCTCAGGTAAGATCATTATTAGAGAAAGAGCGTTCAGTTCTTGAAGGAGACTTAAGAAGAAAAGTTGCCGCTGATATTAAAAGATTGGCAGACATAGGTTGTTATCGCGGAATCAGACATGTGAAAAAACTTCCGGTCAGAGGTCAAAGAACTCATACTAATGCTAGAACTCGCAAGGGTAAAGGTGTTGCAATTGCTAATAAGAAAAAAGCCGTTAAATAATTAAAAATATGACAGAAACCAAATCTCAATCAAGCGACAAAAAAGTAACTCCTAAGAATTCTAGTAAAAAGAAAAAGAGTATTGTTAACGGAGTAGTGCACGTTTTTGCTAGCTTCAACAATACTATTATTTCGATTTCTGATTTGAGTGGAAATATTGTTTGCTGGTCTTCGGCTGGAAAGCATGGTTTTAAAGGATCTAGAAAAGCTACTCCTTATGCCGCTCAAGTTGCGACACAGCATGTAATTAACTCAGCAAAAGAATATGGTTTGCAAAATGTGTTAGTTGAAATCAGAGGTCCAGGAGTTGGTCGTGAAGCATCTCTAAGAGCTATTCAGGCTGCTGGTGTTAATGTTACTTTGATCAAAGACATTACTTATCACCCTCACAATGGATGCCGTCCTGCTAAAAGACGCCGCGTTTAATTGTTTGAGAGTATCCTAAATTTTTTAACCAAGATTATTTTTTGACGTATGGTAATTTTAAAAGAAAGCTGGCATTCGCTTACTAAGCCTAGTTCAGTTGTTGTGAAAGATGGTTGTGACAATACAACTAAATCAACAATTGTTATGGAGCCTTTTGCTAGAGGATTTGGTAATACATTAGGTAACGCTCTTAGAAGAGTTTTATTATCTTCAATTAATGGTTTCGCAGTTACTTCTGTTAAAATTGAAGGTGTAATGCATGAATATAGTGCAATTGATGGTGTTAAAGAAGATGTGCTTGATATCATCATGAATCTAAAATCTTTGGCTGTAACCAAAGGTGATTCTTCTCATACAATTCTGAAACTATCCGCGAATAAATCTGGGCCAGTGTATGCTGGTTCGATTGAAGCTCCTGCGGGAGTGGAAATTTTGAACAAAGATCTTATAATCTGTACTTTAAACAAAGGTGCAAAGATTGAGATGCAGATGAACATCGAGTGCGGCAAAGGATATGTTGTTGCCGAGCAAGGTAAAAAATCTGATCGTCCTGTTGGAACTATCATGGTAGATGCTATGTTTAGTCCTGTTAAGAAAGTTGCATACAGAGTTGAAAATGCCAGAGTTGGACAAATTACTGACTTTGATAAATTAATCATGGAAATTGATACCAATGGTACCATTACTCCAAGAGATGCTTTAGCTGTTGCTGCTAAGATTTTGCAAGAGCAATTACAAGTCTTTATTAATTTTGATGTTAATAAAATCGATCTTCCAGTTCACAAAGAAATTGATATTGAGCCGGAATTTAACAAAAACCTTTTAAAAACAATTGATGAATTAGAGCTTTCTGTTCGCTCATATAATTGTCTAAAAAATGAAAACATTATCTACGTTGGCGACCTTGTTTCTAAGAGTGAAGCTGAGATGCTTAAAACTGCGAACTTTGGCAGAAAGTCTCTCAACGAGCTAAAAGAAAATCTTAAAGCTATGGGTTTAGGATTCGGTATGAAGCTTGTTAACTGGCCACCAAAAAATATGGATGAACTACTTAAACTAAAAAACAAAGAATTCTAAAATGAAACACGGAATTAAAGGTAGAAAGCTTAATAGAAATAGCTCTCACAGAAAGGCTCTAATGCGCAATATGTCATTGGCTTTCCTAACTCACGAATTGATCAAAACAACGCTTCCAAAAGCAAAAGAACTTAGACCATTTGTTGAAAAAGTTATTCACTTGGCGAAAGTAGATTCTCTTGCTAATCGTCGTTTAGCTATCTCAATTCTAGGTAATCAAGACATTGCTGACAAATTGTTTAAAGAAATTGGTCCAAGAGTTTCTCAAAGAAATGGCGGATATACCAGAATCATGAAGTTCGGATTTAGAACTGGCGATAAAGCTCCAATGGCAATCATAGAGCTTGTTGACAGAGTTATTGCTGAAGAGCCAAAGCAAGAAAAAGCGGCAAAAACAGCAAAAAAAGCTTAGTTAGTCTTTGGGCTGCCTCAAAGAATGAAGATAAAATTTAAGATAAATTATGAAAAAATTCCTTTCAGATTTTGCTCAAGAGCAAGTCAAAAAAATAAAAGAGTCTCGTGGTTTTGAATTAACAAGATTCGAAGTTGGCGACACAGTTAGCGTTAAATATAAAATTACTGAAGGTGCGAATACTCGTATCCAAGCTTTTAACGGCGTTGTAATTGCGACAGCAAAAGACAGAGACAATTACGCTGCAACTTTCACTGTTAGAAAAATCAGCAGCAATATAGGTGTTGAAAGAAAGTTTCCAGTTTACTCTCCACTTCTTGCTGGAGTTGATGTGTTAAAGCATGGTGTTGTACGTCGTGCTAAACTTTATTATTTGCGTAACCTAACCGGTAAAGCTTCAAGAATTAAAGAGAAGTTAGACTTCTTTGATCAAGCTACTGTTGTAGAAAAAACTGCAACTAATGGAAATTCTTAAGTTCGTCAGATCAAAATTAAATCATAAAAAAGGCGGAAGTTTTTTACTTCTGCCTTTTTTTCTGCTTATAGTTTCTTGTGCGTCAGATCTATCTCATTATGGACGCGTAACGTTGCATAATGGTTCTAAAAAAGACTCATTTGTTTTTTCGGTTAATGAAGAATTCATCAAGTCGAATCCCAATTCTCCAAAAGATAAAAAAAATCCTAAAATGACCGAAGCTGAGTCCGAGCTTCTAGCCGACTTACTTAAGCAAAAGAGCTACTGTTTGAACAAATACGGATCACCACTTTTCGACATTACATCTCGTCAGGAAAAAATTTACGACATGACATTTGCTCATTTAATTGAGCAAAATTACAACGCTAAGCCGGTAGCGCCACGTATGTATTTTGGGCGATGCAGAAAGGAATAAATTTCTTGCTATTGCTTGCTTCAAATCTAAGAAAACAACATCAGATTTTAACTAAATTTCTTCGCTATGAATAATTTTATCTCATTTCTTACTTTCCGTACAATTTTTGTTTTCGCCTCAACAGCCTTCTCAATTTTGATCGTTATGTTGGCATTAAACATTATCACGGTGGATGAGGTAATCGTTATCCTAAAGATGTCTCCAGAAGCTGCTAGCGCCTTTAAATTAGTCGTATCCAGAATCCAAGAGGTTACTGGAAATATCATGGATATTATCTCGCAGCTCCTCAGCAAATTATTCGGCTGGGCTGGCGTTGAAGTTGATCTCAGCAAAATCAAAGTTGATGTTAATCAAGGAGCTGGCGCTGGTTCAGCTGTTCCAGCACATCCGCCTTTAAATCCTCCTCACAAATAGTAGCTAGAAATTGTGGTCTCAATTTTAAATTTCTTCAGGCTCGCTGCTTTATTTTTATTTTTTGCGCCGCTGTATTTTTTTGATAAAAATCGGGCAATTTATCTTTTTCTAAAACTCGCAGGACCTTCATTCATCAAGCTTGGACAAATATTAGCAGTTCGTCCAGATCTTGTTGGAGAAAATCTCGCCACCACTTTAGCAAAATTTCAAGACAAGCTCACGCCATTTAGCAGCAAAAAAGTTAAGCAAATTCTAGACCAAGAATTCGGCGAAAATTTCGACAAAATCTTCGCACAATTCGATTTTACACCAGTCGCCTCAGCCTCAATCGCTCAAGTTCACAAAGCCACTTTGCAAGATGGCACAATCGTTGCCGTAAAAATCCTGCGCCCGCAAATCGCACAAGTAATGGCGCGCGACATTTCTACTCTCAGGCTTTTAATCAAAATCCTTTCAATTTTCTCAAAATTTTTAGGCAAAAGTTTTGCCGATTTAGCTGATCTTCTCGCCGAAGTTTCCAAAAGCGAACTCGACCTTTTACAAGAAGCCGCCAATGCCTCGCGCCTCAAAGAAGATTTAAAAGACGTCAAAGGTTTCTGCGTGCCGCAAATTTTCTGGAAATTTTCTAGCTCAAAAATTCTCGTGCTCGAATGGCTCGACGGCATTCCATTTTCTGACAAAAAAGCCATTTTGGCATCGCCATTCGACAAAAAACAAATCGCCCAAAACCTTGTAATCAGCTATTTTGAGCAAGTTTACGCCAATGGTTTTTTTCATGCCGACATGCATCAAGGAAATTTATTTTTGCTCAAAAGCGGTGACATTGGCGTGGTTGATTTCGGCATTGTCGGTAAAATCGACAAAAAAACTCGTCTTGCCGTTGCCGAAATTCTAATCGGTTTTCTGGGCAAAGATTACCAGCGCGTCGCCCAGCTGCACATTGACGCCGGACTTGTGCCTGCAGACACCAAAGTTGACAGTCTTGCGCTATCTTGTCGCAAAATCGGCGAAACAATTGTTGGCTCAAACGTCAAAGATATTTCCGTTGCCAAACTTTTAGCCAATTTAATCACAATGACGCGCGACTACAAAATGGCGGCGCGCCCTGAATTGCTCTTGCTACAAAAAACTATTTTGCTCGTTGAGGGTGTCGGAATCATGCTTGATCCCAACCTAAATATTTGGGATTTGGCGCGCCCTTGGGTCAAAGAATGGGCCAAAAAAAATCTCGGCTTTGACGCGAAAATTCGTGACACCTTGGTTGATTTATTCGAGATGGCGAAAAAGTTTTTGCGCAGCGTGTAAAAAAAGAAGGAGCCGCATGTACCACATCAAATCAAAAGCCGATTACAGCCAGCAATATCAAGCCTCAATCGCAGATCCTCAAAAATTCTGGGCCGAAATCGCCAGCAACTTTGTCTGGTTTGAAAAATTCACCCAAACCAGCAATTGCAACCTCGAGCAAGGCCAAATCGAATGGTTTAAAAACGGCAAAACCAACATTTCCCACAACTGTCTCGACCGCCATTTAGAAACGCTCGGCGACAAAACCGCAATCATCTGGGAATCAAACGACCCACAAGAAAAAAGCCAAAAAATAACTTACAAAGAACTGCACGCCCAAACTTGCCAATTCGCCAATTTGCTTCTGGCGTGCGGTGTTAAAGCGGGAGATCGAGTGTGTATTTACATGCCAATGATTCCGCAAAGCGTAGTGGCAATGTTGGCTTGTGCCAGAATCGGCGCCATTCACTCGGTGGTGTTCGCCGGATTTTCGGCAAAATCTTTAGCGGGAAGAATTCAAGATTGCGGCGCTAAAATTTTAATCACGGCGGATTTGCTTTTTCGTGGAGAAAAAGAAATCGAACTTTTCGAAATCGCCAAAGAGGCGCTCTTGGAATGTGTTTTGGTTGAAACTGTGGTAATTTACAAAAGAGGCGAAAAAGAGCTGCTAGCGCTAGAAAATAGCCGCCTAAATTGTCTTTTGTGGCAAGACGAAATCAAAAAATATTCCAGCGAAAATCGGGCCGCAGCACTCGATTCGGAAAATCCGCTTTTCATTCTCTACACCTCAGGCTCCACCGGAAATCCCAAAGGCATTGTCCACAGCACCGGCGGCTACATGGTTTACGCCGGATATTCATTTCAAAATGTTTTCCAATATCAGCAAGGCGACATTCATTTTTGCACCGCCGACATTGGCTGGATCACTGGTCACAGCTATTTGGTTTACGGCCCGCTGTTAAATGGCGCGACAATTTTGATGTTTGAAGGAATCCCTACCCATCCAACGCCAGCGCGCTTTTGGGAGGTAATTGAAAAACACCAAGTAAATATTTTTTACACCGCGCCAACCGCGATTCGCGCCTTAATGCAAAAAGGCGACGAGTTTGTTTCGGGCCACGATTTGTCGTCACTTAAAACTTTGGGAAGTGTCGGTGAGCCAATAAATGAAGAGGCCTGGAATTGGTACAATGAAAAAATCGGCCAGAAAAAATGCCCGATTGTTGACACTTGGTGGCAAACTGAAACTGGCGGAATTTTAATTTCGACAATGGCTGGCGTCACAGAAAGCAAGCCAGCGCACGCCGGATTGCCAATGCCGGGAATTGTGCCGATTTTGCTTGATGATTCGGGAAAAGAAATTTTAGAAAAGAATAAAATCGGTAATCTCTGCTTCTCGCAGGCTTGGCCAGCAATAGCTCGCGACATTTGGGGTGACCACGAAAAGTTTTTAAAAACTTACTTGCAGCCCTTTCCCAAATATTATTTAGCCGGAGATGGTGCTTTTCAAAATGAGGATGGGCTTTACAGAATCATTGGTCGCACTGACGACGTGATTAAAGTTTCGGGTCACCGTTTGGGAACTGCAGAAATTGAAAATGCCATTAATTCACATCCGAAAGTTTCAGAATCAGCAGTGATTGGATTGCTGCATCAAATTAAAGGCGAGGGGATTTACGCTTTTGTGATTTTAAAAAATGTGGCGGAAAATCTCGAAGCTGAAATTCTCGCAATCATTCAAAAAGAAATCGGAGCCATTGCGCGTCCCGAAAAAATTTATTTTGTTGCCGACCTGCCAAAAACCAGATCGGGCAAAATAATGCGTCGCATTTTGAAAAAAATTATTGCGGGTGAAGAAAATCTCGGAGACATTTCAACCCTTGTAAATCCTGAAGCCGTCGAACAATTAAAAAATCTCAAATAATGCAACTGACACTTCTTAAAGCAAAAATCCACCGTGCCACTGTGACCCAAGCTGACCTGAATTACGAAGGCTCAATCTCAATTGACACTGACTTGCTTGAGGCAGCAGGTATTCTAGTTCACGAAAAAGTCGACGTGCTAAATATTAACAATGGCGAGCGTTTTACAACTTACACAATTCCGGCAGCAGCGGGTTCGGGCGCGATTCAAGTAAATGGTGCTGCGGCGCGTTTGGTGCAAATTGGTGATCCGGTAATTATTATTTCTTACGCCTCGATGAGTTGCGAAGAAGCGAAAAAATATGTGCCAACTGTGGTGCTGGTAAATGCAAAAAATCAGCAAATTTCGAAGTAAATTTAATAGGCTTTGAAAGCTTTTGGTTCTAAGGTAAAAGCCAGATCGCTGAATTTTGCGCGACGTCGCGCAAAATTCACTTTTTACTCCCTCTTTTTTGGCGAAATAGTTTCTTGCAATTAAAAGATCGCTGCCTACCTTGCGCCCCCTCTTTGAAGATGGTCAGACAACAAAATCTCAATACTTTAGGTAATTTATGAAAAGAACTTGGCAGCCAAGTAAAATTGTGCGCAAAAGAAGACATGGCTTTAGATCAAGAATGGCAACAGTTGGTGGACGTAAAGTTTTAGCTCGTCGTCGCTTAAAAGGTCGCGCTAGCCTGTCAGTTTAAATTTGTAAGTGCCGGCTAAAAAGTCGGCAATTACTCCTCTCTTTCAGACATCAGTTGAAAATACTCCAAATCAGAAAATCCGCAGAATTCCAAAATATCGGTAAAAAAGGTCAGAAGTTTTATTCAAAAACTATCCTCTTAATTTCCCACGCCACTCCCCAAAATTACTTCCAAAATTTAACAGAAAATAAAAAGGCCAAAGATTTTTGTCGCGTTGGTTATACCGTGAGCAAAACTGTCGGCAATGCTGTAACGCGTAATCTTGCTAAAAGAAGGCTGCGCGCAATTTTTCGCGAGCTGGCTTTGCTTCACGCTAAAAATCATTACGATTACGTTTTAATCGCACGCCGAGAAATTGCTGAAGCTGATTTCGAAAAAATTTCTAGTGATTTGAAATTCTGCTTAAAAAGAATTCACTTAGCTGTGCAACCAATTTCAAAAACTAAAAAATAATCAAACATGTCGACTGAAAAAAAATCGAAGATTCCCTACATTTTTTTTGGATTTTTTGCCGTAATTTTCGTGGTAAATTTCTTTTACATCTACGTTGCTAAAAAGACGTGGAGCGGTGTTGTAACTGAAGACTCTTACCAGAAAGGCCGAGATTACAATGAAACTGTGAAGCAGGAAGAAAATCAGAAAAGATTGGGTTGGAAAGTTAGCTCTGATTTTAATCGCAAAAATGAAGGCAAGGGCACAATATTTATTAGGCTCGAAGATGACAAAGGTCGCACAATTCCTGACGCCACAATTTTCGTTAATTTCAAGCGTCCGGCTCAAAGTGACAAAGATTTTTCTAAGACAGTGAATTATGCTGATGGCACTTACAGAGCTGATGTGGAATTTCCGCTTCAGGGTCAGTGGGACTTTGCAGTGGTTGCAATGACCAAGGATGAAAAGAGATTCGAACAAGTTGAGCGCCACTTTATTCAATGGTAAAATCCTGCTTACATTGCGGTGAAGATACAAAATCAACAGCAGAAGAATTTTGCTGTTTGGGATGTGCTACAGCCTACAAAATCGTGGGCAAATTTGGTTTTGAAAATTACTACAAATTACGCGAAATTAATTCTTCCGTCAGAAAAATTAAACCGGAAATCGCTGAAGAAATTGATGTTTTAGAATTTATTTCTCACGAAAAAGATGGTTCAAATTCGGTTTCATTAATAGTGCAAGGATTGCACTGCGCTGCTTGTGTTTGGCTGATTGAGAGCATTTTAAAAAAGCAAGAAAATGTTGTTTTAGCACGGATTAATCTTTCTAAAAAAACTTTATTTTTGCAGTGGAAGGGTGATGCCAAAATCGGTAATGATTTGGTGCATTTGATTCACGAAATTGGCTACAAACTTCTTCCTTTTGACGCCGAAATTTTAAACAGCGCTGACAAGAAATATTCTGACTCAATCTTGCGCGCACTAGCTGTTGCTGGTTTTGGCGTGGGCAATGTAATGTTGTTTTCCTTTTCGCTGTGGTTTTCTGACGCTGGTGAAATGGGCAAAGAAAGCCGTAATTTGCTGCATTTTTTTTCGTCACTTGTCGCTTTGCCAATCATTATTTTTTCAGCCCGACCATTTTTTTCTTCTGCGTGGCGCTCAATAAAACTGGGTTATCCCAACATGGATTTGGCGATTTCAATTGCCATTTTTTTAGCGTGTTGCGTCAGCCTTTTAGAAACTTTCAGAGGGGCCGCGCACGTTTATTTTGACTCAGCAATAATGCTGATTTTCTTTTTGTTGATTGGTCGTTATCTCGATTTGAAAGCACGCAAAAAAGCCTTTGCGATTGCCTCGGAATTTACTTTGCTTGCGGCGAGTTTTGGTCGAGTTGAGGAAAATTCTAAAATTAAAATTCTGCCAATTAAGCAGTTAGAAATCGGTATGATTTTGGTGGTGGCGCTGGGCGAAAAAATTGCCGCTGACGGAATTGTTATTGAGGGGACAAGTGAAATCGACACTTCGCTAATTAGCGGCGAAACCTTGCCTAAGAAGGTTGCAAAGAGTTCAGAAGTTTTTGCAGGCACTATTAATTTGACCGCGCCACTCAAAATAAAAATCACCAAATCGGCAAATAATAGCCTGCTTTCTGAGATTATTCGTTTGAGCGAAGAGTCTGAAAATAAAAAAATTCACTACATCAGAATCAGCGATTATTTGGCAAAATTCTACACGCCGGCAGTTCACATTTTGGCTTTTGCGACTTTTGTTTTTTGGTTCAAATCAGGTTGGGAAATTGCTTTAATGAATGCTACAGCGGTTTTGATCATTACTTGTCCCTGCGCTCTGGCGCTCGCCGTGCCGATTGTTCAAACCATTGTGATTTCGAATTTTATTCGTAAAGGAATTTTGGTGAAGTCGGGTGAGGCGCTAGAAAAATTGCGTGGAATTGACGTGGTGGTTTTTGACAAAACCGGAAGTTTAACAATTGGTTCACCGCGTTTGCTGGATGTTTTTTTGCTCAAAGAAAACCAGAAATTCTCTCTCTCAAACGATCAAAAAAATTCTTATCTAAAACTTGCGGCATCTCTTGCGGCAAAAAGTCGTCACCCAATTTCTAAAGCAATTTCTGCTAGTTTTGACGGCAATTTAGAAGCGCTACAAGTTCAAGAAAATCAAGGCTTTGGTCTTGAATCTAACTTTGAAAATAAAGTTTTAAAACTCGGCAGAAAAAGTTTTTGTGCGATCGAAAATAATTTGCAAATCGACGAAAATTTGTTGACCTGTTTTGCCAAATTCGGCGAAGATGAATTGGTATTTTTATTTGAAGACGCCTTGAAAGAAGATGCCAAAATCACCATCGAGGCGCTGAAAAAACTTGGTAAAAAAATAATTTTACTTTCGGGTGACGCGCAAAATCCGGTAAAAAATGTCGCAGAAAAATTGCAAATTTCAGAATTTTATTTTGAGCAAACGCCAATTTCTAAAGTGCAATTTTTAGAAAAATTAAAAGCCGAAAATAAAAAATTCATCATGGTGGGAGATGGTATTAATGACGCTCCGGCATTGGCTTTATCGGATGTTTCAATTTCATTTTCAAAGGCTTCCGACATCTCGCAAAATATTGCTGACGTGGTAATTTGCGGAGAAAAATTAATGCCAATCATTGAGCTCAATTATTTTTCAGCCAAAGCGATTTCACTAATGAAACAAAATCTTTTAATCGCTTTGATTTATAATTTAATCGCAGTGCCTTACGCTTGCGCCGGACATGTTGTTCCATTGATTGCTGCAATCGCAATGTCATCTTCTTCGCTGCTCGTTTTATTTAATTCTCTTCGTATCAATTCTAGAGCAAATTTAAATTTGCTCTAATTTTTTTATCGTGGCATAAGCCACGCCCCACCTTGTTGGGAACCCCACATACCAAATCAATTTGGTATTAATAGATTTTAGATTTGGTATGAAATGTCAGTTTTAATTTTTCTAATTCCAATCACTTTAGCCTTGGGCCTCTTGGGTCTAGCCTGTTTCTTGTGGAGTTTGAAAAGCAAACAATATGAAGATTTGCAGGGTGCAGCCAACCGAATTTTGTTTGATGATGAAGATGAAAAAACACCAAAAAAATAATTAAAATTCTTGCGATTTATTTGTTGTCTTTTGTAAGTGCTAAAATTAGGTTCGCGCCGCTTCCTTAAGGCCCAGAGCTTCAACAAAATTTCAGCACAAATGAAACAAATTTTTGGTAAGAGTTTTATTCTTTTTTTAAGTTTAATTTTTGCTTCATGCGCCGCAAAAAATGAGCAACAATCTCGAATTAGAATCGTTGATTTAGACGGAAAATCTCATCCAGTTGTTACCAAAATTCCTGAGTTAAATAAGCAAGCAATGGCCTCGCAAGGCGTGCTTAAAGAGCAGTCAGAGACTTTCCAAAATAATCTTCCTGAAGAGCCAAAACAAAATTTGGCACCGCAAGCTCTTGCGTCAAACACTCCAGATTACGGCGCGGTTTCGTCAGAAATGATTCAAAAAACGCTGCAACCAAAACGCCCAACTGAGCAGCAAGAAGCAATGGTAAGCGGTGGCAAACAATCAGACGAAGCGGTGGAATATGATTTGTCAAAACCGGAAGAAGACGCGAAGCCACAACCAAAATTAGAAGAAAAAAAATCAGCAAAAAAACATGAAGCAGCAACAAAAGTAGAGAAGGGTTTATTCGTGCAAGTCGGATCTTTCTCGAGTGTTGAAAATGCTAAAAAAACTTTAGTGAAAATGAAAAAATTTCACAAAGGTCGCGTTGAAACTGTTGAAGGTGAAAAAACAATTTACCGCGTCTTACTAGGGCCATTTACCAGCAAGCCTAAAGCCTTGGCAATGGTTAAGAAAATTACCGCCTCTGGACATGAAGCTGTTTTAATGAGGAATAAATAACAGATGGGATTTTGGCAAAAATTCTCGTTTAAGTTTTTATTTTTGCTGATTTCCGCTTCTCTTCTCGCATCTTGTTTTTCAACAAAATTGCCCAGCGTTAACGAAAATTTTGAAAAAAGATATGGTGAAGAAGTTTATAAAATGAACTCGGATCGTGTTTCTGGTTCTGCCTCTGATCAAATTACCGTGTTACAATCTCCAAGTCCCGCAGATGTAAACGCCGCTCTGGCAAGTCGCGACTATTACGCTTACGTTGACGTAAATAAATTTAATGAAAAAGCGCCAGAAACTTACTTGCCAAATGGTGAAAGTTATGAGCAAACAAAAGCCACCAGCCCAGCTAATTCTTTGCCAGCGGACATGTTTGATATAACTTACAATCTTGGGCTTTACCCTGCTTTTCGCAGAGCTGGGGCAGAGTTTGATCGCATTCCAATTCCGCCCCAAGATGTTTACGGAGTTAAAACTGAAATGTCGGAGAAGTCTTATTTGCTTGCCGGAAACGACTCAATGCAAAAAGCGGTTGATCACATGATTACGACAAAAACATCTGACGATATTGAAAATAGTGAGATCTTAATCAAAGAGCGCAAGCAACAGCGCCGTGAGCACAGAATGGTAAAAACTTTTGGAGAAAGCGGAATGGAAATGGCTTCTCTTGAGAAAAAAGAAATAAAAGCAGAAGAAAAAAAATCGGATAAAAAAGAGAAGTAGGCTCTCCAAACACCTAGAGCCAAGCAATTACAAACATTAGCAAATACGGTTATTTTAATGAAAATTTTTTACCAACTCATTTTCGTAGTTTTTGTCGCGTTTGCCGCGCAGGCACGTGCCGCGGAGCTCGATCAGTCTTTGCAAGATGCGCAATTTTATTTTTTGATTGACGCTGACACCAAAGAAGTGCTGCTTGCAAAAAATCCTGACGTGCGAATTCCGCCATCTTCAATGACTAAAATGATGACGGCTTACGTGGTTTTCGACCAAATAAAAAAAGGTCGCATCAGTTTGAATAACCAATGCTTGATCGGCAAAGATGCTTGGCGCAAATCGGGTTCGAGCATGTTTTTAAACTATGGTGACGTGGTGAGCATTGAAGAATTATTGCGCGGGCTTTTAGCAATTTCGGGCAATGATGCTGCGGTAGCGCTTGCCGAAAGCACTGGAAATGGCATCGATAATTTTGTCGCGATGATGAATGCCAAAGCGCAAGAGATTGGTTTGAAAAATAGCCACTTTCAAAACCCTCACGGCCTTTACGATCCAAATCATTACATGAGTGTGCGCGATCTTGGTACGCTTGGGGTGAGCATCTATAAAAATCTGCCGCAATATTTGTCTTATTTTGGTATTCCTGAATTTACTTATCATCACATCAAGCAATATAATCACAATCCGCTAATCCTTAGCCAGTATGATGGCGTGATTGGTGGCAAGACTGGTTTTACTAACCAAGGTGGATACGGCGTAACCAATATTGTGAAGCATGATAATCGCACTTTGGTTGCGGTGGTTAATAGGTCTAAGACTCCCAAGCTCAGAGCTGCAGCGATTGCAGCGCTAATGGATTACGGATTCGAAAATTACAAAAAAATCACACTATTTGAAAAAGGCCAAATAGTGACAAGTCTAAAAACTTGGCTCGGTGAAAAATCAGCAGTAAATGTTTCAACAAAAGAGCAAGTTGCTTTCAACCTGCCGCGCGAAAAATCAATCGATTCCGTCAAGGTAAAAGTAAAATATAAAACCCCGCTTTACACCCCAATTGCTAAGGGAGAACAGGTTGCAACCATGTATGTGGAAGTGGCGGGATATCGTGATTTTGAATATCCGCTTTTTGCCGAGGAACCAATTGACAAGGCGGGTTATTTCAAAAGAATAAATCAAATTTTGCGCTACAAATTCAGTAACATTCTTCAATAAAATATTAGGAAAAAATGGATATCAAATTGCTCATGCGCCAAGCGCAAGAAATGCAGAAAAAAATGCAAAAGGTTCAAGAAGAATTAGCTAACACATCTTACGAAGGCGCCTCTGGCGGCGGTGTAGTTAAGGTTGCAATTACGGGTGCTGGTGTTGCTCAAAAAATTTTCATCGATCCTTCGCTAATGGAAAAAGACGAAAAAGAAATTTTAGAAGATTTGATCATTGCTGCTTTCAACGATGCTAAGAAAAAAGCCGATGACAGCTCAAGCGATTCAGTGCGTGTGGCTACAAACGGCATGCCTCTTCCTCCGGGATTTAAGCTTTAAAAAATATGAAAGTTAAGCTTTGCGGTTTTACAGAAATTGCTTCGTTACAAACCGCAATTGCCCAAAAATGCGATTTTATTGGTTTTATTTTTTACGAAAAATCGCCGCGCTACATAACTTTAGAAAACGCTGTAGAAATTGCTAAAAATATCCCAAAGAACATTGCCAGAGTTGCGGTGGTGGTTGATGTGGATTTTGAAGTTTTAGCAGAAATCGCGCAAAAATTTGCGCCGGATTATTTTCAATTTCATGGAAAAGAAAGCGGCGATTTCTTAAAAAAATCGCGGCAGAAATTTCCGCAAATAAAAATTATCAAAGCTTTCCCAATTGAAGGTGAGGGCGATTTGGCGCAGGTGAAAAATTTTGAAGATTGCGCCGATTTTTTTCTTTTTGACGGCAAGAATGCCGGCAGTGGTAAAAAATTTGATTGGCAAATTCTGAAAAATTTTCACAGCAAAAAAGACTGGTTTTTATCCGGTGGTTTAAATGTACAAAATATAGAAGAAGCTTTGAAAGCAACTGCTGCTAACATGGTAGATATTTCCTCGGGAATCGAAAAGATCCGTGGCCAAAAATCACCAGAATTAATTGAAGAATTTATGAAAAAAATCCTCGAGCAACAAACAGTAAAATAATTTATGCTCTTAAAAGTCAGAAACTTTCTCTTCGGAAATCCGCGCGATATTTTCGATAAAAAAACTCGCGAGAGTATTTCTTTAGTAGCGTTTTTGGCCTGGGTGGGACTTGGCGCTGACGGGATTTCATCTTCTTGCTACGGTCCAGAAGAAGCGTTTTTAGCACTGGGAACTCACAGTGAATTGGCGGTTTATTTGGCAATCGCAACCGCGCTGACAGTCTTCATTATTTCTTACGCCTACACTCAAGTAATTGAACTTTTCCCCAATGGCGGCGGCGGTTATCGCGTGGCTACCAGACTACTGGGAAAGCACGCCGGACTAGTCTCGGGCTCAGCTCTTATCATCGATTACGTTCTGACAATTTCGATTTCAATCGCCTGCGGCATTGATGCGATTTTCAGTTTTCTGCCGGCGGAATATCATGGTCTCAAATTATTTCTGGCGATATTGATGGTGGGGTTTCTCGCCATACTCAATTTGCGCGGCATGAAAGAATCGATCAAATTCTTATTTCCGATCTTTCTCGGCTTCATCGTAACGCACTTCATTTTGTTAGTTTACGGAATCGTGGCGCATAATTACGGCCTCGCCAAGTTGGTGCCGCAAGCAGTTGCCGAAACTAAAGAGATTAAAGATTCAATGGGTTGGATTTTTATTTTCTCACTTTTCCTTAAAGCCTTCTCAATGGGGGGAGGCACTTACACTGGTTTGGAAGCAGTGTCTAACAATGTAAATACACTTTCTGAACCGCGAGTTCGCACTGCAAAATTGACAATGTTCTTAGTTGCAATCTCGCTCGCCTTCATGGCGGCTGGCATCATTTTGCTCTACTTACTGTGGGGTGTAAATAAAGTTGAAGGCCAAACCTTAAACGCCACCACCTTCTACATTCTTACCGAAACTTGGAATTACGGTGGCATCGAATGGGGCAAATTCATCGTGCCAATCACGCTAATGCTTGAAGCCGGACTTTTGATTGTTGCTGCTAATTCCGGATTTTTAGCCGGTCCAAATGTGGTGGCAAATATGGCGAGCGACGAATGGATGCCAAAATCTTTCAGCTCACTTTCAAGCCGCCTAGTGGTAAAAAACGGCATTCTCTTCATGGCGATTGCAGCGATTGCAACCTTGCTCATCACTGGTGGTTCGGTTCACATGCTAGTGGTGCTTTATTCAATTAATGTATTCATCACCTTCTCGCTCTCACTTTTGGGTTTAACCATTTACTGGATTCGCAACCGCAGAAGAAAAGGACACTGGAAAAGTCGATTAGCTATTTCGGTAACTGGTTTCATTTTATGTTTTGGAATTTTGTTGGTGACGGTTTTTGAAAAATTTTACGAAGGCGGTTGGATGACGTTGCTGATTACTTCGGTTTTTGTAGCAATTGGTCTGTGGGTCAAACGCATGTATCGCAAACTCAAGTTGCGCCTGATGCAAAAGGAAATGCAATTTTATGGTTACGACGATATTGCGCCAAGTCTTGATCCGGCGATTGGCTCAAATAAAACGGCGCCAACTGCGGCAATTATTGTCGATCAAACTTTTGGTAGCGGCATGAATTGTTTGCTTGAAATCAAAAAGCTTTTTCCGGGCATTTTTCAGAATTTTATTTTTGTGACAGTGGGCGAGGTTGACTCCAACACTTTCCGCGAAGAAAGAAAATGGCGCGAGATGCGCAGAAAAACCAAAGCGACTTTGCACAAATATCGTAATTACTGCAACGCCAACGGCCGCTTCGCTAAATCATATGTTGGTTACAGCACCGATATTGTTGAGAAATTGACGCAGCTTACAGATCGCGTTGCCAAAGATTATCCAAATGCGGTGTTTTTCGGCACTAAATTTATTTTCGACAATGAGAACATCTTTACTCAAATCTTGTACAACCACGTGCCTTACATCATGCAAAGACGCTTGCACGTGAAGGGTTTGAACATGGTGATTTTGCCGATGAAGATCTAAAAAATTATCTTTCTAGCGGATCTTTCTTCGGACCAATTTTTGCTGAAGGAGATTCCACCAAAGCAGAGGGAATAAGGCTTTCCATCATAACCATCGCATTCAAAAACTCGTCTTTTCTTAAGATATTTTGTTCTTCTTCCGAGTGAGCGTTTGCTGCTGTTTCTGGGGTCTCGATATTTCTGGCCAAGCTAAGTTCAATTTGGTCTCGGCAATCCACATCAGAGAGCTTATAAAAAAGTGCCATGGTTTTAACGTCGTGATTTGCGACCAGAATTTTGGTTAAATTCTCAATAAATACCGCCTCTTTCTCACAAAAATCTTTTTTGTCAGATTCTAGACGCTGCAAGGTTTCCTCTCTGACATCGGGCATTGTTTCTTGTCGCTTGAGTTCAGATCTTATTACGGAAAATATCTTGGTAAAAAACTTTATGCCTTCTTCGCTATTTGGATTTTCTAGTGAAAATTTATCTGCAAGAAATTCAGGTTCTAATAAATGGTCGCGCTTAGCAAAGGCAAGCAGCAATAAAAAGCCGCCGCTACTTTCTATTAGATTCTGCAAGCCACACTCAATAGAATAACTGGCATCTTGGCTACGTATAAAGGCTTGAAAGGCCAGTGGGTAATCTTCATTTTTAATGCTTTCTCGAAATAAGGTTTGTCGTTCTTGAAAGCTCATGGTGGCAAAATTAATAGCCCTTCCTAAATCTTGAAAATTTGCTTCAGCTACTGCTTTAATTGCTCCACCGCCCATTTTTAACTCACAAAAGTTGTTTTAGCTCTTTCCTCAAAAGCCAGCATCATTTTCTCAGCCGCTCTTTCAAAAATTGTGCCGATCATTTTGGTAAGAAAAATCGAGTTAAACTCAAACTCAATAAAAAATTCCACCTGACATTTTCCATCTTCTAAATCGCGAAATTTCCACTGATTGATCAGTTTTTTAAAGGGTCCTTCAATCGCCACCACATCAATAAAATGCCCACCGTCACTGTTTCGGCCATGTTTGACGTCAGAGCGATATTTCTCAAAAAAATTCTTAAAATTAATCAATAAATCAGCGCGCAAATTATCTGCGGAAATTTTCTCAACAATTTTTGCCTGCTTACACCAAGGCAAAAATTCTGGATATTTTTCAATATCCATCACCAGCGATTGCATCTGATTTGCAGAATAGGGAAGTGTCTTTAATTGAGTAAGGGAGGGCATTTAGACGATTTGGTCAATTTTAGCAGCAAGGATAAAATCATTCTCGCACAAGCCGTTAATCTTGTGAGTTTGAATTGAAATTTTGCAATAGCCCCAGCTGAAATCGATATTGGGATGATGTTGTTCTGCTTCAGCAATCACGGCGATTTTATTTACAAATGCCAGTGCTGATAAAAAATTTTCAAAAGTAAAATCCTTGAAAAGCCATTTATTATTATTGGCCATTTTCCAGCCATCAAGCTTTGCCAAATGTGCTTCTGCAGTATCGCGATCAAAGGCAGTTAAATCGCCTACGCACGCCGAGCATTTTTTTTGAGCTAGTGTCATTTTTTTAAAATTTAAAATTTTTCATTTCTTCCGATCCCATCATTTCTTGCATTTTTTTTGGATCCATTTTTCCAAATTTCCCCATCACTTTTTGCATCTGCTTATATTTTTTCATCAGGCGATTAACTTCTTGAATAGTGCTGCCAGCACCTTTGGCAATGCGGTGTTTGCGCGAAGAACTTAAGAGGTCGGGATTTTGTCTTTCGCGTTTGGTCATCGATAAAATCAGCGCTTCTTGCAGTTTTATTTCGCCTTCAAGGCCGCTCATTTTTCCCAGATGCTCTTTAAATTTTCCAGCACCGGGCAAGAGATTTAGAATATTGCCAAGTCCTCCCATTTTTTTCATGCCGCGAATTTGTGACAGCAAATCGTCAAAATCAAATTTGCCTTTTTGCATTTTCTTCGCCGCTTTTTCCATCTCGCCGACATCAAAAACTTCCTGCGCTTTTTCTACCAAAGACACCACGTCGCCCATGCCAATAATGCGTGAGGCGATGCGTTCTGGGTTGAATTCATCAAGCTCGTCTGACTTTTCGCCAACGCCGATAAATTTAATCGGACAGTTAGTTGCAGCTTTCATGGTTAGCGCCGCACCACCGCGAGAATCGCCATCCAAACGGGTTAAAATTGTGCCAGTTAATTGCAGTTTTTCGTTAAAGTTTTTTGCAACATTTACCGCATCTTGACCGATCATGGCATCGACCACCAGCAAGATTTCTGTAGGCTCCACGGCATTTTGAATTTCTACCAACTCGCGCATCATTTCGTCATTAATATGAGTGCGCCCAGCCGTGTCTAAAATCAAAACTTCATAGCCGCCATCAATGGCTTTTTGTTTGGCTTTTTTGGCGAGAAATAGTGGTTTTTTGTCGGCATCAAATTCGTCAAACTCAACTCCAACTCTTTGAGCGAGAATTTTTAATTGCTCAGCGGCAGCTGGTCTGTAAGTGTCGAGAGATGCGACTAAAACTTTTTTGTGATTTTTATTTTTGAAGCGCAGCGCCAATTTGCCCGAGGTGGTGGTTTTGCCCGCACCTTGCAAACCAACCATTAAAATAATGACCGGAGGTTTGCAGTTAAAATTAATCTCAGCTTTGGTGCCGCCGAGTAACTTCACCAATTCATCATGGACGATTTTGACGATCATCTGCCCCGGAGAAACGCTTTTTACCACTTGTTGGCCCAAGCTTTCAGCTTTGACTTTCTCAATAAAATCTTTGGCGATTGGCAGCGAAACGTCCGCTTCTAAAAGCGCGATGCGAATCTCGCGCATGGTTGCGGCAAGATCATCTTCGGAGACAAATTTTTTGCCGGAAATGCTGTCGAAAATTTTAGTAATTTTTCCTGAGAAATTATCGAACATTTTTTATCTTCTTAATTTATAGGTTACAAAATTTCATAGGTCCCTGAGCAAAGCGCTAGCGTCGTCGAAGGGCCAGAATCTCGAGCTTCGGGCCCTTCGACGACG
>CAIRMX010000067.1 GCA_903879805.1 uncultured Alphaproteobacteria bacterium | reverse complement strand
TGAATTCAAATAGCTGTGAAGCTCTGTGAATAGTGGGCTCAACTCGCTTTATCGCAAGAGATTATTTGGATCTTTTTGAAAATTCTTAAAAGAAATTTAGTGATTTTTAGAGATGGGTGGTAGGTTTTTCAGAGTGTCCTGTAATGACCAATGGCGCACCTTTGCTCGTTGGTGCGATATTTGCGCGAGATTTGGAGAAAGTAAAACTTCTAGTAAAACATGGCGCCGACTTAACCTCGCCGCAAGGCAATGCGGATCCGGCAACTGGGCGCATGGAAACTCCACTTGAATTTGCCAGAAAACCGGAAAGCACCAGCAAAGAAATACTGACATTTTTGACCGCACAAATTGCCTTTAGAAACTCGCCTTCCGGTAGCGCCTCTAAATTAAATACGACACAGAATTTAAAAAAATCGGCGCCGGTTATTTCAACCGGAAAATCTTAAAAATGTTCGTGCGACAAGTTAGTGCCATTAACATTTAGCACCACATTCACATTGCCACGAATGGCTTTTGAGTAAGGACACATTTTATGCGCCGCTTTTACGATTGCCTCAGCTGCAGTGTCGTCAACGCCAGCAATTGTAACGTTTAAAGTTACGCTAAGAAAAAATCCGCCTTGCTCATCTTGGTTTAAATTAACATCCGCTTGCACTGCAATTTCACCAATTTCTTCACCTTGGCGTTGTTTTGCAACTGCAGCCAAAGCGCTGCCGAAACAAGCGCCGTAACCAGCGGCAAATAATTGTTCGGGATTGGTTCCAGGTTTGTTGCTTCCGGGTCTTGATAAAACTACAGAAAGTTGTTTATCGTCTGTTTCAGCGCGACCATCGCGACCCGCTGTAATTGTGGCGTGAGCTGTGTATAAGATTTTCATAAATTTGTTTTTTAAATTTTCGAAACAACATTGCTTACAACAATATTTAACCGCAATCTGCGGCTCTTCCTCACACTAATCAATCTCAAACAACATTTCATGCTTAAGAAAATTTCGATTGTCGTTTTCATTTTTTGCCTCGCCACCGAATCAGCATTTGCACGCGCCGGCGGCAGATCATCTTTTGGCTCGGGACGCTCTTCAACTTCGCATTTTAATCAGGGATCTCGCGGCAGTCGCACTTTTGAAGGTGGTGGCGCTAACGGAAAAAATTATGCGCCGATGCAAAAATCGACAACTCCTGATTCAGCAAAAAGCAATCCCAATCAAGCGCAAAATAATCCGCAAAATCCGCAACAACCTCAACCGCAGCAATCTTTTTTCCAACGTAATCCAATGCTTTCAACAATCGGTGCAGTGGTTGCCGGTTCGTGGATTGGTAACATGCTTTTTGGACATCACGCCACAGGCGTAAATGGCGCGGCGGAAGGCAGCGGCAGTAGTTTCTTTGGCAATTTTTTAACAATAGCGCTTTTGGCTTTTGCCGCTGTGATGTTGTTTAGATTTTTATCACGACGCAAAAATATGCCAAACCCACAAAACACTTACGCACCAACTAAATCAGTAGAAATTCCACTCGCTGATTCTGAGATGCAAAAATTTGCCGAGCTTCTAATCGCAGTGCAAAACGCTTGGTCGCAGCAAGATTTAGAAAAATTAAAAACTCTGACCACACTAGAAATGTCGAAATATTTTTCCGACGCGCTCGCCCAAAATATTAGCCAAAATATCGCCAATATTGTTGAAAATATTGAAGTTACAGGCATGGAAATTTCTGAAAGCTGGCAAGAAGATGAAATGCAATATGCAACCGCGATCTTAGAGTGGTCTGCTTTGGACTATATGATAAATAAATCAAGCGCCGGAGAAATCATTGAAGGCAGCAATCAAAATTTAGTCATCACCTCGGAAGCATGGACATTTGCGCGCTACAGCAACAACGGCAAATGGATTTTATCCGCAATCGCCCAAATCGAGTAATCTAAATGACTAAAGCAGTCCCCATCCTCAGCTCGAAACTCAACTTCACAGAAGAAGAGCTAAATATTATTGTAAGGCTGGAGATAGAAAAAGATAAAGCCAAAGATGCCGCCCGAGCCGCCATACAGGAAGCCTTCTTTGGAGAACTTTTTGAAGATGGTAGAATAATCTTACGATTAAAGGGGCCGTCGCAAATCTAACTTCTCAAAAAAACCAGAGTCAGATTTTTTTAACCTAAGATTCTTGAAGAATTTCATTGGAAATTCGGCAAATTTATGAATTAATTTTGCTCAAATTTTGCTCAATTTGTTGCGAGTTTTTTTGTTTTCAGTGCGAAATCGGCGCACCTTTCCTTTTATTTTTTTTGATGGCGCAGAGGTGTAGATTGTTTGCCTTAGCAACTCTTTGACAGTTGTGATCGCAGTAGGCTTTGTCAGCGTGAACTGCACCTTGTTTTGGAGCTACGCGTTCAAAACCTTTCAAATCAATCACATTGGCAAAAGTGATTGCCACCTTGTTTATCATACCTGATTGCATGTCGACGGAGACATGTTTTTTGTAGCCGCACCAGAGCTTCTTTTTACTTTTAGCTCCGAATCTGGCGTCTTTATCTGAAGCGAATTTGGAGACATTCTCGTTGTTTAAAATCTCAAGTTTTTCAGCGATTATTTTGTCTTTTTATTCAGATCTTTTTGTAGCTGAAGTGTGATTGCTAGGCTTGGCAAGTCGCTTCCCTATTAGCTTATCTCTTTCTTGCCACAAGGTTGCTTTGGAGATTAAGTGAGTGGCTATGCTATTCAAAATGGCAATCTCAGCGCCACTGAATTTTTTTTAGACAAGGGCGTTAACGTTAATCACCTTGATAATAGCGGCATGTCAGCACTGATGCTTTCGGTGATAAAGCGCCAGCTTGAATCGGTTAAACTTTTATTATCTCGCGGAGCCTCGCCCAAAATCGGCACTGCAGATGGTCTAAACCCCTTAGCTAAAGCGGCTCATTTTTGCGACTTCGATATCTTTGAACAGCTTTTAAAGCATACAACAATCACCGATGCCGATTGTGATTTTCTTAAAGTAAAACGACCCTTGGCTAGCAGCAGATTTTGTGCAAAATGAAAAGCTTTTTGTATTTACGAAAACTTCTAACGAAAAGAGTTGTAAGCTTAGAAAGACTGCTAATTTTCGAGCCTCTTTCTTCCCCTTTCGCAACTAAAAAAATTTACGAGACAACTTTTTGCCAAAGTTTTGAACAGACGAATTCGCGCTTTTTCTTTAATCGAAATTTCAATTGTGGTTTTGATTATTTCGATTTTGGCAGCTGTTATCATGCAATCGAGCCGCTTGATTAAAGAAATGAAAATCACCAGCGCGCGCAATCAAACTCAAACATCTCCTATTCCAAGCATCAGAAGTTTGGTGGCTTGGTTTGAAACAACTTCCGAAAAAAGTTTTGATGAATCTGAATCAGTAAGCGCTTCGGCAATTACTAATTGGTACGACACCAACCCTCAAAGCGTTGCGGCAACCCCTGCAACTCAAAGCATCACGGCTAATAAACCAACTTACATGATCGATGTTGGCACCGGATTGCCGGTAGTTTCTTTTGATGGTTCGGGTGGAAATGCTACCGCCGATTATCTGGCTTTGCCGGATGCAACAATTCCCGCCAGCAATTCCAGCTACACCGTTTTTCTAGCAACTAAACTTACTGGCGACAGCTCAATCATCGGCTCCGGCCCTGAAAGTGGCGCTGATGCTTACAACTCGTTTGGCAATGTCGGCACCGCCATGGTCAATTCTTGGTGGAGCGGCAATGACACCACCACAGTTTCGGGAGCAATCACTCTCAACACTTTTCAAATCGTCTCCTTCGTTTACGACAACACCATTGGCAAAAGCACTTAAATCAATGGCACTGCCGCAACTTTAAGCGGCGGCGGAACTCAACTTGCCGTCACCAACCGCGCCGGCTCAACTTTGTATAATTACATCGGATGCAATAACGCGTCACTAAATGGCGCTCACACCAGCGGCTGGTTTATGAACGGATCGATTGGCGAATTTATTGTTTTTGATCGCGCACTCACCAACGGCGAAAGAAGATTGATCGAGGCCTATCTTGGCAAAAAATGGAGCGTCAAAGTTTCTTAATTAGAGTCACTTCTAAAAAATCTCTTGCCATTTTTTTGCACGAAAAAGAAGGTTTTTTTTGGCTTTGTCAAAAAAGCTTCTGGAGGTTTTAAGTAAGTTGATTCACCTCAATTTGCATCCAGAGTTCTTTTCATCCTTCTAATCAAAAAATTAAGAGACTTATGAAAAAAATTATCGCAATCGCCGCTCTAACCGTAGCTCTAGCATCTTCTTCAGCTTTTGCAAAAACTGAGGGAAATTATGTTGGAATCGATTTTCTTAAAACTTCCGCAACTAATCGATATCAATCAAGTGGTGGTAAAGCCGCTGGTTATGAAAAATTTGATAACACCTCAAACGGCGTTGGTATCAACTACAAACATGCCATGAATTTTAATGATGTTTTTGTAGCACCGGGTGTGTTTTTTGACAGACTTGGCTCTGAAGCAACCGACGTTGATGGCGGCACATTATCAACTCAATCTCGTTACGGCGTGAAATTAGATGTTGGTTATGACGTAAATGAAAACTTCTCAGCTTATGTAACCAACGGTTTGGCTCACGTTAAATATAACATCAATCTTCCTAGCAACTCTACCAGCACCGGCGCAGAAATTTCATATTTCTATGGCGTTGGTCTATCGACTAAAATTACCAAAGATGTGTCGCTAAATGTTGAGTACAACACTCAAACCTTAAGCATCGCAACTCCAAAAATTAGTGGAGCAGATCACATTAACTCAAAACTTAATGTTGCTAAACTAGGCCTTTCTTACAACTTCTAACCCGACTACGCCCCTGCGAAAAATTTTTTCGCAGGGGTTTTTTATTTCGAACTCTCTTTAAAAAAATTCCCAAAATCATGAAACTTTTTTCAAGCTTACTTTGCGCCACCATCCTACTTGCAAGCCCCTCTTACGCCACCGGAATTTTTGTTGGAGCTGACGCATTATTTGCCACTGCTTCACATCGCGCAATCAGTCCTTCACCAACTTCAGGACCAAAAGATGGTGATTACAAAGACGCTGATAAATTAAATTACGGTCTTAACGCCGGCGTCAGATTAGATCTGGCAAACCTCTACGCTTCCGGCGAAGTTTTTTACGACAATCTCAAAACCTCATCGAAAAATTTTGAATCATTTGACGGCAGCCTCAGCGTTGGCGACAGAATCAAAATCAATAATCGCTACGGTGCCAAAGCCAATCTTGGTTTGGCGATTTTTCCAATTCCGAAAGTTACTCCTTTCATAACTTACGGTCTCGCTGGCGTTAATTACAGCAGCAACGTTCTGTCTGATAATGCCTCAATAACAAAATCGAAATTAACTCCGCTTTACGGCGTTGGTTTATTGATTGATTTTCCTTTGGGAATTTCTGCCAAAGCCTCTTACGACTATCAACAATTCAACATGCAATATGCTGAATCTGGTTCAAAAATTCGCACTCATCTTGGCGTGGCGAAACTTGGCTTAATTTACAATTTCTAAAAAATGTCAGTCACAATCAAAACGAAATATCTTGGTGAATTAAGAACGCAGTCTACTCACCTAAAGTCTGGCAACAGCTTAATCAGCGATGCACCTTTGGACAATAACGGCAAAGGTGAAGCTTTTTCACCAACCGATTTACTAGCCACTGCTCTTGCCACTTGCATGATTACCGTAATGGGCATCAACGCCAATAAGCATGGCTTAAATATTGACGGCATTGATTGTGACGTGACAAAAATAATGGCAATAAATCCGCGCCGCGTCTGCGAAGTCATCATCGAATTAAATTTTCCAAAAAATAATTTTGACGAAGCGCAAAAAGAAATGCTGCGCGATGCCGCTTACTCTTGTCCGGTTGCAGTAAGCTTGCATCCTGATTTAAAAAAGAGCGTGACCTTCAATTTTTAATGCCAAGCAGCATTTGCAGGCGGGACTTAGGACGAGTTCTAAACTACAACTAGCTGCGCACGCCCAAAATGTGACAAATCGCTGTGGTTAATTCTGAACGATTTAGAGTGTAGAAATGGAAATCATTAACTCCCGCATCGTGCAAAATGCGACACATCTCAACCGAAACAACACCAGCGATTAATTGACGAGTATCTTGTTTTTCATCAAGACCTTCAAAAATTTCATCCATCCATTTTGGGATTGTCGCCCCGCACATTTTAGCAAAGTGCTTGGTTTGTTTAACGTTACTTACTGGTAAAATTCCCGGCACGATTGGAACTTTAATTCCGGCGTTTCTGCATCTTTCCACAAAATCCAGATAAACATTGGTGTCGAAAAAAAACTGCGTGATGATTCGCGTTGCACCGGCATCAACCTTGCGCTTCAAGTTATCGATATCTTCTTGAACGCTTTTAGCTTCAGGATGTTTGTCGGGGTAACCCGCAACTGATATTTCAAAATCAGCAATTTTTTTAATGCCCGCAACCAACTCATTAGCATATTGATAGCCGTCGGGATGCAGTTGATAATTCGGGCTAGAAGCAGGCATGTCGCCGCGCAAAGCCACAATGTGACGAACACCCATTTTCCAATAGTTCCTAAGAATTTCATCCACCTCATCTTTTGAAGCACCAACGCAAGTTAGATGCGAAGCCGGTCTTAAATGAGTTTCATCGATAATACGCTTTACCGTGTGATGCGTTCTCTCACGAGTTGATCCACCAGCACCATAAGTCACCGAAACAAAGTTTGGCTTAAGACCTTTAAGATTAGAAATTGCATCCCACAATTTCACTTCCATCTCATCAGATTTTGGAGGAAAAAATTCAAAAGAGACATTGATCTTGCGATTGCTTGAAACAACTTCTTCGAGCTTATTTGCGTAAATTTTCATTAGTTTTGGTACTTGTTTAGTGAGGGATTTGTTTGGATTTGGGAGTTTGCAAATAACCACCCCAACCCCTCCTTGAAAAGGAGGGGCTTT
>CAIRMX010000066.1 GCA_903879805.1 uncultured Alphaproteobacteria bacterium | reverse complement strand
CTCCTTTTCAAGGAGGGGTTGGGGGTGGTTATTCACAAACTCAATTCCAAATTTTTAACTCAGTACCAGCAACTAAAATTATTTTCTCAAATGGCAGGCCACTCTCAGTTTGCAAATATCAAACACCGCAAAGGCGCGCAAGACGCTAAAAAAGCCAAACGCTTCACTAAAATTTTACGCGAAATCACCGTTTCGGCGAAAGGTGGCAATGTTGATCCAGACTCCAACCCACGCCTGCGCAACGCATTAATTGACGCTCGCACCAACAACATGCCAAAAGATCGAATTGACGCTGCAATCAAAAAAGCCAGCGGTGAAATTGGCGGCGATAATTTTGATGAGATTCGCTACGAAGGCTACGCACCCGGTGGAATTGCAATTATTGTTGAAGCGCTAACCGACAATCGTAATCGCACTGCAAGTGAAGTTCGCAGCACTTTCACCAAAGCCGGTGGCGCTTTGGGAGAAACTGGATCAGTTGGTTTCATGTTTGACCATGTCGGCGTAATTCAATTTGACGGCAAAATTGCCAGTGAAGAAGAAATGTTCGAAGCCGCTTTGGAAGCGGGTGCAGAAGAGGTTGAATCGTCAGAAGAAGTTCACGTTGTAATTACCAAGCCAGAAAATTTAAACGCAGTTCGTGAGGCTTTGGCAGAAAAATTTAAAGATCCACTTTCAGCAAAATTCGACTGGAAAGCCAAAAACCAAATGGAAGTAGCTGACCTCGAGCAAGCTCAAAAACTAATGAAAATGATCGACGCGCTGGAAGATTGCGACGATGTGCAAATGGTGACAGGAAACTATGTTTTTTCTGATGAGATTGCGGAGAAGTTGTAGCTGTTGATAAATTTTAAACCAATGAGGTCGAAACAGAATGAGAATTACAGAAAAAAGAATGCAGGATCTAGAAAATAGAATTCCTGATCTGGCAAGAAAGGCTAGCATTGCTGCATTTCAAGAAGTTATGGCTTCTGGAAAAAGTGTTTTGGTGGCTAAAAATGATAATGTTGTAGAGGTGTTTCCAAATGGGAGCGAGAGGATTGTCGGAGTGTTAGAAAGTCTTTCTTGGCGGACGGAAAAAAGCGCAGACGTGAAAGTTTTTATTACGACAGACCCTGAGCTGTTGAAGCAATATTATCAAATGCGTCACGAGGTTTACTGCGTTGAAAATGGTTGGGAAAATTATCACAGTGCCGAAAACGAACTTGACCATAAAGGCAAGATTATCGTCGCAGTAAAAGAAGCTAGAGTTGTTGGCGGTATTAGATTGTTAACCTCTGACTGGGTTGAGTATTTTTCAAATGAAGTTCCGGGAACCGAATTCACTTACAGAAATTTTTTAAAGAAATTCGAGCTTAATGCGGACGCAGTGATTAGTGAAATTTCGGCATTTTTTGTCGAAAAAAATCATCGCGATTCAGCTATTTCAATCATGATGTTAGAGCATGCTTTTGAAGAGGCGAAAGCGCAAAATTGCATCTACAATATTGGAATTTCTACCCCGCTGCTCAACAGAAGTCATAGAAAGGACATAAAGCGCTTGGGATATAAAGCCGAAATTTACTCTTACCCTTGGAAGCCACAAAAGTCTTATAACCATGTAGCTTCTTGCCCAATCGTGGCATTTTTAGATAAAAATAGCTGATTTAATAAAAAGAAAAGATGACAAAATCACCAGAATCAACGCCAAGAATGAGAGTTTTTGCTGGTCCAAATGGCTCGGGAAAAAGTAGATTAAAATCTCTTTTAAGAGCTGAGTTGGTTGGGGTTTATATAAATCCCGATGAGATTGAGAAAACTATAAAAACTGAGGGGTTTTTAGATTTTAAGAATTTTAAAGTTGAGGTAAAGATTGATGAAATTGTCAGTCATTTCTTGAAATCAACTTTGTTGAATAGTCCAAAATTTTTAGAGAAAAGTAGTCCAATAGACTGCGCGAGAAATATCTCTCTTCAGAATCAAAAATTGAGATTTATTGATGTAAAAATGAATTCCTATTTTGCTTCGGTTATATCAGATTTTATCAGAAATAAACTTATAGAAATTCGAGAAGATTTTACTTTTGAAACCGTAATGTCTTCGCCAGATAAGATTGAATTTTTGAAAAAGGCAAAGCGCGCTGGCTACAAAACTTATCTTTATTTTCTTTGCACAAAAAGTCCGTCAATCAATATTTCTCGCGTCAAGGACAGATTCTTGAATCGAGGCGGACATGATGTTTGTGAAGATAAGATAATTTCTCGTTATTATCGATCTCTAGATTTATTAAAAGATGCGGTAAAAAACTCGAATCGTTCCTACATTTTTGATAATTCCGAACCCGGAGATATTAATAATCCTCCGCCGATGTTGTTTGTTGCAGAGGGTCATGATGGAGAGATTCTTGATGCGAAAGTTGACGAAGTGCCGGATTGGTTTGATAAATATTGGATAAGAAAAACAGCTCCATTTTAAGCTAAAGAATTCAAGTTCTAAAAATTAATAACTAACAATAGACAAATGAAACACATCGAAATTACTCCTCAGCTCATCAAAGACCACAATCTAACCGAAAGCGAATACCAAAAAGTTTTGGATATTCTTGGTCGCACACCAACCATTACCGAGCTTGGAATTTTTTCAGCGATGTGGTCAGAGCACTGCTCTTACAAGTCGACCAAGAAGCATTTGAAAACCATGCACACTACGGCGCCGTGGGTGATTTGTGGACCGGGAGAAAATGCAGGTGTCATCGACATTGGCGATAATCAGGCGGTGGTTTTTAAAATGGAAAGTCACAATCACCCGTCTTTTATTGAACCTTACCAAGGTGCTGCAACCGGTGTTGGTGGGATTCTTCGCGATGTATTTACAATGGGTGCGCGTCCAATTGCCAATTTAAACGCGCTACGTTTTGGTGAAATTAATCATCCAAAAACTAAACAATTGGTTAATGGGGTAGTGTCGGGAATTGGCGGCTACGGCAATTGCATCGGGGTTCCGACAGTTGGTGGGGAGGTGACTTTCGATAAAAGCTACAATGGCAACATCATTGTTAACGCAATGACTGTGGGCTTGGCCGATGCCGACAAAATTTTCTACTCAGCTGCGTCACAAATTGGTGCATCTGTAGTTTATGTTGGTTCAAAAACCGGCCGCGATGGCATTAATGGCGCGGTTATGGCCTCTGACGAATTTAAAGAAGGCGACGAAGATAAACGTCCAACTGTGCAAGTTGGCGATCCCTTCGCCGAAAAACTTTTGCTCGAGGCTTGCATGGAATTGATGCAATCTGACGCCATTCTTTCAATTCAAGACATGGGCGCGGCGGGCTTAACTTCTTCGTCATTTGAAATGTCGGGCAAAGGCGGCACCGGAATTGAGCTGAATTTAGAAAAAGTTCCGCAACGCGAAACTGGCATGACGCCTTACGAAATCATGCTTTCAGAATCTCAGGAAAGAATGTTGATGATCTTGAAACCAGAAAAAGAAGATTTCGCTAAAGCCATTTTTGAAAAATGGGGACTCGATTTTGCCGTGATTGGAATCGTTACCGACACGGGTCGCGTCGTGATTAAAATGAACAATGAAATCTACGCGGACATTCCGTCACTGCCACTTTCGGAAGAAGCTCCGGAATATGATCGTCCTTGGATTTAGGAGGGATTTGCGCTACGCGCATTGAGGTGTCACCCCGTCGCATGACGGGGTCCATCGCGAGACCAGTTAAAAAATAAAAGTTTCACCACTTACAAAAAACCCACTCCCTCCTCATGTTCTACCACATCTACATCTTAACCAACAAACGCAACGGCACCTTTTACACCGGCATTACCAACAACCTTCAGCGTCGAATCTTTGAACATAAAGAAGAAATGGTTGAGGGTTTTACTAAAAAATACGGTTTGAAAATGTTGGTTTACTACGAAACTTATGAGGACGTTCGTGACGCGATTGCGAGAGAAAAAATTATCAAAAAGTGGAGAAGAGAAATTAAGATTGAGGCTATTTCGAAGAATAATTCGCAATGGCGCGATTTGTATCACGAGTTGTAGACACTGTTAGCTAATTATTTTTCCCATTCTACCCTCGCCATTTTCTAACTAAAAATGGAAGTAAAACCAATGGACAAGAGACTTTATCCAATCTCAGAAGAGTTCTTTAACGAGAAAATAAATCCGTTAATTGTTAG
>CAIRMX010000065.1 GCA_903879805.1 uncultured Alphaproteobacteria bacterium | reverse complement strand
CTCCTTTTCAAGGAGGGGTTGGGGGTGGTTATTCACAAACTCAGTTCCAAATAAATTCTTAAATTTCCAACCCATCAAATGTCCTCCAAGACCTTCCGTTACGCTGCCATCGCTATGCGAATTTTAGAAAAGCTTTTAGGTTCGAACTTTACGGTAAGCGGCTTGGAAAAACTGCCGAAAAAGCCGGTGATGTTTGTTGCCAACCATTTTACGCGCGCTGAAACTTTTTTTGTTCCTTACTTAATTTACAAATACACCGGTCGCCAAATCAGATGTTTAGCTGATTCTGGGCTTTACCACGGAGCACTTGGTCGCTTTTTAGAATCGGTTGGAACCATCTCAACCAAACATAAAAATCGCGACAATGTCATCATCAAAGATCTCGTTACGGGCGATTACGATTGGATGATTTATCCAGAAGGCAGCATGCTTAAAAGCAAAGAAATCAAAGAAGATTCTGGCTTTATCAATTACACACCAAGTCGCGTTGGGCCTGTGCGCACAGGGTCGGCAGTTTTGGCGCTAAAATCACAAATTTACCGCGCCGACATCATCGAGGCTTTTGAGGCTGGTGATTTGGAAATTCTTAAAGACTTCGAAACTAATTTTGGCATTACTTACCAGGATAATTTTAAAGATCTCAGCACTCAAATTGTGCCGCTCAACATCACTTACTACCCGCTGCGTCCGGGTAAAAATAAAATCCAACAATTAGCAGCAAGGCTGGTAAAAAGAATTCCTAAGCAAGTTGCAGAAGAGTTGGAAATTGAAGGCAATTTGCTTTTGGGCGCTGACATCAACATCAATTTCGGCGATCCGATAAATTTGGGAGACTACATAAAATCAGCGCAGGGTTTGATTAATCAGCTACCAATCATCAAAGAAGAAACCAAAGCCAATCTAATTCTGCGCTACTTCAAAACGCGCCTTACTAACGAATTCATGGCTAAAATTTACTCGGATATTCAAGTGAATTTGGATCACATTTTCGCGGCGGCGTTAGGATATTTTGAGGAAGAAGAAATTGAAATTAATCACCTCAAAAGAGCTATTTATCTTTCTGGTGTGATGATTCACAGCTGCGGTAAATACCGCATCAATCACAGCGTCTTCGAAGAAAATTTGATGAAAATGTTTCTCGATGAACCGCATCGCGATTTTGACGGAGTTTACGAATTAGCCAAAAAACAAGGCGTCATCGAAGAAATTTCTGGCAGCAAAATCAGAATCAAAAAAGATCTTTTAGCCAAGCAGTATGACTTTCACGAGATCAGACTGGAGAACTCTCTGCACGTGGTTGCCAATGAATTTGCTTTGCTTGACACCGCAAGCGCGATTGTTCGCAGAAGTGTTAAAATTAAGGACGAAGATTTACGTAAAAAAGTTTTTCACGAAATTCACAAACGCGATTTGGAAATTTTTAATTCGGATTACGAAATTTATTTCGACGAAAAATTCTCCAAAGATAAATCAGTTGGCTCGCCGTTTTTTCTTGATTCACGCGCTAAAGTTTCTTCGCAAGTGCGCGGCGTTGGTGTTTTGGTTTCGCATGGCTACAAGTCAGTGCCTAAAGAAGTTGAGGCTTTGTCGCAATTTTTAAATGGCTTCGGTTTCAAGGTTTACGGCACAAGAATGAAGGGCCACGGCACCGCGCCAATCAATTTGAAAGACGTTACTTGGGAAGATTGGTATTGCGGCATGCAGCGTGGATACGCGGCTTTGCAAAATATTTGCTCAAAAATTGTCATTGTTGGTTTTTCAACCGGCGGGCTTTTGGGTTTGCTTTCTTGTGCGAAAAAAAATCACTCAGCAAAAAAATTAGTCGGAATTGTCTCAATTAACGCCGCTCTAAAATTGCTCGACATCAAAACCAAAATGGTTCCCGGAATTAACGCTTGGAACGAGATGTTGGAAAAATTGCACATCGAAAAAGGTCGTTTTGAATTTGTTGACGACGTGCCGGAAAATCCGCAAATCAACTACAGCCGCAACTATTTGAGAGGTGTGGAGCAGTTAGAAAAGCTAATGACGATTTGCGAAAAAAACCTGCCTTTGGTGGTGACCAATGCTTTGATTATTCAAGGAACAAAAGACCCGGTGGTGAACCCGATCAGCGGCAAAATTATTTACGAAAAAATTCACTCGAGCGAAAAGTTTTTATCCGAGTTAGATTTTTCCAATCACGTGATTATCAACGGTAAGGAAAAGGAAGAAGTGTTCGAAGAAATAAGAAAGTTTTTTGCCAAGATAAAATTGATTTAAGAATTAAGATTTAGTCTTCTAAAAAAAGACAAAATCCGCGTCACAATTTACCAAGCTCAAACACATTTTCATGAAATCGAAATTTACAAAAAAGCCAGAGCAGGAAATTGAAGAAGATGATGTTGATGTAGAATCAACTGGCCCCACGATTGCAGCAGCGAAAAAAAGTAAAGTAGCGGTGATTGCCGCTTCTTCGATTTTGATCACTGTTGTGGTCTATTTTTTGTTTTTTAAAGGTGACACTAAGTCAGAAAAATTAGAAGAAGTTGCGACTCCCAAGCCTTCAGTAGTAGCGCCAAGTGATGAAGGTAAATCGCCATTTGAACTTGAAACTAAAGAAGTCTCAAAAGATGAAGAAAATCCGGCAATTTTAGCTAAGCCAGCAGCTCCAGAAGTTCCGACTTTACCGGATTTACCGGTGGACGCAATTCCTCAAGATCCACTTCCATTGCCGAGCGATCCAGTGAAAAATCCATTGGTTCTTGATCCAATCAATCCAGTGGTTAACCCAAATCAACAGCCAGCGCAGCCAATTGCGTCAGAAAGCAAAGAGCCGGTCGAGAAGAAAAAAGAAGTTAATCCGCGTTACGCTCCAATCATTGTTTTTGGCTCTGGTGCTGATGGTTCTGGTGGTCCGGCGCGCAGTGTTGGTTACGACAACAACATCGTAAATCTTAACCAAGATCCAATTGAGGCTTTGGAAAAAACCAAAGCCGGAGTTGCTGCAACCTACATTAGCGATCGATCTCACACGATTGCTCAGGGTAAATTGCTGACGGCGGTTTTGGAAACGGCGATTAACACTGAAATTCCCGGATCGGTGCGGGGCGTGGTTAGTCGCGACGTTTATGGTGAGGCGGGAAATGAAGTTTTAATTCCGCGCGGTTCGCGATTATTTGGATCTTACTCAAGCAAGGTCACGCAAGGCCAAGGCCGAGTTGAAATTAGCTGGTCGCGTTTAATCAGGCCTGACGGGGTTGATTTGTCGATTAGTTTCAACGCCTCAGATCAATTTGGCAGGTCGGGAATCCCGGGTGAGGTTGACAGTAAATATGGCTCGATCATCGCCAGCTCAATGTTGACCAGTATTTTGGCAGTTGGTGGTGTGGCAGCAGCGCAAAAACTTTTGACCAACAATGCTTCAACCACAACTACAACCAACCCAACTCAAGGCACCACGACAACCACGGGAAGCGCCACCAACCAAGCGATTTACGATGTTAGTAAAACCATCATCGACACGGTGGGTCAGGTCATTGGCAATACGATTAATGTTAGTCCGGTGATCCGCGTTCCACAAGGTACCAGAATTACCGTCATCGTTAATTCTGACATTACTGTTCCATCACTTAGCAGCAAATAACCATGACCGAAAAACTGATAAATATTCACTTAATTTCCGACTCAACTGGTGAAACTTTAAGTTCGGTGGCGCGCGCCGTCTTGTCGCAATTTGAAGGCGTGGAATCTAACGATTTTATTTGGCCGCTAGTTCGCACCAAACAAGAGTTGGAGCGCGCCATAGATTCAATTGCCAAAGATCCCGGCATTGTGATGTACACCATTTTAAATGATGATTTGATCGAGCCGCTAAAGCGCAAATGCTACGAAATGAAGGTGCCATGCATTCCGGTTTTGTCTCACATCATCGGCGAATTTTCTAATTATTTGGGCATGCATATCAGCCACACTGTGGGTCGCCAGCATTTGCTTGATGGTGAATATTTCTCGCGCGTTGAGGCGATTAGCTACACTCTAACTCACGATGATGGCCAATCGACTTGGGATTTGTATGACGCTGACATCGTGATTGTTGGCGTTTCGCGCACTTCAAAATCACCAACTTCGGTGTACCTTTCTTGCCGCGGTCACAAGACTGCCAACGTGCCATTTGTCTCCATCGAAACCATCCCGCAATCGATTTACGATTTGAAAAAACCGTTGATTGTGGGCTTAATGATTAATCCAGAAAAATTGGTGCAAATAAGGCAGACGCGCCTAGCTTCTTTAGGTCAAGAAATGGGCACAGATTACGTTGATATTGAATCAATAAAAAACGAAGTTGCAGAGTCTCGTAAACTCTTTGCTAAACTGAATTGCCCGATCATTGACGTCACCAAAAGATCGGTTGAAGAAACCGCCGCAAAAATCATCCAGCTACTTCAAGAAAAAAGACTCAAAGAAAAAAAATAATCAAAATTTATAAAACATGAATAAGCGCAATATTTTAATCGTGGATGATGAACCTACGCAATGTAAGGTTCTTGGCAAATTCATTAATGACCTAGGACATAATCCGATGATTATGACCAGCGGCATGGAGGTGGTGGATTTCTTCATGAATAAAAAAGTAGTGAAGGGAATCTCTTGCCATGATGTGGATGTGATGTTGCTGGATCTTTCAATGCCTGACCTTGACGGTCTTACGGTTCTAAAGCAAATCGCGCCAATCAAAGGTGATTTGCAGGTGATTGTTTTAACTGCCAGCCAAGATGTGAATTTGGTGGTAACCGCCATCAAATACTGTGCCATCGACTACATCGTAAAAGGCGAAAAAGATATTTTTGCTCGTGTTACCGCTTCAATTAACAACGCGATTGAGAAGAAAAATCTCAAATACCAAGTTTCGCACTTAGCCCGCAAAGGCAAAGACAAGGTGGCTTTTTCTGACATTATCGGTCAAAGCGAACCGCTTTCTAACGCCATTAAACTAGCCAAAAAAGTCGTTAACTCAACAATTCCAATTTTAATTGAAGGCCCGACTGGTGCCGGAAAAGAATTGTTGGCGCGCGCAATTCACGGTTCGAGTCTGCGTTCAGGAAAACCATTTATTGTGGTTGAATGTGATTTGCTTCGAGCCAGCAACGCTGAAGAAGAATTATTTGGTTCAGATCTTCCGGTTGCTGACGGCGAAGTAAAAAATATCGGCAAGCTACGCGAAGCCAATAACGGCACTATTTTCTTTGAGAAAATTGATTCATTGCGCTCTGATCTTCAGGTTAAACTTTTGCGTTTTATGCAAGATGGAGAATTCACCACCGCAGCAGGCAAAGAGCCAATTAGCCTCAATGTGCGGGTTATTTCATCGGCAATGCGCGATTTGAAAAAATTAGTTGCCGCCAAAAAATTTCGTGAAGATTTGCAATATCGCGTTTCAGCCTTTCCAATCGCGGTGCCATCTCTTCGAGAGCGCGGTGAAGAAGACATCAAAATGTTAACCGAAAACTTCTGCCGTGATTTCAGCGTTAACGAAAATAAAAAAATCAAATCAATCAGCAACGACGCCTTCTATCTGCTCTACAATTACGACTGGGAAGATAATGTGCGTCAGTTGAAAAATTCAATTTTCCGCGCGGTGGTTTTGTGTGATGGTGAAACGCTAAAGCCCGAACATTTCCCGCAATTGTTGAACAAAGAAAATAACAGCATCACCAAAGCTAAAGCGGCTATCAAAAAAAATTCCGATGTGAACAGCGAGTTGGTTGATATTTTTGACGATGAAGGACGCTGCAAAACCATGGAAGTCATTGAAGAAGAGGTGATTCGCAGAATCGTCGATATTCACAATGGCAACATGTCAGAAGTTGCTAAGCAGCTTGAGATCGGCAGATCAACGATTTACCGCAAATTAAAACTTCTAAATGAGGGTGAAGAATAATGAGAAAAGTTAAAACTGCAGTTTTTCCGGTTGGTGGGCTAGGCACGCGCTTTTTGCCAGCGACTAAATCGATGCCAAAAGAAATGTTGCCAATCGCCAACAAGCCGATCATTCAATATGCTTTTGAAGAGGCGAGAGACGCTGGAATTGAAAAATTTATTTTCGTTACCGGCCGTAATAAAAACGCCATCAACAATCACTTCGATCACGCTTACGAGTTGGAATCAAAGCTCGATGAAAAAAATAAATCACAAGAATTGCGCCAAGTAATGGGCTGGCTTCCAGAAGCCGGACAGATGGCTTTCGTGCGCCAGCAAAAGCCTTTGGGCTTGGGCCACGCCATTTGGTGCGCCAGAAATTTTATCGCCAAAGATGAGGCCTTCGTGGTGATTTTGGCCGATGAAATGATGATGCAAAGCAAAGACCGCAAAAGAAATTTCTTGGGTGAAATGATTGATCTTTACCAAAGCAAAGAAGAAGTCTCGTCAGTTGTGGCAGTGGGTGAGGTTGATCTGCAAGACACTTCAAAATACGGCATCATTAAAAATGAAGGAAAAGAAAAAATCACCGACATGGTGGAAAAACCAAAGCCAGAAGTGGCACCTTCGAATCTTGCAATTACTGGTCGCTACATTCTTCAGCCAGAAATTTTTGAGTATTTGGAAAAATTTGAAATTGGTTCGGGCGGTGAAATTCAGCTAACTGATGCCATGAAAGCGATGTGCAAAAATCATCCTTTTTACTACAAAACCATCGATGAAATTCGTTTCGATTGCGGAAATGTTCTTGGTTATCTTGAAGCTAATATCGCCTTTGCTTTAGCTAATGGCGCGATTTGCGAAGATGTTAAGAAAATTTTGAAAAAATATTCAAACTAACGGGTTTTTAAAATGAGCATTTGGTCTGATTACAAAGAAAATTATGTGAAAGCTTTTCCTAAAGAGTTCTTTCGCAAGTTTACAGATAACGCGGCAGATGTATATGAGAAGGGCTCTAGGGGTAATTGGTTCAACTTTGGCGCGCGCTCATTAGCTGCTGTGCCAATTTCTGCAGTTTTCTGCGTTGGGGCATCTATTTACGCTGGGACAAAATTTGGCGCCAGCGTCGCTTACAATACTCCTTCTTGGATGGGTTACGCTACTTTAGCGACACTACCGCTTGCGTTTGGAATCGTTTCTGGTGTAGCTGCAACTAGTGCTGGACTTGCTTTTGGCGCGGCTTCTGCGGCCACACTTGCTGCTGGAGTTGTAGTTTCAGTTGCTGCTGTAGCCGCAATTTCGATTGTTAAAGCGCCGTTAGATATTTATTCACTGTGCTCTAAATCGGGTAAGAAAGTTCATGATGCTGCTCCTTCAGTAGAGAAGCCGCTGAGTGAGTCTAAGGGTAAAAAAATTAGTACTAATCCTCATAATCATAACCCGCAACAGCAGGGTGGATTTGTAAAAAAATATGTTCCTCGTGGAAGCGGCCCAGGTCTCAGTCTATAAATAATTTCTAACCAAAAATAAATTTTATGAAAACAGCTTTAGTATTTCCTGGTCAAGGTTCGCAAGTAGTTGGAATGGGTAAAGACCTCTTCGAAAATTTTGCGGCAGCACGTGAAGTTTTTCAAAAAACTGACGAAATTTTAGGCGTTAATTTGTCAAAAATTATGTTTGAAGGCCCCAGCGAAGAGCTAACTAAAACCGAAAATACCCAACCGGCTCTAATGGCGGTATCAATTGCACTTACAACAGTTTTAGAAAAAGAATTCGGTAAAAAAATCGAAGATATTTGCTCTTTTGTTGCTGGTCACTCGCTTGGAGAATATTCTGCGCTTTGCGCTGCAAAGGCCATCAGCCTTGAAGAAACCGCAAAACTTTTGCAAGTGCGCGGACGTGAAATGGCAAAATGCGGCGAAAAATCACAAGGCGCCATGGCGGCGATTTTGGGTGTTGAAATTGAAGTGGCTGAAGCAATTGCCAGTGAAGCAGCGCAAGGTGATGTCTGCCAAGTTGCCAACGATAATTCGGTTGGGCAGGTGGTAATTTCTGGTTCAAAAGCAGCAATTGATCGCGCTTTAGAAATTGCTAAAGCCAAGGGTGCGAAGCGCGCGATTGCTCTTCCTGTGAGCGGTGCTTTCCACTGCGCTTTGATGCTTGATGCGCAAAATCAAATGAAAATTGCACTAGAAAAAGCCGAAATTAAATCACCGCTAATTCCGGTGGTGGCAAATGTTACAGCTAATTTAGTGACTGATCCAAATGAGATTCGTGACTTGCTAACCAGACAAATTACCGGTGCAGTAAAATGGCGCGAAACCATGCTATTTATGGCGTCAAGCGGTGTTGAAGAAATTATTGAAATTGGTTCGGGAAAAGTTTTAGCCGGACTTGTTGGCAGAACTTGCCCAAATATGAAATCGCGTTCAATTCAGAATTCTGAAGATCTAAAAGCCTTTGTTGCTTAAGTTTGGCACAGGCAGCGAAAAAAAAGTTGTGATTGAAGAGAGATAAAAAGAGAAGTGAGGGAAGAATAAATGGGGGGAGGTGTAAATCCTCCGCCCTAAATTAAGGCGGAGGATTTGGTGGAGATAAGCGGGTTCGAACCGCTGACCCCCTGCTTGCAAAGCAGGTGCTCTACCAACTGAGCTATATCCCCAAAAAGGTGAGGCGGCGCAAGATAGAAACGACAATCGAATTGTCAAAATGAATTTTTTAAAAAATGAAAATAGTTTTTGGCAAAAAAATAATAAACTCGCAGAAGCAGGCTAGGAGAGCTTATAGCCTTCTTGAGCTGTCGATCGTAATCACGATTGTTTCGGTTTTAATTTCTGGAGGTTTGTCGGTTTTAACTAGTTCGGCTAATAATTCTAAAACTCAACTCACCAGAGAACGTATTGCTGAAGTTTATAAAGCGATGGGAGTTTATTTGATGAATCATAAAAGTTTGCCATGTCCGGCGCCAATTAATGCAATCAAATCATCTGATCCTACTTACGGTGATGCCACGGGAACGGATGGCAATTGCGTTACTGCCGGAGTTGCGACCAGAGGCACTGGTTTGGTTTATGGTATGGTTCCAACTCAAGATTTAAATCTGGCTAGCAGTTTTGCTGAAGATGGCTTTGGCAGTAAATTTACTTACGTTGTGGCTCAGGCATTTACGCAACCAGATACCAGCACTGGATTTGGCGTGGCTACTGAAACCGGATTAATTACCATGAGTGATAAAATCAATACCACCACAACTCAGGTGGCAACTGATGACGCGATATTTGTTTTGATAAGTCACGGGGTTAATAAATTTGGTGCTTACCCAAATAATTCAGCAACGCAAAATGGCGCTTCAACTGACGCGGAAGAGCAAATAAATTACGGAGCTACCAAAAATTTTATCGTCACTTCAGCAAGTAGCGACATTTTCGATGACATAGTTTTCTATAAAACCAGAAATGACATTGTTTCTGATTTAGACGCCTTGGATTTAATTCTTTGCGCGGGCACTCCAAATGGCGATCAGACCTTATCAGACGGGATTGCGCACACTTGGCCATTAACTCGCTATAATCAAGTTGCGGCGGCTAATGAAGATTGCGCTACTGGATATAAAGTTAGAAATACGCGTCCCTTAAAAAGGTGCGGCGCTTTCGGGGCTTGGGAATCTGACGTTGTCAGTCCTTGCTACAGTTCATAATTAATAGTCATAAATTAATGCCAAAAAATCTCTCACAAAAGAAACTGAAAAAAGCTTTTAGTTTGCTCGAGCTTTCAATCGTCATTCTAATCATTTCGATTTTGATTGTTGGCTCAATGTCGGCATCAATTACGGCGATGAATAATGCCAAATATAAAGTCACCCGCGATCGCATGGCAGAAATTTATAAAGCGATGGGAAATTATTTATTAACCAACAAAGCCTTGCCTTGTCCGGCGTCTCTTGCCGATTTGAAATCAAGCTCACCAAATTATGGAATATCAGGAACAGCCGTGGGCGCTTGTAACGGCGGCGCTGGAGTTTATGTTGGAGGTGCATCTTCACAGCTAGCTTACGGCATGGTTCCGGTGCAAACTTTGGGTTTAAATACTGACATGGCTGAAGATGGCTTTGGTAATAGATTTACCTACGTCGTTGCTAAAGCATTTACTCAGCCGAGTGTGACAATTGACGATACTACAGGATTTGGCAGAGCGCCGGAAACAGGCTTGCTTACCGTAAAAGAAAGTCTTGGTAGCAGTGTTTTTCAACTAAATACCAATGATGCAATTTTTGCCATTATCAGCCATGGAGCTAATAAATTCGGCGCCTTTAATAGTAATTCAGCAACGCAAAATGCGGCTTCATCAGATGCTGATGAAATAGCCAACTATGGCTCTTCTTTTGGTAGCGGGTCGGTTACTTTAAGCACTTATTTTGTTTCTTCTTCGGCGAATAGTGACGCGTTTGACGATGTGCTTTTTTACAAAACTAGAAACACCATGATGTTGGATTTTAACGCGATGTCTTTGGTGGTTTGCAAAAAGATACTTTCGACCACTCTTCCAGCTAATACCAATAACTATTACTCAATCACCGGCAGCGGCAGTTCATTTGCTTGGCCCCAAACTTATTACAACCAAGTTGCTTTATCGACTACAACATGCAGTTCAGCGGATCCAGCTTACATTAGCACAGTGACTAACCCAACAAAAAGATGCGGCGCTTTTGGTGTTTGGCAGGCGGGGGTGATTAGCCCTTGTACGAATTAGTTTAGGTTCACTTCAACTATCAAACTGTCATCTCGAATAAAGTGAGAGATCTCATAAGTTCAGCACTATAGGCTCATGAGATCTCTCACTTTGTTCGAGATGACAGTTTGAAGTAAAAGAGATGACAGTTTGAATTAAAAAAAGGGTCTGATGTTTTTTACATCAGACCCTTTTTTTTCTTTAAAATCTTTGAAAGATTTTATCTGCGATCATCTCTACCGCCGCGATCATTTCTGCCGCGAGGTTTGAAATTTTTGTCTCTGCCTTTTCTGGCTGGTTTTCTTGAAAGAATTTTTCTTTCAACGCCAGTTACAAGAAGAGCGAAGGCAACTAAAGCAAGGTTAGCAGCAAAGATTTTTAGAGCTAAGCTTTTCTCGCCATCTTGGATCAAATTATAAACTACGTAAAGAACAGCTAAATGATAAATCAAACCAAAAACTTGGCCCAAACGGAAAGTTACGGTGTTTGATTTAAGAAATTTATCCTGCCATTTGTGGCGGTAATCTTGTTCTTTTTTGGTTAAATCGTGAAGCGCTGGCGAAGAGTGGTCGTGGTCTCTGTCGTAAGAATTGCTGTGTCTATTTTCTCTCATTTTGTTTTTGTTTAAAAGTTGCTAACTCGCGATCTGATGTCACTTCGTATTTATCTTGCTCAAGTGCGAAACGATCTTGGGCAAATGGAAAACCTTTAGCTCTGGCAAGTGCAAGAGTGGGAACTGAGGCAAAACCGGCAATGAATCTGCGTACATATTTCAAAGCGAGCCTGGTTGATTTTACGAGTGACAAGGTAGTTAGTGAATTATTATTAAAGGGGATTTGGGTCTTTTGGATTAGTTGATGATGGTCGGGTTTTGTAGGTGGAGCGGTTTTAAAAGTAAAAAGTTTTTTATGGTTTTTCTTTTACTGATTCGGTTTGTTTCTGACGAAATTCTTGCAATTTTTTGGCTAATTTTTCGTCGCTCAAAGCAAGAATCGCAATTGCCAAAAGCGCTGCGTTTTTAGCGCCCGCTTCACCAATTGCTAAACAGCCAACCGGAATTCCGGCGGGCATTTGTGCAATTGAAAGAAGTGAGTCCAAACCTTTAAGAGCGCGGCTTTCAACCGGAACTCCCAAAACCGGAAGATCGGTAATTGCTGCGGCCATTCCCGGTAAATGTGCAGCGCCACCGGCACCAGCAATGATTACTTTGGTGCCATTGGCTTTGGCTGATTCGCAAAAATCATAAAGTCTTTTTGGGGTACGGTGCGCCGAAACTATTTTGGTTTCAAAAGGCACGCCGAATTCTTCAAGAATTCTGCAGGTATGTTCCATGGTCGCAAAATCTGATTTGCTGCCCATGATGATTGAAATTTTAGTCATTTTACTTATAAATTAATTAGCAGTTTCCAGCTTCTCTACCTTGGCTACTGCTGCCACATTGTGTACCAGGGCAGCTATTACCGTTGTCACCCCAATCGTAACCCTGCCACGATTGGTAAACAAAAACACCATCAATGCATTTTAATGTTATTGCAAGGCACACATCTCTTGAAGTGCTGCTACAGCCACAGCGTTGCCCGTGTCTGTGAGATACGGTAACAGTTTCGTCGTGGTTTTTAGAGATATCGTTATCGCTACATTCTTCATAAAGTGTTTTGCGGCCAATGCTGTAACCATCATTGCAGCCGTAATCCTTCTCGATGCTACCTGTATCTCCGCTATAACTCGAGCTTGCATTGCATGATCTGCATGCATAGCAGTCATTTTGAAGTTCTCCAAATGTACCGCTAGATTGGCATTCTACCGTTGGACTAGCATTTCCTCGAGATGTGCTGGTTCTACCGCAAGTGTCATCAGAGGTATTTTCATCGCTATCCACTGCTTTACCGTAGTTGTCTATGCAGGCTAGGGTGATTCTATTTCCGATCTTAGTGAAGGCGCTTGCCGGCACATCGCTAGAATATTTACTGCCAGAGCCGTAAGTTGTGTTATTGCTTGGCCTTGGACAGAAGATGCCGCAAGCAGATCCGGCGGTTTTATTAAAATAAACTTCGTCAATATTAGTGCTTCCAGATTTGTAGCTGCAGGTGTAGCTCGATATTGCAGTGGCTGTGGAATCACTTCCCGGTGGGTAGTAACTGCCGGATTCTTGACAAGAGGTTGCAGTTGCAGTAGCGCCAAGGTCAACTCCTCTGCTATTCTCTCTGCTGCTAGTCTCATATTTAGCGTAGCTGCTAGGAATTACTCCTCCGTTAGTAACGCATTGCGGTACTACATTTCCCCATTCTCCATTGTTACCACATCGTCTGGCGACCACAAACTTATTGTTAGTTCTGCCTGAGTAGTAATCAGCAGCAGTTTGACTGTTGCTGCTAAAGTCAGGAGTATCAAAGTTGGCGATGCCATTAACATCGCCGCTACTGTAATAATACCATTGACCAAAAACTCCGGATGGCCATTTTAAGGTTACTACACCAGTAGACGTGTTGTGTTGAGTAACGCCTACACCAATTCTAGGATCATCGCTATATCCAGGGCAGCTATTTGTACAAGAAGAGTTGGCTGCTGCCCAAGTATTTGTTATTAGACCATCATAGCTTACAGCTCGGCAATATTTGACAGGATTACTGATACTTCTTGGCGGGTTGGCACTTGGAGCTGCAGCGGTAGTATCTTGAGAAACGTCCACAGGAATTGTGCTCGAGAAGTTGGCGGTGCCACTAGCAAGAGTTGTACCAAGCGAGCTATTATAGGATGCGATATTGGCAGCCGAGAGTCCGTTAGAAACGAGAGTTAGAGGAATTCCATATTTGTTTCTTGGTGCTGGGTAAGGATATTTTACGTAAGCTGGGCTATAGCCGGTCAGGCATGAGGTAAAAGTTGCAGCTTGTTCTACTTGACCTTGAGGGATATCGGTTTGTGCCCAAGAAGCGTTGCCGTTATTTGAGCCAGAGGCGTGAGCATTATCAATAACGCTACAGCGTGTTGTGCAAGGATTAACCACTGGTTCCCATTTGCCTAAGTAGTTACATCTGCGGGTTGGGGCATCCCCTAAATTAAAGAAACCAATATCGTTTCTGCAGGTGCCGGTGGATAGTATGCCAGTGGTGGTATTTCTGGAAGCGTTGGTTTCAACAAACGAGGCGCCACCAGCATCATACCACTTAGCCCAATCAGCATTAGTTAAATTCCATCCCGCTGTTGGGTGACTTCCGTCAGCTGGTGAAGGTGTTGGAGGGGTGATGGCCGGGCATTTTATTCTTTCGCAAATAGTGCTGGCAGTTGGGGCTTGCCAAGAGCCAACCTGATTGCAAATTCTAGTTGGAACAGTGCCACCAGTATATCCGGTGATCTGATCTTCGTAGGTACGAAGATATCCAGAGCTTACTTTTGTAGCGGTCTTTTTCTTAAAGCCGGGAATGCAAGCTAGAGCGCTGGCATATTCTGGGAAATCATTGGTTTTTGTGACTGACGGCCATGTGGCAAATCCGTCGGCGGTTCCTTTGAGATCGCCACTTTCATTTGAAGCATATCCGGCTTGATAGATTGCGCCTATTTCTTCAGTGACGGCTCCGGTTGTTGTGAGCTCATCACAAGAGTAACGGATACATTGGTTATTTACAGTTGGAGACCATGAGGCGTTGCCATTGGTGTTAACGCAGGTACGAGTGGGGGATGCAGCTATGCCGGTTGTTGGCGAAATGCTATTTTTCCAGAATCCTTTACAAGACCCTTCAACATTGACTGTGCCAAGGATCGCTATTGGAAATTCGGCGTGGCCATTTGAAGTAGAAGCATTGCGCAGACTATGAGAGATATGAACTACATCATTAACAACAGAAGCGGTAGCACCATAGGCTGCTGGAGGAAGGCCGGTGGCTGAAATTAATTTCATAGAAGAGTAAATATAATCTGGATCTGATGATGGTGGCGTTGGGTTGTAAGAAATAGCAGGGCAGGTTTGAGGAAGTGGCATGTCAACGCAAAGACCAGCTTCACGCTGAGTTTGTAGTCTAACTACTAGACCAGTGCTCAATCCACCAGCAGTTGAGTCATAAACCTGACAATTACAGTTCGGTGCTTTACCGCCGTTAGGGCAGGCAGTAGCGCCTTCGTAAGTAAGGCATTTTCCTTTATATCCCTCAGGCGAAGGCTCATAAGCAACTACATATTTTAAGCGAGAATCGTAGCTGGTTGTGGTATTGCCTCCAACAAAACAGATTTCGTTGAACCAGCCGTAGGCGGTTGGACTTGGTGTTGCGCCACTTGGATTGGTGTCGGTAATGGTGCCGCCAATAGTTGATGAAATGCCTTTTTTAGCATTGCACAAAGGTAGTAAGCGATTGTTGCAATAGTCTCTAACCAGCATGAAGGAGTCGATGCTTTGACCGGCAATTTTAGCGGCCTGCATATTGATTTCGTTAGTCATGCATTCGACGTTCAATTGGCTGCACTCTTCTCGTTTAGCGCAAAGAACATTCATTTCTGGAGAAATGGTTAAAGGATTGTTCGGATCAACAACTGCCGAGTTGCAGGTTGGGATGGTGGAAATAGGATTATCAAGTTTTAACTCAGGGCTGCACAAACCGTCATTACAACTATTTCCACTGCCGCTACGATAGCGTACAATGATTCTGGAGCTATCAAAGGTGCTGGTGGGATCGAGATAGATGATGGATTTTTTTGGATTAGCTGGAGCAGATGTGCCAGTTAAAGTAATGCCGCGTGAGTCTACAGTATTATCAATTTCTGGTAGATTTCTATTAACGCATCCAACTCTTTCTGGATCTTGCTCTACGCCATTGAGGGCGATTATTTTGCGATAAAGGCAGAAGGTAGGTTTCTGGCTAGTTTCATTAAATTCTTTTCTAACGATAACATCGACCGAATAAGGGATCAGGTTAACTGTGGTGGTGAGAGGTATTGAGGCGGTTCCAAGTTCATAGCCAGTAGTTGAAAGTCCTAAATTTAGCTCGGTTGAGGTAGTGCCAAAATTAACTTGAATAGCTGGGTTGTTGAAATCAGTGCTTCCAAAAGATTCATCAAATGGTCGAGGAGAGATTTCCCCAGATCCTGCTTTTGTTAGAGCATTAGTTATGTAAATCGGAGGCGTGAAAAGCTTAGGAGAATTGTTTAATGTTGCCAGGTTGTAGAGTCTCGGAGGAGGTAGGCGCAAAGGAACATTGATACATTCTTGCTCTTGGAAAAATTGTGAATTTTTGTCAAAATATCCGCTATAAGCGCTGCCAAGTTTGGAGCCGTTATTATCATATTGGTTATCTTGGATATATGGGATAATGCCGGAGCTGCCAAATTTTATGGTGCGCCATCTTTCTGCCGAAGCATTATCTAGGTAGCTGCTAAAGCCAGAGCAATTGCCAGAAGAGTTTGCTGTGCCTACGACACATTTTCCGTCTGCTAATTTTTCAGTGCCCTTCAAGAATAAATTGCTGACGCTACTGCCATTGTCATAAGCTGTTTGGCCCTTTACATCAAGAAAGCTGCAAATGCGGTTGCCATATTTTCTAACTCTAAGCCTTAAGTAAGTGTCGGTAGTTGAGGTGCATCCTCTGCTTGGATTGTCGGTGAAGAGGGTGTTACTCATATCGCATTCGTCAGGAGCGGTATCTGTAACGCTTAAATTAAAGCAACGATCATATCCGCAATTTTGTTGAGAACATCCGCCGGCAAATCCCATGCAGCTTACAGCGCATTGTCTTTCGCCGCAAGTTTCTGAGGTGCCATCGTCTGGACGCAAAGCATTTCTGAAGCGCAAGCAGACTCTTAATTTATGAGTAGCATCACCTTCTGCAAAAGTGGTTTGAACGTAACCGCTGTGATAAGCAGTTTGGTCGGAAACTTTTCCGTATAATTGTCCCGAAGAGCCGCTGCCATCGCCATAGCAAAGATAAATATATCCGGTACCGCGAAATCCTACATTTTCAACGCCGCACATGCCGGGAGATCTAGTTTCGTCAGGAAGTAGCGAGCTGTGAAACCATCCTAGAGGAATGGTGAAACTGCCGAGAATTCCAAGGTCGATTTTAATATCCATGTTTAGTCCCCAGTGATGATCATCAAAGGAGTTATCGCTGCGGGCTTCCATCTGACTTTGAGAATAACATACTCCTACTTCACTTGAATCGGTATTCATGTTCTCAATGCTTCGGAGGTTGTTGGAAATCTTAGTTGCCTTGTTCATTGGTTTGGGCCGATAAAACGCAGAATTTACCGTATCGGTAGTGCTACCTATTGTTCCATCCTCTGGTATGAGACATTCTGGCTGTGCGTTGCTGCCTGAATTATTAACTGGATCATTACAATCGATGGTTTTGAAGCACATGTTAGATGTACATGCCGATCCATCGTGAACTAGAACGCCGTTTTTGTAAGTAGGAGCTGAATCGCATGAGCTGTTCCTAAGGAGATCTTTATCATTATCTCCAGTCGGGGTTGTATCACCGACATGCTCAACGCAACGAAACTGCTTAGTGACTATTGGTCGACAATAGACCGGAACGCAGTAGGAGCTCGATGATAAATTGGGCGTTGTGGCAGTGGTTGGATTTCCATTAAAAGCTGCGCTATAAGCCATTGCATAAGAAGTATCAGAATCAATGACGCCATTTTTATCCCGATCAGAAACGTTTAGAGTGTCATCATTGTCGAAAGAGTTAATTACTCCATCTCCGTTAACATCAGTTGGAGATGTATAGTTGCTGCAAGGAGGAGGGCAATTATGCATTATGCACATCGTGTTTTTAGAGACGTAAGGTATTTGAGTCTTGTTGAAATTATAGCATTTCATCGGCTTTCCGGTGATATCCAGATCACCATCACAATATTTGCCAACTGTGCGGTTAGCGGCAGTATCGCCGGCAATTTTGCGAAATACGTCGATCAGTTCATTTGGAGTAAGTAAGTTGCAAGGAGTTAAGGCGCAATTGGGATTGGCGCTTGGAGGTGGAATTGGCAGAGTTCCTGTGGCTAGTTGGTGACACTTTCTGTCAACGCAGTTCACATCCGGAGTTGCAGTTGTTACTCCTGCTTCTAAGGCATCACAAAATCTGACGCAGTCACGATTATGAATTGCAAAATCAATACCTCTAGTTTGGCCGACGCTGCCATTAAAAGATGAGTCGCAAAGAGGTGCACAATTTTTTCCGGGTTTAGCAGGAATGCAGCCGGTGTAATTGTTGCTGCCAGTACAATCGGTAAAAGTGCTGCACAAAGGCAAGTCACTTAAGTTGGTGCAGGTATAGCGACGAGTTCCAGCTCCAAGAATATTGCTGTCAGGGATGGTATAGGTTGTGGCAGAAGTTCTGCGGCAAAGTGGCAAGACTGCAGAGCCATCTCGAGTCATGCTGCTAAATAAACAGTTGAATCCGGGTTGAGCAACTGTGCCGTCTGCAAGTAAAGCGCAGTCGTTACTGATGGTGGTAGAAGATACGTCTTGAGGTTGGTAGAAAATTGCTGATAAACCTAAAGCCAAAGCGCAAAAAACCGACAAGCATTTTGCAGCCGTGTAAGATTTTTTTGCTGTTTTAAGATTTTGGTAAAAGTTCATCAAATAGCTTGCAAAAGTAGTCTCCGCGCTGCTCAAAATTTTTCCATTGATCAAACGAGGCGCAAGCGGGCGAAAGTAAAATGTTCTTTTGAGATAAGCCAATATTTTTTGAGTCAAAAACAGCCTGTTTAAATGCTGTTTCTAAATCACCGCATTTTTCAAAAGTGACGGAATTTTCAGCTAAAGTTTTAGCAAAATCATCCGAGGCTTGTCCGATCAAATAAGCTTTGTGAATTTTTTTGAAGTAGGGTGCAAGGCTGGTAATTCCGCCTTCTTTGGCAACGCCACCTAAAATCCAAAAAATTTGATCGTAGGCTTTAAGCGCGTTTTCAGTTGATTCAGCATTAGTTGCCTTGCTGTCATTAACAAATTTCACGCCATCAATTTCACCAAGAAGTTGCATACGGTGACGCAAGCCTTTGAATTTTTTTATGGCCGTGATGATTTTTTCCTCAGAGTTTTTTTGACCAGTTAGCAGTGCGTTGCAGTAAGCAATTCCAAAGGCAAAAGCCATGTTTTGGTCATTATGTTCGCCGCGTAAAAAATCAGATTTTAATTCAAGATGAGAATCTGCGCCGCCGATTTTATTGACCAAAATCCCATCAAAAAGCGACAGGCCATTTTCCTGAATTTTTTTGGTAGAAACTGGAACTAAAGTGGCGCGAAAATTTTTGTCGGCTTGAAGCTCATCAAAAACTTTTTTGGAATTAACATTATCCACATCAATCAAAGCAAAATCATGTTCGGTTTGATTTTTAAAAATTCTTTTTTTGGCTGCGACGTAACCTTCAAAAGATCCGTGACGATCAATGTGATCGGGGGTGATATTTAAAAGAGAGGCGATTTTGAAGTGGCTTTGTTCAAGCAAATCAAGTTGGTAAGAAGATGTTTCTAAAATGTAGGAAAAATTATTTTGATTTTGTGGTAACTCGAAACAAGGCACGCCGATATTTCCGCCAATTGCTGAAGGAATTTTTAGCTCTTCAAAAATAAAACCGCTCAGAGCTGTGGTTGTTGATTTGCCGTTAGTTCCGGTGATGGCGAAAAAATTATTTTGCGAATTTTTGCGGTAAAAAATCTCAATATCGCAGGCAAGGGAGGCGCTAGTTTGCTTGATGATTTCTAAAATTTTGTGGGGCTTAGGAAAGTGAAGTGGAATACCAGGAGAGAAGCTGATTACAGTGGTTGCATCATATTCAATTTCTTCTGGTTTTTTAAAATCTATCTCAGGAAATTTTTGTTTGGCGTCTTCAATTGCTTTTTCATTGTCGTCAGTTGCTACAACTTGTTCACCTTGATGGGCGAGAAATTTTGCTGTGGCAAGCCCAGAAATTCCAAGTCCGTAAACGATATATTTCATTAAGAACGAAGTTTTGAGATTGCTTCAGAATAACTTTTTGAGCCAAAAATATAAGAGCCTGAAACTAAAACGTCGGCGCCCGCTGAAGTTGCGAGTTTATAGGTTTCGGCGTTAATTCCGCCATCAACTTCAAGCTCAATTTTCTTGCCGGTTTTTTCAATTTTTTTGCGCAGATTTTCAATTTTTCTAAGCTGTGACGACAAAAACTTTTGTCCGCCAAATCCGGGATTAACCGACATTACCAAAATCAAATCGAGTTTTTCTAAAACGTAATCAAGCACATTTTCGTGAGTTGAAGGCACAATGGAAACTCCGGCTTTTTTGCCGAAAGATTTGATTAAATCAACCGAGCGATCCAAGTGAATAGAAGCTTCGGCGTGAATTGTGATAATGTCTGAACCAGCGTCAGCAAAGGCTTTAATGTGATTGTCAGGATTATTAATCATCAAATGAACATCGAAAGGCAAAGCAGTATTTTTGCGTAAATTTTTCACCACTTCATTACCAATAGTAATATTGGGAACAAAGCTGCCATCCATCACATCAATGTGAATATAATCAGCGCCGGCTTTTTCGATATTTTGAATTTCTTCGCCAAGTTTCGAGAAATCGGCAGATAAAATTGATGGAGAAATTTTGATCATTTTGGCCTTATTTATTTTTGCAGCTAATCGCAGTTAAGTCGTAAATCGGATGTTCCAAGCCTGAAATTGAAGGGCTTGAGGCAAACATCCAGCCGTAGAAAATTCTTTTTTCGGCTTCATTATTTTTGCTTTCAAAAACTTCTAATAAAATTTTACTTTCTGGTTTTTGATCTAGCGGCGCTTGCCAGCATTTATGAGCGATGATTGAAATTTGTCCGAAGCGAATTTTATCGCCAATGCGCATTTCAAGAGTGGAAGTTTTTGCGGTGGTTTTGTTCAAACCTTGAATTATCGCACCATTATAAAAGCGCGAAGGATCAGCTTTGCTGATGGTTAATTCACCATCTTGATTTTCTGGAGCCGGAATTACCGGAGCTTCTTGCGCAAAAGAAGTAGCTGAGAAAAAAACCGAGAAAATTAGACCAAAAATAAAATTATTTTTTCTCATTTTTTTCGTCCTTTTTTTCGCTAGAGTTGAAAATAAATTTCCCCAAAAGATCTTCTAAATTTACACTTGATTGAGTGAATTGAATTTCTTCACCATCCTTCAGATTTTCTTCATCGCCACCCGGAGTGATTGCTAAATATTTTGAACCAAGAAGTCCTTCTGATGCGATCTTAATTGAGCTGTCGAGAGGAAGTAGGATGTTGTTTGGAACATTAACTTTAAGTGTAGCGCGGAAAGTTTTTTCATCCAAAGACTGGTCTTCAACTGTGCCGATTTTTACTCCAGAAATTTTTACATCAGCGCCGCTGGAAATGCCGTCAGCATTGTCAAATTTTGCAATCAAATGATAGCCGCTAGAAACGTTTTTGTTTTTGCTGCCATTGAAAGAGGTGATGAAGAAAAATCCGGCACAAAACAAAACAAAAGTTCCGACGATTATTTCAAAATAGTTACTGGTCTTGTTCATGATTTTAGCTGTTTGGTTTCCATGCTTCATAGGAAGCGCTGGTGTTTTTAACTGAAGAATTTTTTGGTGAGTAAGCGTTCTTGGTGCCTGTCAAATTAGGTAAGTGAATTTTTTGCCAAGAGAAGTGGTGCGTATTAATATTCACTGGGGTCACGTTACTATTATAATGCATCCAACCATGCCATTCGGCAGGGATTTTTGAAGGTTCGGCAATGCCTTTATAAACCACAAATCTTTTGCCGTTTTTATGTAAGAAATATTCATTACCAAACTCGTCAGAGCCAACGGGCTGGCAAGAAAATTTAATGCGGATTTTATTTAGAAAATTCATGTCTGAGTTGAAAAGTGGGAGAAATATTGAAGTGCGGCGCAACTTAAAAAATGAGTTTCAAAAATCAAAGTGAAATCGTGTCTGATAAATTGGATTTGTCTTTTGAAAAGATTGCTGAAAAAATCATCGCATCCTCATTCCTGATAAAAAAATTCCGGTAATTTTATTTTTTCCAAAACTACTCAACTTAATTTTATTGCAAAGTGCTGCACCGCCTTTGCTGTTGCTGTTTCTCTGGGTTTTGCCTCGGAGGCTTTAGCTAAAGATTTGCGACCAATTTCACAAAAATTATGGCAGCCGATTTCGCCTGAGGATTTGGAAGTTGTCAAAAAAATTAACGCCGCAATTACTGCTGAAAAACATAACGAAGCCTTGAATTACGTGGCTGAATTGAAGAAAGAAAATCCGCTGCAAAGCGCTCCTGAACAAACTCAAGTAATCAAAATTAAACCTGATTTTGCTGAAACGATGACGGGCATAATTTTGTGGGATAAGTTCAGCGGCAAGATTGATCCAAAGACAATTTCCTTCAGCGATATTTCGCGTTTTTCTTTAGATAATCAGTTTTTTCCAAACTCTGGCGAAATGAAGCGCAATGTTGAGAGAGTAGCAATCGCCAGCAATATTCCTTACCAAGCCAGTGAGCAATATTTTAATTCTAATCCGGCCGGAACTCTCGATTCAAAACTTTATTTATTAGAATCGAAGGTCAATTTTTTAGTGCGTTCTAAAGCCTCAGAAAACGCTAAAGAAAAATCGCGCAGAGAAATTCAGGCTTTGATTTCTAACATTTGGGTCAAAGAAAATTTCACTGATGAAGGCGAAAAAAACTTCTTGCAAAAATATCAAAACCAACTGACGCAAATCGATCACATTAATCGCATTGATCGCTTGTTGTGGGACGGCAGAATTCCTGAAGCCAAGCATATTTTTCATTTAGTAAATGAAGATTATAAATTGCTCTTTGAGGCGGTGGCTGAAATCCAAAACTCACCAAAATATATCGACAAAATTGTTCTCTCGGTTCCTAGAAAATTAAGAGCTAATGAAGGTCTTTCTTATCGCAGAGTTTTGTGGTATAAATCAAAAGATCGCCTTGATGATTTGCTGGAAGTGATGGTTGATTTGCCGGAAAAATCACAATTCCCAGAAAAATGGTGGAGCTTGCGCCGCCTTTATTCGCGCGAGATGCTCAAGAAGAAGAAATATAAAGTCGCTTACAAATTGATTGAAAATCACAATCTTCCAACCAGCTCTTCTGATTTTTGGGAGGCAGAATGGATGGCGGGCTGGGTTGCTTTGCGCTTTTTAGATCAGCCAAAAATTGCTTACGGACGTTTTGAAAATCTTTACAGCAATGTTTCGCAACCCGTAACTCTTTCACGCGGAGCTTACTGGCTTGGCATGGCGGCGGAAGGCATGGGTGACAAGAAAAAAGCGGCTGGTTGGTATAAAATTGCTGCGAAATATCCGATATTTTTCTACGGCCAATTGGCAATTCACAAGCATCGCGCCGTTGATCCAATTGAAGCTCAAGAAGACATTATTTTGCCAAAAGATCCGGAAATTACCGCCAATGACATGATAAAAATGTCAGCATCAAAAGGCGCGCAAACCGCCTTCTTGCTTGCTATGGCGGGAGATAAAGCCACTGCCGGAAAAATTTTCGAGTGGGTGGTAAGTAATTCTACAACTGAAGGTGAAATTGCTGTAGTTATGCGTCTCATCAATGAAATTGGTGATCGCGCGCTTGATGCAAAAGTTTCGAGAATTGCGGCTAAGAAAAATGTCTTTTTCATCAAAGACAAATTTCAAATCGTTAAAGAAATTATGAATGACGAATATGCGCCGCTAATTCACGCAATCGTTAAACAAGAAAGCGGTTTTGCGCCAACCGCATTAAGTCACGTTGGGGCGGTAGGATTTATGCAGCTCATGCCAGATACGGCGAAGTTGGTGGCTAAAGATGTCGGAGTTCCTTACGACAGAAATAAACTTGCCACCGACATTAAATATAACGTGCGTCTCGGCTCGCATTACATTAAAAAACTAATCGATCGTTTTGAGGGTTCAGAAATGTTGGCGATTGCTTCTTACAATGCCGGACCAAACGCAACACAGCGCTGGATTAATGAGTTTTATGATCCGCGTAAAGAAAAAGAACTCGACATGGTAGTGGATTGGATCGAGCTAATTACTTATTCTGAAACTAGAAATTACGTACAGCGCATCATGGAAAATTTGATCGTTTATAAATATCTAATGTCACGCTCGAACTACGACGCGGTCAAATAGCTAAAAACCCTAAATTTTAAACTCTTTAAATATGTTTGACGACTTACACGAAGAATGCGGAATTTTTGCAATTTATGGATCTCCTGACGCCGCGGTAAATACCGCACTTGGTCTTCACGCCTTACAACATCGCGGACAAGAAGCAGCGGGAATTGTCACAATGTCGGGCGAATTTTTCTCAGCTCACTTTGCTGACGGTTTGGTGGCAGATAACTTTACGGCGCAAGATATTGTAAAAAAACTCGAAGGTGATTCAGCAATTGGTCACGTGCGCTATTCAACAGCTGGCAAAAAAACCGCTCACAATCACCAGCCGATCTACGCTCAACTTAGCTGCGGATTTTTAGCTTTGGCTCACAATGGCAATCTTACCAACGCCATGACTTTGCGTAATCAATTGATTAAACGCGGCTCGATTTTTCAATCGACCATGGATACTGAAGTGATTATTCACCTCATCGCACTTAGCCAAAAACCAACTCTCAACGAAAAAATTATCGACGCAGTTTCACAAATCGAAGGTGCCTTTTCTTTGGTGATTATTCACGAAGGAAAAATCATCGCACTTCGCGATCCAAACGGCGTGCGTCCTTTGGTTTTGGGAAGAGTGGGGGATGCTTATGTTGTAGCTTCAGAAACCTGCGCTCTCGATATTATCGGCGCAAAATTCGAGCGCGATATTGAGCATGGCGAAATGATAACAATCAGCGAAGAAGGCGTGCAATCGATGCAGCCATTTGAAGTGCGCCCGTCAAAATTCTGTATTTTTGAATATGTTTATTTCGCTCGTCCCGACAGTTTGCTTGAAGGCAAAAATGTTTACGAAATGCGCAAAAATATCGGCATTGAATTAGCCCGCGAAATTAGAATTGATGCGGATGTGATTGTGCCAATTCCTGATTCGGGAGTTCCTGCAGCAATTGGTTACGCGCTTGAATCAAAAATTCCCTTCGAGCTCGGCATCATTCGCAACCATTATGTTGGCAGAACTTTTATTGAACCAACCGACAAAATTCGCCATTTCGGCGTTAAGCTAAAACACAATGCCAACCTGTCAGTTATTAAAGGCAAAAGAGTTGTTTTAATTGATGACAGTATTGTTCGCGGCACCACTTCTAAAAAAATCGTACAGATGATTCGTGATGCCGGCGCTAAAGAAGTTCACATGTTAATCGCCAGTCCACCAACAATTGCGCCATGTTTTTACGGGGTTGATACACCAGATAGAGAAGGCTTGATCGCTTCTACTCACTCAGTTGAACAAATTAAAAATGTGATTGGCGCTGACAGTTTGGCCTATATTTCAATTGATGGACTCTACCGCGCCATCGTTGCCGGAAAACGCGACAATGCAAATCCGCAATATTGCGACGCTTGTTTCTCGGATGAATATCCAATTCCTCTGACCGACAAAGACGGCAGTGCAGTTCCGCTTTTTGATTTTATGAAATAAATTATGACCAAAGAATCTCCGAAAAATTTTGATAAAAAAATTTCCAAAATGAGTTTCGAAGATGCTTTGGCGCGTCTTGAAGAAATTGTTGAAATTTTATCATCGCAAAAAATCAATCTCGATTCAATGATTGAGCTGCATGAAGAGGGTTCGGCTTTAAAAGAACATTGCGCTAAAAGACTTGAAGAGGCGCAGATGAAAATTGAAACAGTTTCGAAAAAACCAAAAAGTGAGAGCTAAAAAAATTTAGAAGTGAATTTTAGGTTCTAAGTCCAAAGCTCTTTTTCAAAACATGTCATAATAAATTTGCAGTCCAAATCATGAAACAAATCCCCAACTTTCTCACATCTTTTCGTCTTCTTGTGATTCCGGTTTTAATGCTGTCTTTCTACATTCCGGGAATGGTTGCCAATGTTGTCGCCGCAGTGCTTTTTGCTATCGCTGCAATCACTGATTATTTCGATGGATATTTCGCCCGCGCTCTCAAAGCTCAATCAAATTTCGGTAAATGCCTCGACCCTATTGCTGATAAGCTTTTGGTTATTGTGGCGATTGTGATGTTGGTCAATTTTAACGGCCGCGATCTTTGGATTTTAATTCCAGGAATGATTATTATTTGTCGCGAAGTTCTAGTTTCTGGCTTGCGTGAATTTCTAGCCGAGCTTCATGTCAGCGTTCCCGTCAGCAAATTAGCAAAATATAAAACTGCCGTACAAATGACCGCAATCACCGGTTTGTTACTTGGTGAAAAAGGCTCATCTTACACTCTTTACTACTGGCTCAGCGGTTGGGAAGGAATGGATATTAAATTTCTTCTAGTCAGCTTCGTAATTTTTGCCTCAAAAATTCTTTTCGTACTTGCCGCATTTCTCACTGTCATCACAGGATACGCTTACTTCCGTGTCGGTTTCAAAAATATGTAATCATGAAAAAAACAATCGCTTTTCAAGGATCAGTGGGGGCAAATTCTAACCTCGCTTGCAACAGATTTTATCCTGAATTTGAGGCGAAAGCTTTTCCAAGTTTTGTTGATGTTTTTAAAGCAGTCGAGTCTGGCGAAGTTGAGTGCGGGATGATTCCACTTGAAAATTCTTCGGCGGGACGTGTTTCAGAAATTCACGATTTATTACAAGAACACTCAGTTTCAATCGCCGCCGAACATTTTGTTGCAATCGAGCATTATCTTGTGGCAATAGAAGGCGCGCGCCTTGAAGACATTAAAAAAGTTTACTCACATCCCCAAGCTTTGATGCAGTGCAAAAATAATTTGCGCAATCTTGGGTTAGAAATGTGCGATTTTTCTAACACGGCGGAAGCGGCAAAGTTTGTTGCCAGTCAAAATGATAAAAGCAAAGCAGCCTTATGTTCAAAGGCTGCGTCCGACATTAACGGTTTAAAAATCGTTAAAGAAAATATGCAAGATCTGCAAAATAACTCGACTTTATTCATCGTGATTTCGAGTGAAAAAGCGAAGTCCGATCCTAAAATTTCTCCCGTCGTTACCTCGCTAATTTTCACCATTAAAAACTATCCCGGCTCGCTTTACAAAGCTTTGGGCAGCTTTGCCACCAATTCAGTTGGCATGATGCAAATTGAAAGTTTCATTCGTGGCGGCGCCTCGCAACAAGCGGCATTTTTTGTCATGGTTGAAGGTCATCCAGATCAGGATAATGTGGCGCTAGCCTTGAAAGAGTTAGAATTTTTTGCCAAAGATGTGAAGGTGCTTGGAACCTATTACGCCGACAAATCGAGATTCCAATGCGCATAGTTGCTGGAAAATTTCGCGGCAAAAATTTAGCAAAATCAGATCACCTTAAAGCACTTCGCCCCACAACTGACAAGAATCGCGAAGCTTTATTCAATATTTTATCTTCTGGCAAATTTATCAAAGAAATCGGTTTTCAAATGCTTGATGCCGAAATTTTAGATCTGTGCTGCGGCAGCGGTGCGTTTGGTTTTGAAGCTTTGTCGCGCGGTGCGGCGTCAGTGGTTTTTGTCGATAATGCTCCGGGTCATTTGGCTTTGGTTAAGAAAAATTCTGAGCTTTTAAAAGTTGAAAATCAGGTGCGAGTTTTATGTTTGGACGCCAAAAATCTGCCGCAAAATGAAAAGTTTTTTGATTTAGTTTTTATCGATCCACCTTACGCCGAAGACTATTTAGCGATTATGAACAGCTTATCTGAGAAAGGTTGGGTTAATAAAACTTCGCTAATTGTTGTTGAGTTTCAAACTGGTTTGGAGCCAAAAACTTTCGCTTTAGAAAATTTTAAATTACTAGATTTACGCTCTTACGGAAAAACCTCTTTTGCTTTTTTTGGTCAATAATTTCTAAAAAATTATGCGCTTCATTCAGTTATTCGCTTTGTTGTTTTTATCAGCCGCAACCTTATTTGCCGCTGAAAATAAAGAGTTACGAATCCTGCGTGTAACTCCTGAAGGTGAAGATGTAATTGTTGGTCGCCAGATCGTAATTCAGTTCAATCGCTCTGTAGTTCCCATTGGTAAAATGGAGCACGCCCAATCAGAGATCCCCGTTGAAATTTCACCGAAACTAGATTGTGAGTGGCGTTGGCTCAATACCAGCGGTCTTTCATGCAATTTGAGTGAAAAAAATCAGTTCAGAATTGCCACAAATTACAAAGTTGTAATCAAGCCGGGAATCAAGGCTGAAGATGGTCAAACTACCTCAGGTGTTTTTAATCACCAATTCACCACTAAACGCCCCGATGTTCAATATGCTTGGTTTTACAAATGGTTATCGCCAACCAAACCAATGGTTCGCGTAACTTTTGATCAATTTGTTACCAAAGAATCTGTAGCAAAAACTTTACGATTTGTTGTCGGTGAGTCTGAAAGTTTTGAGGTGGAAGTTGATGTTGATCCAAATAATAAAGAAGTGCGCAAAGTTAATGGAGACGAGGCCAGAACCAATTGGGTTGTAACCTCAAAAAAAGAATTTGCGCTTAATCAAACAGTGGTTTTGAAGCTAGGAGCTGGTTTGGAATCGGAAGGTGGCGCTCAAAAAGAAATAGAAGAAAGAGAGCTTTTGCGTCTGCGCACCTTTCCAGAATTTTCATTCTTAGGCATCAAATGCTACACCAATGAAGATGATGATCGCACTATTTTAATCTCTCCCGACAAGCCTGAAACACAAAAACTCTGCAATCCAATGAAAGGCGCGGCGCTTGCTTTTAGCAGTCCAGTGAAGCGCTCGCAAATCAAAAATCACGTTATCTTTAATCCGAAATTAGACATTAATGCTGAGCAAAATCTTTGGGGTGAGGGTGATGAAGAATATTCGCAGCTAGAGTCGCAATATAAAGGAGAGGGCTCAACCTATGATCTTTGGCTGCTCGGAGGCTTAAAAGCAGCTTCTGAATATTCTCTAAAAAGCAGCAGCAAAAATATTTTTGTTAAAGCTTGGAGTTGGTTCAAATCGCTATTTTCTAGCCAAACTGTAGGTTTGAGCGATGAATTTGGGCGCCAATTGCAAAGCCAAATTAACATCTCTTTTAAAACTGATGATCGTAAGCCAAACTTTGAAATGCCTTACAAAGACGCGGTGATGGAAAGTGGCATCGACAGCGAAGTGCCGATTTACGTGAATAATTTAAGCAAAACTACCTTCACTTACCGCCGCATAATTTCAGGTGCTGCTTCGAACAATCTTTCTTCAATTCTAGAAATTGGTGGCAAGCGTAACGTGCAATTTGCTGTGCCGCTAAAAGTTCGCGACATGTTGGGCGGCAAAAGCGGTGCGGTTTACGGGTTTTTAAATTCTGATCCGATTGTCCAAATGCCAAATCGCGAACGTCGTCTTTTTGCTCAAGTAACACCTTATCAAGTTCATGTTAAATTAGGGCATTTTAACAGTTTGGTTTGGGTTAGTGATTTGACAACGGGACAAGCAGTTGCGGGCGCTAAAGTAACAATTTATAAAGATAGGTTAACCGAATTAAGCGCCAATAAACCAGCATTGGCGCAAGCTCTGACCGCAAGTGACGGCACCGCAATTTTGGATGGTTTAGAAAAACTTGATCCAAATCTCGATCTAACTCGCAAATGGGAAGATGGCGACGAGCGTCTTTTTGTGCGTGTTGACAAGGATGGCGAGATGGCACTGATGCCGATTAATCAAGATTTCGTAATCGACTCTTACCGCTCGGTTGGCGAAAGTGTTTACTCTGAAAGCAAAAAGCGCTACGGCCACATCAAAGCTTGGGGCACAACCTCGCAAGGCATTTACCGCGCTGGCGATACTATTTCTTACAAGCTTTACGTGCGCAACCAAGACAATAAATCTCTGGTTCCAGCCCCTGTTGGAAAATATAATCTGCAAATCATTGACCCAACTGACAATGTTGTAACTGAAGTTAAAGACTTCTCTCTCAATGCTTTCGGTGCTTTTTCTGGCGAATTTACTGTGCCTCAACAAGGTGCAATTGGTTGGTATCAATTTCGCCTAACCACGCCAAATAGCCCAGATCAAGAATGGACGCCAATCAGAGTTTTGGTCAGCGATTTCACGCCTTCTTCATTTAAGGTAACTAACCAAGCCAATGGTGATCTTTTCCGTGCCGGACAAGAAGTGGAAATTTCTACTCAAGCTAAATTACATTCGGGCGGGCCTTACACTGACGCCAATGTGCGTCTAACAGCAATGCTTGAAAGCAAGAGTTTCGCTTCAAAAAATCCAATCGCGCGTGATTTTAATTTTGACAGTTTTGTTGGTGAAAATGAAGACGAGCAAGTCTTTCAAAAAATCAATCAGCTCAATAATCAAGGTGAAAATTCTCTAAAATTTAAACTGCCAAAAAAGAATATTTTTTACGGCCGCCTAATGTTTGAAAGCGCCGTGCAAGATGATCGCGGCAAATATGTGACGTCGCAAGCTTACGCTAATTACGCTGGCGTTGATCGCTTTGTCGGACTTAAAACCAATAGCTGGATTTTCGAATCAGGAAAAGTTGCCAATGTTGATTACTTAGTGGTGGATGAGCGCGGCAATCCTGCTCTTGGCACCAAAGTAAATTTGCTAATTGAGCGCCAAGAAACCAAAACCACAAAAGTTAAAGGGGCGGGAAATGCCTATTTAAATGAGTTCGTGAGCAAATGGGTAAAAGTTGATGCTTGTGAAGGCGAGTCGCAAAAAATTGCGGCCAGCTGCAAATTCACTCCAAAAGATGCGGGATATTACCGCGTCACTGCCAAAATTTCTGATACCAAAGGAAATGCCCACAGCACCGATGTGAACATGTATGTTACCGGTTCGGGGCGTGTTTTGTGGGATGACTCCTCTGACGATTCAGCGCTTACAATCGTGCCAGAAAAACCAACTTACAAAGTTGGCGACAAAGCGCGCTATTTGGTAAAAAACCCTTATCCCGGAGCCAAAGCTTTGGTGACAATTGAGCGTTACGGCGTGATTGATTCATTCGTGCAAACCTTAGAGGGCAGCACTCCGATCATCGAATTTAAAGTTAAGCCAGATTACGTTCCGGGTTTTTATTTGTCGGTTGTGGTCTTTTCGCCGCGCGCTAACAAGCCAGTTGAAAATCAGGTCGATCTAGGCAAACCGGCCTTCCGTATTGGTTACGTTAATGTGCCAATTACTGATAAAGTTAAGGAAATGGCGGTAACTGCCAAAGCTGATCGCGATACTTACAAGCCGCGTGAAAAAGTTAAACTCACTATCCACGCCGAGCCGCGCCTCAAAAATAAAAAAGAGCCAATCGAATTTGCGGTTGTTGTGCTTGATGAATCGGTGTTCGACCTTGTCGCCCGCGGCAAAAAATATTTCGATCCTTACCAAGGTTTCTACAATTTAGAAGGTTTAGATCTTAGAAATTACAGCTTGCTGACTCGTTTAATCGGCCGCCAAAAATTTGAGAAAAAAGGTGCCAATGCTGGTGGCGACGGCGGTGCTGATATTTCAATGCGCAACTTATTCAAATTTGTCAGCTATTGGAATCCATCACTTGCCGCTGACGCTAACGGCAATGCCAATGTTGAATTTGAAGCGCCTGACAACCTAACTGGCTGGCGCGTTTTAGTTTTAGCGGTGACACCAAGCGACAGATTGGGTTTGGGCGAGGCCAATTTTAAGGTAAATAAACCAACCGAGATTCGTCCGGTAATGCCAAATCAGGTAATCGAGGGAGATAGTTTTGACGCGGTTTTCAGCATCATGAATCGTACCGACAAGAAACGTAATGTCAGCGTGATTGTCACCGCAAGCAGCGGCGATCCTGCTGTGAAAAAGCAGTTAGAGCTTGAGCCTTACAAAAGAACTTTGGTGAAAATGCCGATGCAAACTAAGCTTGCTGGCAAAATCACTTTCCGCGCCGTTGCCAAAGATGAAATTGACGGCGACGCAATGGAGCAAGTGCTGACGGTGAATAAACGCCTGTCGCTTGAAGCCTCGGCAAATTACGCAACCACCACTGAAGACAAGGCGGAAGAATCGATTAAATTCCCAATGAAAATCCGCACCGATGTTGGTGGCGTTAGTATTGTTGCTTCGGCGTCAGTGATTGGAAATATGGATTCTGCCTTCAAATATTTGCGCGATTATCCGTATCTTTGCTGGGAGCAACGCATTACCAAAGCGGTCATGGCCTCGCGCTATTTGGGTTTGAAGTATTACGTGCAAAAAGATTTTCAATGGCCGGAAGCAGATAAACTACCGGCGGAAACCTTGAAAAACGCGGCGAATTTTCAAGCAGCAAATGGCGGCATGACTTATTTCGTGGCGCAAGATCAATATGTTGATCCATATCTTAGCGCCTACACCGCCTTGGCTTTTAACTGGTTGAAAAAGAGCGGTTACAAAGTTCCAACAGAAGTTGAAAACAAGCTTCACGCCTATCTTGATAATTTCTTAAAACAGGAAAGTTCCCCTGATTTCTACATTAGAGGAATGACATCAAGTGTTCGAGCCGTTGCACTTGCAGCACTTGCCGAAAATAATAAAATTTCTTTGGCAGATTTAGAGCGTTACCGCGGTCGTTTGCCGGAAATGAATTTATTTGGCAAAGCCTACTTCGCGCAAGCTGCAATGAAAGTTAATGGCGGCAGTAGTTTTGCTTTAGAAGCTTCACGAATGATTTTATCCAGCTCAAATCAATCGGGCGGTAAATTTACTTTTAATCAAGAATCAACCGATGGCTACAGTCGCATCCTTTCCAGCCCAATGCGCGACAGTTGCGCTGTGCTTTCAACTTTCAGCGAATTAGGCAGACGCCCTGAAGGCAAAGATTTAGTCGGAGACGTGCCACACAAATTAGTGCGCGCCATTACCGCCGGAAAATTTGAAAATACTCAGGAAAATGTTTTCTGTTTGAACGGGCTTTTCGATTATGCCAGAGCTTACGAAAGCGTGGCGCCAAACATGAAAGTTGAAGTGGCACTCGACGGCAAAAAATTTGGCGAAACTAAGTTTTCTGACGTCAAAGATGCGCCAGTAACTTTCGTTAAAAACATCGAAGCAAGTGATGTCGGCAAAAGCGTCAAAGCTGCAATCTCGCGCATTGGCGCGGGCAGGCTTTATTATTCAACGCGTCTAACTTTCTCGTCATTAGATGATCGCGCCACCGCAACTAACGCCGGAATTGAAATTAAACGCGAATATAGCGTTGAGCGTCAAGGCAAGTGGGTGCTGCTCAAATCGCCTTCCGAAATTAAACAGTCGGAAGTGGTGCGAGTTGATATTTTTGTCTCGCTACCAACGGCTAGAAATTTTGTTGTAGTTAACGATCCAGTGCCGGGTGGCCTAGAGCCGATTAATCGCGACATTGCAACTGCTTCAATTATTGATGCGAAAAAAGCCGATTTCAAAGCAGCAGCAGGTTCGCGCTGGTTTAAATTTTCAGAGTGGAATTTATTTGGCGAAGGCTTCTACCACAAAGAGCTGCGCAATGATTCGGTGCGATTTTATTCAGAATATTTAGAAGCGGGAAATTACCATTTATCTTACGTAGCCCAAGCAATCGCTGCGGGAAATTTCGTGGCAATGCCGGTAATGGCGGAAGAAATGTATGAACCGGATGTTTTTGGAAAAGGCGTTACTGAGCGATTTAAGATCAATTCTGGCGCTCAGTAAAACATGCAGCGAATTGGTAAAATTTTTAAAAGATTCTGCCAATTTCTGCTCGTTATTTTTATTCTGCTGCTTGCCAAAACCATCTTCGATTTCAAATTTCCTTACCAAGATTTTCGCTCAATTACCTCTGATAGTAACAATCTGCAAATCCTAGATCGCGACGGCAAGCCCTTAACTTTCTCCTACCAAAATCGCTGGAACTCTTCCGACAATATCGCGCTGCACCAAATCCCTGAAATCCTGCAACAAGCCTTCTTAATTTCTGAAGATCGCCGCTTTTTCGAGCATCACGGTGTTGATTGGCTAGCTCGTGGAAGCGCGGCTTTGCAGCATGTGAAGCGCGATAATTTTTCGCGTGGTGCCAGCACAATTACCGAACAAGTGGTGAGAATGTTGCATCCGCATCGCCGATCTTACTGGGCGAAATGGATTGAAGGCTTGGAAGCGATTGCTTTGGAAACTAAGGCAAGCAAGCCCGACATTTTAGAATTTTACCTCAATCAAGTGCCTTACACCGCTAATCGGCGAGGCGTGGTGCAGGCGGCGCGTTTTTATTTTAATCGCGACATTAACACGCTAAATACCAAAGAAATTCTGGCGCTGGTTGTGCTGGTGCGGGCTCCGTCCAAATTCGATCTTTACGCCGGTAAAGTGCAAATTGATGATGCGGTTAAAAGATTAGCCGAAGCGCTGCTGGAGCGTAAGTTGCTTGACGCCGAGTCGGTGGCAAATTTGGAAAAATACGACTTAGTTTTAGATCCAGCAAAATTGTCAATTGAGGCGATGCATTTTGTTGATTACGTGCGCCGTCATCCTGAAAACAAACTGGTGCGCGACCAGTCAAAAATTGTCACAACGCTGCAAGGCAATCTGCAAATTTTTATTAAAGATTTGCTGGAAAATCGTCTGAAGGCACTCGAATCAAAAAACATTAAAAACGCTGCGGCTCTAGTGGTGAATCATAAAACTCACGAAATTATCGCTTGGGTTTCGGTAGGAATTGATTGCGAAAAAACGGCCAATGAGGCAAGGGGATGTAAGATCGACATGGTCACAGTACCACGTCAACCTGGTTCAACCCTTAAGCCATTTTTATATGCTGCGGCGCTCGAAAAAGGCTGGACCGCGGCAACAATTATTAATGATGCGCCTTACTCGGAAACAGTGGGGAAGGGGATTCATCACTTTCACAATTACAGCAAAGGCTATTACGGCAAGGTTTCGCTGCGTACGGCTTTGGGCAATTCTCTGAATATTCCGGCATTGCACGCGGCGGCTTACGTGACGCCGGAAAAATATTTGCCGATTTTGCAAAACCTTGGTTTTGAAAGTTTGCGGCAATCTGCTGATTTTTACGGAGACGGTTTGGCTTTAGGAAATGGTGAGGTAACTTTATTTGAGTTGGTTCAGGCTTACGTGGCGCTGGCAAATCAAGGTGAGTTTGCGCCGTTAAAAATTACTTTTGACCAAAGCGAGCAGTCGCAAAAAAAGCAAATTTACTCGGCAGAAGTGGCGTCACTAATTGGCAATATTTTATCTGATCCTTGGGCGCGTAACCTTGAATTTGGCCGCAGCAGCGTTTTGAACCTGCCAACCCAAACCGCGGTAAAAACCGGAACTTCCACCGATTATCGCGACGCTTGGGCTGTGGGTTACAATCACGAATATGCGGTGGGAATTTGGATGGGGAATGTTGATTACGTGCCAACTGACGGGATTACGGGATCTTTGGGGCCGTCTTTGGCGCTGCGCGGAATTTTTAACGAACTGACAAAAAATGCTGAAACGGCGCCGCTTTTTTTGAGTCCGAAATTAATTGCCAAAGATGTTTGTGCTAACCCGCAAGAAAGCGCTAATTGCGCCACTTACACCGAATATTTTTTGCCGGAAACTGCTGAGAAAAAAGTTAGCGAATTAAAAATGCCTGAGAAAAAAATCGAAATTTTTCGACCAACTGACGGTTTGGAAATGGCGTTTGATCCAAGAATCCCTAGCGATAAACAGGCTTTCGAAATGAGCCTTTCGGGAATTTTAGAAAGTGATGAGGTGGAATGGAAAATCGATCAAGAACCAGCGCAGCGCGCGCTTGGATCAAAGTTTTTGTGGTTGATTAAAAAAGGTAAGCATCGCGTCAAGGCTACAGTTTGGCGTGACGGAAAGATTCTAACGAAAACGGAAGAACGAGTTTTTAATGTGAAGTAAATCCCCAAATTAACCATCTCAACTCACGCTCCTTGAATTTTACTTTTCGCCAAAATAGGTTCCGCGGCCTTCGCGCTTCCCTTTACAAAATAAAACAAAAGAAAAATGCCTAAAGAAGACCTTCTCTCAATGAACGGAATCGTCATTGAAGTTTTGCCAAATACTATTTTTCGCGTTGAGTTGGAAAATAAGCACATCATTACAGCGCACGCCTCGGGCAAGATCAGAAAGAATAAAATTCGTGTGTTGAAAGGTGACAAAGTTGAAATCGAAATGACTACTTACGATCTCACTAAAGGCCGCATCGTCCGCAGAAACGTTTAGTTAAAACGCTTCTCGCCCCTTTTAGAAATTTTAAACCAAAGTGATGAAAAATCTTTTAATCGTCGAGTCTCCGGCTAAGGCGAAAACAATCGGCAAATATTTAGGCAGCGACTACAAGGTTCTAGCCTCATTTGGCCATGTTCGCGACTTGCCAAGCAAAAATGGTTCGGTTGATCCAAATAATGATTTTGCCATGAGTTACGAGGTTTCGGCAAAATCTTCAAAGAATGTTAAAGAAATCGTCGATGCCGCCAAGCTTTGCAGCAAGCTGATTCTCGCACCCGATCCAGATCGCGAAGGTGAATCAATCGCTTGGCACGTTTTGGAAGTTTTGAAACAGAAGAAGGCAATTAAAGCCACGGTGAAAGTTGAGCGCGTTGTCTTTAATGCCATTACTAAAAATTCGATCGTTGAAGCAATCAAAAATCCACGCGACATCGACATGGATTTGGTCAATGCCCAACAGGCTCGCCGCGCTTTGGATTATTTAGTGGGCTTTACTTTATCACCAGTTTTGTGGCGTAAATTGCCAGGCAGCAGATCAGCAGGACGCGTGCAATCAGTGGCTTTGCGCCTTGTTTGCGATCGCGAAGATGAAATTGATGCTTTTAAAAGTGAAGAATATTGGGACATTAAAATTGATCTCAAAAACGAGAAGAATGCTGAGTTTCAGGCGAGCGTTACTGAAATTGAAGGCAAGAAACTTGAGAGATTTTCAATTGTTACCGAGGCCCAATCAGGTAAAATCAAACAACTTCTTGAAGAGAAAAAATATCACGTAGTTGCGGTCACCAAAAAGCAGGCCAAACGTCGTTCTAACCCGCCTTTCATCACTTCTTCACTACAACAAGAAGCAGCACGTAAACTTGGTTTTTCGGTGAGTCGCACCATGTCAACCGCGCAACGCCTTTACGAAGGAATTGAAATTGACGGCGTGGCACAAGGTTTGATTACTTACATGAGAACTGACTCGGTTTCTTTGACCGCGGAAGCTGTTACCGCAGTTCGTGAAAAAATTAATGCACTTTACGGCAAAGATTATTTGCCGACCGAGCCAAATGTTTTCAAAAGCAAAATCAAAAATGCTCAAGAAGCGCACGAGGCAATCCGTCCAACCGACTTCTCACTTTCGCCAGACAAAGTTAAACAATATTTAGAAGACGGCCAATTCGCGCTTTACGATTTGATCTGGAAAAGAACTTTGGCCTCACAAATGACCGACGTTATTTTTGACCAAGTTGTGGCAGACATTGCGACAGTTCCAGCTTACGCCAAAGCGCGTGCTACTGGTTCAACAATCAAATTTGACGGTTTCTACAAAGTTTATCGCGAAGATCGCGACGACAATGAAGCTGACGAAGACGACTCAAAACAGAATCTTCCTGAGCTTCGCGAAAAAGAAAATTTGGCGCTACTTGATGTGAAGCCGCAACAACATTTTACCGAGCCGCCACCAAGATATTCGGAAGCAAGCCTCGTTAAAAAAATGGAAGAATTAGGAATCGGTCGTCCGTCAACTTACGCGGCAATCATTTCAGTTTTGCAAGATCGTGGCTACGTAAAGCTAGATAAAAAGCGCTTCTTCCCCGAAGAGCGTGGCAGAATTGTGACAACTTTCTTGAAAGAATTTTTCGCCAAATATGTTGAATTCGACTACACGGCGAATTTGGAAGATGAGCTAGACATCATCTCTAACGGCAAAATGAATTGGAAAACTTTTCTTAAAAAATTCTGGGGAGATTTCAGTAAATCAACTTCTGAAGTAAGCGAAAAGCCATTTGGCGAAGTTTTAGAAGTGTTAAACCAAAAAGTTGGCTTCCACATTTTTGGTGTGGATGAGAAGGGTGCTTTGAAAGATTCTTGCCCAACTTGTAACACCGGAAAATTAAGCCTACGCCTCGGCAAATTCGGCGCCTTCATTGGTTGTTCGAACTATCCTGAGTGCAAACACACCATGCAGCTTTTTGAAAAAGATGGTGATTTGGGTGAAGATGGAGAAAGAAAACCACAATTCGAACCAAGAAGTTTGGGCGTTGATCCAAAAACTGGCTTCGAAGTGATGGTGAAAATTGGACCTTACGGGCCTTACTTAGAATTGGTCGGAAGTGAAGTAATCACTGAAGCCGAAGCGGAAAAGGCCAAGGAAAAAGAGGCGAAAGCAAAAGAGAAAGAAGAAAAAGCGAAGCTTAAAAAACCAAGTAAAGCTAAAGCTAAGGTGAAAAAAGCTGTAGAAAAACCGGCGAAAAAACCGAAGGTGAAAAAACCAAAACGTATTTCGATTCCAAAAACTCTAGATCCAAATTTGATTACTTTGAAAGACGCGGCGGATCTTTTGTCGCTGCCTCGCGAAGTTGGAACTCACCCAGAAAGTGGCCAAAAAATTGTCGCAAACATTGGACCATTTGGGCCTTATTTGCTGCACGACAAGAAATACACCTCTTTGAAAGAAGACAGTGTGCTTGAAGTTGGTTTGAATCGCGCGGTTGATTTGATTGCAACTGATCTTGCGAAGAAAGCGGCGGGTGGTGGAAGAAGAGGAAGATTTTCAAAGAAAGCGAAGAAGTAACTTCAATACTAAATAGGTCCCTGAGCAAAGCGCGAGCGTCGTCG
>CAIRMX010000064.1 GCA_903879805.1 uncultured Alphaproteobacteria bacterium | reverse complement strand
ATAGCAATTCACGTCTGAACAAGGGATAGTTGCGCCCCTTGGGCCGCAACTATCCACAAAGAACCACAAAAGTAACAAGGTTAGCTAAAATATTGGCTGATTTTGCGAGAAAATTATGGTAAAAACTGAGGGATTTTTTTTTGGATTTGGAAAATCTAAAAATTCTCAGTTGCGTGGTGAGGAATTTGTGGGTTGTTCAGAGGTTCCTTTAAGCAAAAAAAAGCCGACTGATTCTTAAAAAATCAGTCGGCTTTTTAATTTATTTTCCCCTCAACCTACATCGGCAAGTTGTCGTGCTTTTTCCAAGGCTTGATTACTTTTTTATTCTTCAAGATTTGCAAAGAAGCGCAGATTCTTTTGCGAGTATTTTGTGGGCGAATCACTTCGTCAATGAAGCCGCGAGATGCTGCTACAAAAGGTGAAGCAAATTTCTCACGATATTCAGCAACGCGTTTAGCTTTGCTTTCTGGATTTTTCGCATCTTCGCGGAAGATGATTTCAACAGCACCCTCAGGCCCCATTACCGCGATTTCAGCGTTAGCCCAAGCGTAGTTTACGTCACCTTTCAAGTGTTTCGAATTCATTACAATGTATGCACCGCCGTAAGCTTTGCGGGTAACAACAGTGATTTTTGGCACTGTCGCCTCACCGTAAGCGTAAAGCAATTTAGCACCGTGTTTAATGATGCCGGCATGTTCTTGATCGGTGCCGGGTAAGAAACCGGGTACGTCAACGAAAGTTAAAATCGGAATGTTAAAAGCGTCACAAAAGCGAATAAAACGCGCCGCTTTTTCACTGGCTTTAATGTCGAGACATCCAGCCAAATGCATTGGCTGGTTAGCCACGATCCCAATAGTTTCGCCTTCCAAACGTCCGAACCCAACCATGATATTTTTGGCGTAGTTTGGATGAATCTCGAAAAAGTCACCTTCGTCCAAAATTTTCTCAACTAGCTCAGACATGTCGTAAGGCTGGTTGGTATTGTCTGGAATCAAAGTGTTTAGCGAGATGTCAACGCGATCAGCTTCGTCAGCTGTTGGAATTTGAGGAGACGGTTTTTGGTTGGAAAGTGGCAAGAAATTAATCAAACGACGCGCTTGCAAAAGCGCTTCAATGTCGCTTTTGAAAGTTAAGTGAGCCACGCCGCTTTTGCTGCCGTGAACTGAAGCGCCGCCCAATTCTTCTTGGGTAACGGTTTCGTGAGTAACGGTTTTAACTACGTCGGGACCTGTCACAAACATGTAAGAAGAATTTTCTACCATGATTGTGAAATCGGTTAGTGCCGGTGAATAAACCGCACCACCCGCGCAGGGCCCCATGATTAGAGAGATTTGCGGAACAACGCCACTAGCGTCAATATTGCGTTGGAAAATTTCGCCGTAGCCGCCGAGTGAATCTACACCCTCTTGAATTCTGGCTCCGCCCGAATCGTTAATGCCAATTACTGGCGCACCAACTTGCATGGCGCGATCTAAAACTTGGCAAATTTTTCTAGCGTGAGCTTCACCCAAAGATCCGCCCATTACGGTGAAATCTTGGCTGTAAACAAAAACGAGGCGACCATTGATGGTGCCTTGTCCGGTAACTACGCCGTCACCTGGATGCTTTTTGTCATCCATGTCGAAATCGGTGCAGCGATGTTCAACGTAAAGACCGTATTCTTCGAAAGAATCGGGATCCATAAGAACCTCGATTCTTTCGCGAGCGGTTAATTTTCCTTTTGAATGCTGCAGGTCGATTCTTTTTTGACCGCCGCCGATTCTAGCTTCTTCGCGCTTTGAAGCTAGTTTTGCAATATTTGGAGAGCGCATGTTTTTTTTAAAATTAGTTCAATTTCGCAATAATAGTTTCGCCGCCGATCATGGTTTGACCAATCAAAGATTTGATTGAAACGTCTTCTGGCAAATAAATGTCAGCGCGACTGCCGAAACGAATGATGCCGTAACGATCACCCATTGTAACTTCTTGGCCTTCTTTGATTTCAGAAACGATACGACGCGCCACTAGTCCGGCGATTTGCACGAAGATGATTTCGGTGCCGTTAGCAGTTTTTACAATCACTGAATTTCTTTCATTTTCAGCACTGGCTTCGTCAGCATTGGCACTCAAAAATTTACCTGGTTTGTAGCTAACTTTTGTTACGGTGCCGCTTACAGGAACGCGGTTTACGTGAACGTTAAATACGTTTAAAAACACAGTGATTTTGTTGAATTTTTTATTGCCGTAGCCCAAGTCGTCTGGAGCTTCAACTGAATAATCAACGCGAGTAACAACACCATCAGCCGGGCTGATGATTACGTTTTCTTCAACTGGCATAACTCTTTCAGGATCACGGAAGAAAAATACGCACCATAATGTTGCGACAAGTCCGATTAGGCCAAGAGTGTTGCTTAGCATGGCTAGAAGCGCGGTTACTAAAGCGAAGATGATGATGAATTTGTAGCCTTCTTTGTGGATTGCAAAAGTGACTAATTTTAGAGCGTCTAGGAAGTGAGTCATAAAAAAATTTATTAAGATTAATTAGTGCGTGTGATTCGTTGGCGCGCGAGACTCGTCATCCTCAAGAATTCGAGGATGACGAGCTATTTATTTATTCAACTTCGCTGGCTTTTTGCCAAAGCTTATCCAGCTCTTTTAGCGAAACTTTTTTCTTTTCCAGTCCAGAATTGCTCAAGATGAAATCGATAGTTTTTTCTTCAATGATCGAGCCACGAAGCTGTTGCACCGCGCTTGCATTTTTTTGGTAGTAATCAAGCACAGCTTTTTCTTGGTTTGGAAAACGTGCCAAGATTTTGCCGATTTCTTGGTTCAAATCGTCGTTAGTAACTTCAACTTTATTTTTTTGCGCCAAGTCAGAAAGGATCATGCCACAACGGATCATGCGCTGGGCAATTTCGCGTTTTTTCTCTTTGGCTTTTTCTTTTTCTTTGTCGTTTTTGAATTTATTTGGATTGGCTTTTAGCTCTTCTTCAGTTTCAGCCCAAAGGTTGGCAAGCTGCTCTTCAACAAGGCCGGCTGGCAATTCGAAATCATGTTTTTTATTCAAGAAATCGAAAAGTTCTTTTTTGAATAAGTTGCGTTCCATGCTTTGGTAATTGTCGGCGATCTGCTTTTTCACTGCTTCTTCAAGCTTAGCTTTGCTTTCTAGTCCGAAATTATTTTTGATAAATTCATCGTTAATTTCTGGCATTTCTGCAGCTAAAACTTCGTTGATTTTAACTTCAAATTCAGCGGCTTTTCCGGCGAATTCTTCTTTCTGATATTCTTTCGGAAATTTCACTTTTACGCGAACTTCGTCACCGGCTTTTTTGCCAACAAGTTGCTCTTCGAAATCATCGATGAAGCTTTTGCTGCCAAGCTCTAACTGGTAACCTTTAGCAGCGCCACCTTCGAATTCTACTTTGTCAATTCTGCCTAAATAATCGATGTTAACTGAGTCACCCAATTTGGCTTTTTCAGAAGCTGCTTTTGGATTCCATTTACGATAAAATTTTAACAATTTTGTTAAAGATTCATCGAGGTCAGCAGCAGAAATTTCCGAATCTCTTTTGATGACTTTGATTTTGTTTAATTCGACTTCTGGCACTTGTGGGTAAAGTTCCATTACCGCTGTGAACTCAACATCTTTGCCGGCCTCAAAAGTTTTGATGTCGATTTTTGGCGTAAGCGCAAGTTTGATATTATTGTCGGTAACGATTTTTTTAACGGTGTCATTGATGATTTTGTCTGACTCATCAGCCATGATTGAGGCTTCGTATTTTTCTTTAATTACCGCGGCAGGAACTTGTCCTTTGCGGAAACCTTTTAGTGAAAAATTGCCACGAACTTTCTCGATATAATCGTTAACTTTTGTCTCGATTAATTGACGAGGAATTATGACGTGAAAATCTTTTTTAAGTTTTTTGTCGAAGGTATTTTTGATTTGTATTTCCATTGATAAAGCCTTGATTTGTAAGGATTGAGATAAGTTTACGGATAGGAACTTTAGTGATCTTTTTTCGAAGAAAAAATGAGGCGCGAATTTAAAAAGAAGTGATGAAAAATAGCAATCTGTTCGTGGGGGAATTGTGAAAAAAAATGCTGATTTTTTTGGAAAAAAAAGAGAGAGGGATTTTGGTAATTTTACAAAGCTGCTGGGGAAGTAAATTTGCGCCTTGGATCGAGGGTGTCTCGAGAGCCCTACTTCGCTCTTCGAGCTATGAAGGGCATCCTTCGCTCTAGCGTTCTCCGTCTGACAGTCCAGCTGAAGCTGGCCTGCCATTCGAAGCTCGTAAGAGCGAAGGATGGTGCGGATAGAGGGACTTGAACCCACATGCCTTGCGGCGCTAGATCCTAAGTCTAGTGCGTCTGCCAATTTCGCCATATCCGCATATAAAAAGAAAAAGTCCGATTTGGCTAATCGGACTTTGGAAGATCTTTAGAACTAACTTGCAGCAACTACGTCGATGAAAGTTCTTTTATTGTGAGCTGATTTTACAAAAGTCACGATGCCAGCAATTTTAGCAAAAATCGTGTGATCTTTACCGATGCCAACATTTTTTCTTGGGTGCCATTGAGTTCCTCTTTGGCGAACAATGATGTTGCCTGCGATTACTGTTTGACCACCGTATTTTTTAACTCCGAGTCTTCTACCAGCCGAATCACGGCCGTTTCTCGAACTACCACCAGCTTTCTTCGATGCCATGGTTTCTCCTGATAATTATACAGAAACTTTGGGAACAAGCCCAAGCCCCGTACGGCTACGCCTTAATTGATAAAATTTTCAGCAATGTTTGTTGCTGACGATGACCTTGTTTTCTGCGAGAGTTTTGTCTTCTTCTTTTTTTGAAGATGATAACTTTGTCGTCTTTGAAAGTTTTTACGATTTCAGCTTCAACCTTTGCACCAGCAACTAGAGGGCTGCCGAAAGAGATTTCGCCTGCATCAGACTTAACTAACAAAACTTTGTCTATTGTAACTTTTGAACCGGCTTCGCCGATAAGTTTTTCAACAATAATTTTTTCATTGGCGCAAACGCGATATTGCTTTCCGCCAGTTTCGATAATAGCAAACATAAGAGATTTAAAAATGAGAACAGCTTTAAAAAAGGTCGCGCAACTTATTTTTGGTGATCTGTTTGTCAATCATTTCTTTTTACAGTACTTTTGGACCGATAAAAAATTCTAAAAATCTGTCGCTTGAAAAAATTTTATCGCCACCTAAAAACCGCCCGCCTTCCTTAAAAAAAGCAACCCCAACGCGTATAAAATTTATGAAAAATCTTTTTAAAATTCTAACTTTCGTAACCTTAATTTTTTCTACCATGAGTCAAGCTTCTGCTGCTAAAGCAACCACAAAAAACGATCTGGAAAACACTCTTTATATCGACCTTAAATATGGTCGCGTAGTAATTGAATTGCTACCACAAATTGCCCCACAACATGTTGAGCGCATTAAAACATTAGCTCGCCAAAAATTTTACGACGGCATTGTTTTTCACCGCGTAATTGATGGATTCATGGCACAAACTGGCGATCCTACAGGCACCGGAATGGGCGGCAGTAAATTACCAGATTTAAGAGCTGAGTTTTCTGACGAACCGCACATTCGCGGCACTCTTTCAATGGCCCGTTCTTCTGCTCCAAACAGCGCCAATAGCCAATTTTTTATTGTGACTAGCGATTCAAGATTTTTGGACAATCAATATAGCGTTTGGGGACGCGTGATTAAAGGCATGGAATTCGTCGATAAAATCAAAAAAGGCGCTGGACGCGACGGTAAAGTTGTTGAACCAGATGTAATGCTAAAAGTTCGCGTTGCTGCTGACGCTGAGAAAAAATAATCTATGATTTACGACTCAAACAACGTTTTTGCTAAAATTATTCGCGGCGAAATTCCGGCGCAAAAAGTTTACGAAGACGAAAAAGTTTTAGCCTTTCACGATCTTTTCAAAGCTTCTCCGACTCACATTTTAGTAATTCCAAAAGGTGAATATTTAGATTTTTCTGATTTTGCCTCCAAGGCAAAATCAGAAGAAATTTCGCACTTTTTTCAAAAAGTTGACGAAGTTGTAAAGCTGGTGGGAGCTGAGAAATCTGGCTTTCGCCTGATTTCAAACATGGGTTTAGATGCCAATCAAAGCGTGTCACATTTTCATGTGCATATTTTGGCCGGCAAAAATTTAGGACCATTAATTGCGTAATTTTAATCGGGGTAAAAATGGATAAAAAAATGCATGAAGCCACTCGCGTCGTTCACGCGGGACGCAATCCAAAAGAGCAAGGCTGGATGGTTAATCCACCGATTTATCAAACCTCGACCATCGTTTTTCCAACGCTGAAAGACTTGATTTACGCTGAGCGCGGCTATTCCAACAATGATTTGGTTGAGCCTTACGAATTGAAATATGGTCGCTACGGCACCCAAACCAATTTCGCGCTAGAAAAAGCCATCGCTGAAATTGATGGCGGATATAATTCTTTTGTAACCTCTTCGGGAGCTGCGGCAATTAACACCGCTTTAGTCGCCTTCTTGAAGCAAGGTGATCACATGTTGCTAGTTGATAATGTGTACTCTCCAACTCGCAGTTTCGCTGATAAATTTTTGAAAAAACTGGGCATCGAAACCACTTACTACGATCCATTGATTGGTGAAGATATTAAAAAACTGATCAAAAAAAATACTAAAGTGATTTTCATGGAAAGTCCCGGCTCTCTAAGCTTTGAAGTGCAAGACATTGCGGCGATTTGCAAAGTGGCTAAAAAACATGGCGTCACAACAATTGTTGATAACTCTTGGGCTAGCGGCATTTACTTTAAACCACTCGAGCATGGCGCTGATGTTGTGGTGACGGCGCTTACCAAATATATCAATGGACATTCCGACGTGATGATGGGCGCAATTACTGTCCAAGAAAAAGATTTCCGCGTGATGTATGAAGCCTTTAGATATATGGCGGTAACCGCTGCTCCATTTTCTTCTTACATGGTACAACGCGGTCTTCGCACTTCCAAAATTCGCATGGATCACTGCGCCAAAACAGCGCTTGAATTAGCGCAGTGGTTAGAATCAAGATCGGAAGTTTCGAAAATTCTTTATCCGGCTTTAGAATCAGACGCCGGTCACAAGCTGTGGAAACGTGATTTCACTGGTGCGGCAGGTTTGTTCACCGTTATTTTGGATCGCAAATATTCCAACGAATCTCTGGCTCGGATGGTTGATAAACTTCACTATTACAGCATGGGCTATTCTTGGGGTGGCTACGAATCACTGATTCTGCCAATTGACCCAACCAATGTCAGAAGCGTCACTAAATGGCCTTATAGCGACAAGACTTGCCTTAGAATCAATATTGGTTTGGAAGATATCGAAGATTTGAAATCTGACCTAGAAGCCGGCTTTAAAAGACTGAGAAAATAATACAAAAAATCAAAATATCGCAAGCCGAAGAACAAGATTTCGATAAGGTTTACGATATTTTGATGCATGAGGCGGTTAATCCTTACATGAATTATCCGGTGCTCAGCAAGGATGATTTTAAAGAAATATGGCGTGATATTTTTAACCGCCTGCATCTTTTGAAGTGCTAGGCTTAGTAGTAAATTAGCAAAGGCACTCACCGCATAAAACACATCGCCTATTTAGATAAATTAGCGATTAATCAATCGCTCGAACAAAGAAAGGGCCTCGGCACAATTTTTTTTCAAGAAATCATTTCTTCGCTTCAAGATGAAGGCTTTACCAAAATTGAGCTCGGCGTTGAAGTGGACAATAAACGCGCAATTTCTTTCTACGAAAAATTCGGCTTTGTTATTGAAGGTGTGCGAAAAAACCTCTTAAACCGCGAAGGTGAATTTGTAGATAATTAGTCGATGCTGAAGAACCCACTCTCCAAACTAAAAACTCCTAAGTCGATAAATTTTTAGTAAAAATATCTCCAATAAGTGGAGTAAAATTTGGATCACAAAATTCTTTAGTTTTTTGAGCCTCAACAGTTTCCGGACGTGATTCAGAATCAGCCTCAAATTGTGCCCAACTCCTGTCAGCAGCGCATTGATCTGATCACCAACAATCCCTTTAAGCCTGCAAAGCCCTAGCTTCCCTTCCTGCTTCATGTGTCCAATCATTGGTTCAATCGCCGATCTTCTTTTGAGCTGCTTTTTGAGTGATTTTGTGATTCCCCTTCTTTGGCCGGAGATGAAGATTTTAGTGTGATTTCTAAGTGGATCAGATT
>CAIRMX010000063.1 GCA_903879805.1 uncultured Alphaproteobacteria bacterium | reverse complement strand
TTATGACTTTTTAAGAAGATTAATTCCTGATTTTTATCAAATTTTATCCCTTAGTGTGACAAACCCCCAAAAATAATCATCTCAACCCTTGATTCTACTGCATCTAGGACGAGGGGATTTGTGGTTGGCCTAAGTCGGGAAGAAAGCGGCTTGCTTTAGACAAAAAAAGCTCGGATGAAATTATTTCATCCGAGCTTTTTAAAATTAGATCTAGCTGCAGATTAGATCGTTGCAGTAGTCATGGCAATTCCCCATTTTTCACCAAGGTAATGTTCGATAGATTGTCTTTCTTCTTTTTTAAGAGCGCGATCGAAGATGATGATTTCGCCGATATATCCTTTGAAGTAAGCCGCAGCGTCAGAAGTGCTGGTTTTTCCAACTAGTAGAGGATCAGTAACTGAGATTGATGGTGTGCTAGCGGTATTTCCTTGAGTTCCGGCCGCGCCATTTTGGAAGAAGGTAAAGCCTGTTGCTGTTGTTCCTGCGGCAGTAGATGGGCCAGCATTGTAAACAAGTGATACAGCATAAATGCCTTTTGTAGCTCCAACTGGAACAGATGCGGCTGCAAGTCCCGAACCTAGAGTGCAAGTTACGTTGTTACCAGATTGAGTTGCTCCATCGCAATATTGCCATTCGCCACCAGCAGTCGTGTTAAGTTGGATGTTAGCACTACTTGCTGCAGAGAACGCAGAAGTCACAATACGTTTGCTTAGGATTGGCTCGGCGGCAAGAGTATTTGGCAATTTTACAACCGCAAAAACAGTTGAACCAGCCGAGATGTTAGAAAAGTTAGCAGAGCTTAAGCTGTTAGTTGTTCCGGTTCCAGTTCCGCAATTTGCAGTGCTGTTGAAGCAGACTGCTGGAAGGCCGTTGATCAAGTTTGTTCTGTATATCGGAGTACCAGTAACAGTGAAGCTTGCTTTAAGGGTTGCTTGAGGATTGATATCGTTCCAAGTGGTGATTGCAGTAGTATCATCAAGATCAGAAGATTGAAAGCTGGCATCAGAAGTAGATTCGATCCAAAGAGCTAGATTTTTGATTGAAGAAACAGGGGCGCTTCGAGTCATGCTTTTAGCGCTGCTTAGTTTTGCTTGTGAAAGCAAACGACTACTCTGAGTTACGCCCGCAACCAATATGCCGACGATTAAAATTACGATTGAAATTTCAATCAAAGAGAAGGCGCTTATACGGCGATTGTTTTTCATAACTATGTAAAATTATTGAGTTGGGGAGGTAGTTAAATTGAGTACTAAAATCAAGCATCCGCAGAAGATAAAGAAACTAAATTTTTGTCAAATCAATTTTTGTAAAAAACTCTTAATTTAAAAAGAGGGATCAAAGTGATGGATCATTTTATATTTGCCACCGACCTGTTCTTCAAAAATTTCAAAATATTCTTTGAATCTGTCTTCAACTTTAAAAATTAATTTCGGGCTTTTATCGAGCTTATTGAGTTTGTAGAGATCCCACAAAATATATTTTTTATGGCCGTTTAAATAGCCGACATCGGTTTTGATTTCGCTGTCAAAAACCACTTCAACAACTGTCATGGCCCATTTATTTTTTTGCTTTTGCACTATTGCGGTGAGGGAGGTGACGTCAGAAAATTCTGGGCCAAAATCCACGTCGTTACTGTCGCGTAGCAAGTATAAATTAAATGCGAAGGTGGTTGGATTATTTTTTATTTTCCAAAAATAAGTCGTCAAAAGACTGTCAATGGCGCTTTGATCAACATTGTGATTGGCTAAAAAATTTTCGATTTTTTTAATTAGCTCAGGATATTTACGAAAATCTCTCTTCCACAAAATTGGATAATTACGACTATCTGCCGCAATCAAATGCAGATCGCGATTAATTGTTTCATCGGAAAGTCTTAAATCGCCCTGCCATTTTGTGACGTAATTGCGATCAATAATTTGTTGTTTAGGAAATTTTTTGGCTTTGCCGGTCACGGAAAATCCGAGGTTTTTTTGCTTCTCGGCGATGGTGTAATTTTTCTGCAAAAACTTTTCTAGTTCTGCGATATTTACGTCAGAAAGTTTTTCAGGAGCAAACTGAAACTCCTTCTCTTTCTTCATCTCATCTGAGGCAAATTTAATTGCCGACTCGTTGGAATGGGTGGCGATTCTAACTAAATTTTTATCAGATCTGATTTTTATCGGCGCAAATTCCAGCAATAATCCATCATCTTTAAAAGCGATCTCGGCAAATTCTGTAAGCTCTTTCAAGCGCTCTGAGGCAAATTTATAATTTCTCGAATCAATCGTAATCATTTGCCGCATGAAAATTTTATTGTCGGTGAGAACCGGTGCGGCAAATTGCAAAGAGTCGCGACTGATGTAAGTGGCTCTTTCCATGAAGCTGCCATTGCTGCGAAGTTTTGCTGAGGCATATTCTAGCGCTGCAGGGCTTACTTTGATTAAGCGATGCACAAAATTTTCATCGCCTTGCAAAACATCGGCGGCGAATTGAAATTGAGTGGGATCGATGATTGCAGCTTTCATCATCAGCTGGTGATCGAACTTGAAACAGTTGCGAAGCCCGCGAATTGCTTCGGGATTTTTGCGGTCAACTTGGGCTAAAATTTGGTCGGAAATGTTGTCGTCAATGACGCAATTTGGATCTTGAGCAAAAGAGGAGAGTGGTGCGAGGAGAAAAAAAATGGTGATGACAAATTTTTTGAAAATGCGCATTAGCCTTTCATTGATGAGATATTTTCAATTTCGATATTTTTACGATTATGAAAGTAAATCACCAAAATGGCCAAGCCAATCGCGGCTTCGGCGCCGGCAACAGTCAGAATGAAAATTGCAAAAATCTGTCCGACTAAATCATGCAAGAAAGCTGAAAATGCTACGAAGTTAATATTGACCGAAAGCAGCATCAGCTCGATCGACATTAAAAGCGAAATCACGTTTTTGCGATTCAGAAAAATACCACTAACTCCGATGCAAAATAAAATTGCTGAAAGTGTGATGAAGTGCTTCAGTTCAAGTCCGTTCATAATTATAAATCAATCCCCTCGCCGGATTTTACTTTAACGATTTCCAAAGAATTTGCTTTGGTGCGAGCCACTTGGTCGCTGATTTTTTGTTTGCGGATGAAGCGAGTTTCGTCGCGTAAAGTCAAAACAATGGCGCCGATCATGGCAACGAAAAGGATGCAGCCGCTTAGTTGGAATGGTAAAATGAAATCTGTGTAAAGCAGATTGCCAATCGCGTTAGTGTTGTGAATGTCAGTTGGAGTAGGGAAGAGCGAAACGGTGTCGTAAAATTTCACGCTAGAAAATTGCGTGATGAGGAAAATCTCAGTCAGCATCAAAACGCCAATCATGATGAGAATCGGCAAGTGGCGATTAATTTTATGTTCAACATCTTTGAAATCGACATTGAGCATCATCACGACAAACAAAAACAAAACCGCAATCGCGCCCACATAGACCACGATCAACAGCATCGCTAAAAATTCAGCGCCCAGCAAAACGAAAAGTCCGGCGGCATTTAAAAAGCATAAAACCAAGAACATGACGGAATGCACCATGTTTTTGGCACTTACAACCACAAGTGCTGAAGCTACTAAGACAAAAGAAAAAAGATAAAATAGATCAAGTGTGAAATTCATGATTAGCGATGTTTAGCGTCAGATTCGATATTTTGGCGAAGTGAATATTCGTAACGTTCGCCATTGGCCAAAAGTTTGTCTTTATTGTAGTAAAGTTCTTCACGAGTTTCGGTGGAAAATTCAAAATTTGAACTTTCAACAATTGCGTCAACCGGGCAAGCCTCTTGGCAAAGTCCGCAGTAAATACATTTCATCATGTCGATGTCGTATTTGGTGGTGCGGCGTGAACCATCAGTTCTTTCCTCAGCTTCAATGGTGATTGCTTGCGCTGGGCAAATTGCTTCACAAAGTTTGCAGGCGATGCATCTTTCTTCGCCATTTGGATAGCGGCGCAAAGCGTGTTCGCCGCGAAATCTCGGGCTAACTGGGCCTTTTTCGTAAGGGTAATTAATCGTAACTTTTTTCTTAAAGAAATAACGCAAGGTCAGGGCGTGGCCGATGATGATTTCTCTAAGTAAAAATGAAGAAGCGCTTTTTAAAAATTTCATGAGGTTATTTCAAATAAACGACGAAGGCGGCGGTGCCAACAACCCAAGCTAGTGAAAGCGGTAGAAAAACTTTCCAACCCAATCTCATCAATTGATCGTAGCGATAACGCGGCAAGGTGGCGCGCACCCAAATAAAGCAAAAAAGTAAAAAGAAAATTTTTGCCATGAGCCAGATTGGTCCCGGAATTGCATTGAAAATTGCAATGTCAAAAGGTGGTAACCAGCCGCCTAGGAAAAGGATTGAGGCGAAAGCCGAAATCAAAATCATATTGGCATATTCGCCAAGGAAAAACATTGAGAAAGGCATTGAGCTGTATTCAACGTTGTAACCGGCAACTAGCTCAGATTCTGCTTCAGGAAGATCAAATGGTAAGCGGTTGGTTTCGGCTAAAGCGGAAATGAAAAACAAAATAAACATTGGAAAATGTGCTAAAACGTACCAGTGATTTTTTTGCGCTAAAACAATTTCGCTAAGGTTTAGCGAGCCGCAAGAAAGCACTACGGAAATGATGATTAGACCAATTGAAACTTCGTAAGAAATCATTTGTGCTGAAGAGCGAATTGCGCCCAAAAATGCATATTTCGAATTACTGGCCCAGCCAGCAATGATAATGCCGTAAACCCCAAGGGATGAGGTAGCAAGCAAGTAAGTAACGCCAATATTGATGTTGGCAATTTTGAAAGTTTCAGAAAATGGAACCACTGCCCAACCGATTAATGCCAAAACGAAAGTAATGATTGGAGCCAATAAGAATAAGGCTTTGTTCGATTGATCTGGGATGATTACTTCTTTTAACATCAGCTTCAAACCATCTGCTAAAGGTTGCAATAAACCAAAAGGTCCAACCACGTTTGGCCCTTTGCGCAACTGCATAGCGCCAATTACTTTGCGTTCCATCAAAGTCAAATAAGCAACCGCACCAAGCAAAGGCAAGGCAACTAGCAAAATGTAACCCAAAGTTGGCAAGACCAAGGTTAGAAGCAGCTCAAGAAGCTGAGTAAAAATTTGTTCCATGATTGTTGGGAAGAGATGTTTGAAATCTTTGTAAAGAAGCGCGGCAATTTATTTAGCGAATTGCCAATGTCAATTTGGCTGATTGATCTTTTTTGCGCTAAATTATTTTTCGAGGCGATGCAGTAAAAAACCAACGCAGGCTGAGATGCCAATGATTTGAGTAATCAAAGTTAGGGAAGAGTAAAATACCTCGCGCCAAAATTCTTTTTTATCGTAGCCAACCCAGATTTTGTAAGGGTATTTCGAATCCATTCTTTTTTCGTAAACGTAATTTTTGCCGTCAAGCGACTGTGGCATGCGGTTAAAAACTTTGCCAAAATTTTCCTCAGAAGACCCCAAGGTTAATTGGTCATTTCTTTGGTCAATTACTAGAAAGCTGCCACTTTCAGAAAGGCTGGGTTCGATAATGCTGACTAATTTTTTAACATCGAGGCCAACTGTAACCGCTCCAACGCGTTTGCGATCTTTGGTTTCGATTTGTACGCCGGCTGGAATTACATAAATTTCGCTCGGAATTCCAATAACGCTGCTGGAGAAAATAATTTTCCACGGCTCGTTACCATGGTTTAAATAATTTCTTTCAAGCGCAATTTTTGGCGGATTTTTTCTGACACCAAGCATTGTAGTTACAACTTGGAAGCCATCGATATTGACAAAGTCAAAAAGACTCCAAGAGAAAATATTATTGTAGCCGTTAATATTGGGAGTTTCGGTAAAAATTTTTAAAATGGTTTTGGGCTCAAGATTTGGCGTGGTGTCGATAATTTTTTTGCCAAGCGAAACTAAAATTTTTTCAGTTTGGTTAAAATTAATGCATAAAATTTCGTGGATTCTTTCGGCATCTTTTTTGGCAGCACTTTCTTTTTGGCTGAGCAGAACATTATATTTTACCACAAAGGATAAGCATATAACTGCTGTAATGATGAGTGCTCCAACCTTGAAATTGTGGCTTAGCATAAATTTGAAGCGGGAAAAAAACTGGGTTAATTGAACCAGTTAGAATCACTTGCAAATTCTAGTTGTAAAAGTTTGTAAGCTAAAAAGAGCGCAAGAGAATTTTAATGTGTCAAAAGCAACAGGGTGCCACCAATCAAAGCAGTGATAATTCCGCAGATCAAATCATCAAACATCACGCCGAAACCACTTTTAAAATTGCGGTCGCAATAGCCGATGAAGGAAGGTTTTTTAATATCGAAAAAGCGGAAAGAGGCGAAGCAGAAAATCAAATGCGCAATTATTAAAAGTGGTTGTGAGAAGTAAGTTTGGTAAAGCAGAGAAAAGGTAATTTGTAGCGCCACGATTTGCCCGACAGTTTCATCGAGCACAATAGTTTGGTGATCGATTTGTCCAAATTGTTTGGCGTAAATTGGTGAGGCGATGCAGCCGTAAACGAAAGCCGCAATTAAAAAAATTCCCCAGAAAATATTTTGTGTAACTAGCGAGATTTGCTGATTGAAAAAACAGGTGGTGAGAAAAAACCAGAAGAGTAGGGAGGTGAAGCTGCCCACGGTTCCGGGAGCTTTTTTTGCTTTGCCGGAGTAGAAGAAGGTGAGGAAGAGTTCGTGAAGTTTTAGCATTGTTTGGTTGGTTGAATTAATGATGGGAACTCTCGAATAACCACCCCCAACCCCTCCTTGAAAAGGAGGGGA
>CAIRMX010000062.1 GCA_903879805.1 uncultured Alphaproteobacteria bacterium | reverse complement strand
TTTGCACCAAACATTGCAGTTGTGGCGGTGAGTCCGTAAGCAATCAAACTGTCAGCGGATTTTTCACCTTCGACAAGAATGATTTTTTTGGCAGAGGTAATTGCTGGAATGTTGTAAAGTGGTCTCGGATCAGGTGATTTGGCTTTTCTATTTTTTACATCCCAAACCCTGAATTCTTTTCCGTCTTCGGTGTCGTAGCGATAGACGCAGGCGATCAGTTTATTTTCACGATCAAAATAATCCCACTTGGCAGTTGGTTTTCCAAGATCATCGCTAAAGCTACGCGCAGCTGGTTTTTGTGTTGTGTGCGAAGAAGCTGAAGGATTGCCAAGCCAAGAATTAATCTCGGTTAAAACCTTGTTGAAATCAGATTTGTGATAACCTCTGACTTCTTCCCAAAGCGTAAAAATATCGCCGCCTTTATTGGTCGCAAAATCAAACCATTGACCTTGTTTTTCACCGGCAAGCTGAACGATCAGACTCTTGCCTTGTTCACCCTTCGTGCTGCCAATATGAAAGCAATTATTGCGAATGTGACCGCTTGGAAGAAGGTAAAATAAAACATCTTCAATGCCGTTGAGAAGAGCACTTCTTATTGCCTCAACATCAATTCTTTCGCTTTCTTTTTGCTGTTCATTAGCGCTGTTAAAATCGAGTAAATTTTCCATGCTTTACAACCTCCAGCAACGTTGTTGCCATGGACAGAATTTGCATTCGAAGTAAGTCGAGTCGGTCGCAATTCTTGGCAGCAATTCATGAGATTCAGTGGCGCATAAAATTTGCACCGCTTTGTCGCTGGTTTTTTGTGCAAGCTCTTGATCAAAATTGATTAACTCGAAATGAATCTCGGCAGTGTCTTTGTTGATTGCGGTGAAGAGTGCGGGATTTTTTGAAATGCCTTCAATCTGGCTTTCCATGTAGGCCTGATAAATTGCGACTTGCGCGGCATAGATCGGTTTTGAAGCGGCGAGACCTTTTTTAACGACATCTTTCCACGATTTATCATTCAGCGATTTGCATTCCCAAAGCATCGGGAATTTGAAATCAAAATCTTCAGGGGCATCAATGATAACGCCGTCAATATGACCCTTAACTTTACCACCAGCGACAGCAAATCCGAACTGATTTCCATTTTGTTTTTGAGTGATGAGATTGATGCCAGCAAGCCTCAACCACTTAATCATCAGCTCTTCAAAGACATGACCAGCCTGAAAAATTTTTAGAGTCCTGCCGGTAAAATTTTGATCTTCATCTTTCGGAGTATCGGTATATTCAAACTGCAAAGCGCGGCTGCATGAAACACCAAGACGCGATGCGCCAAGATAATCTCTTGCCTCTTGCTTTGAGTGTTCCGCCGTTAACGCCTTGTCGATTAGCAGATTTATTTTATCCGAAATTTTTGGTCGGTGATTAAAATCTAGCATGGCAATACCTCCGACATTTCTGCTTCAGATTCTTTGCCTTGCATGAAGTCAAAATAAGCGCTGAGTGCCACTTCAATTAAGCACAAAACTTCTTCTCTTGAATAACTCGAGAGTGGGCGATCCATGCCGATTTCTGCCACATATTCACCAACTGGTTTTAATGCAGACTCAATGGCTTCTTTTTCATTTTTGGTTAAGTCGATCATGTTATTTTTTTTGTAAATTTTGCTAAAAATTTTCTGACAATTCACCCCGCAGAAGTACTTCATCATCTTGCGATTTCTTGGATCGCTGGCGCGCAGCGGTGGTGGAATAAAAGCAAATCCACCGGCTTCTCTTTTGCAAACTGAGCAGATT
>CAIRMX010000061.1 GCA_903879805.1 uncultured Alphaproteobacteria bacterium | reverse complement strand
GCCCGATAATTGCGAGGTGTTAGCTGCGTCAGAAGCCGATAACGTACCGTTAATGTAGGTTTCTTTGCCTGCACTTGAATCTTGCACAAAGGTGAAAAGTCGCGGCTTATCAGTTGAGTCAGCGTAAGCGCTAACTTTTGGGGTGATGGCGTAATTCGTAGAATTATGGCTGTGCGAGATGACGCCATCGCTGGCATATCCCAAAGCTAATTTATTGTCAGCTGCGTCGCTTACATCGGTGGTGCTTAAAAAATATCCGGCACTTGCTGCCTGTCTTTTTTCTAAAACAACGATCGTGTAGTCAGTGTTATTTAAAAAACTGGCATCAGCAATTTTTAAATAATTTGACGTACTGCCAGAGAATTTTACCGCGTGAACGTAATTGATTGTATTGGAGTAAACCGGCCCGCTTCCTACTTGAGAAATAGCATATTTATTAGCGTTGCTACTTTGGTCGTTCCAAGTACTGATGGCGGTAGAATCGCTACTTTCAGAATCCAAAAAGCTACTGTCCAAACTACCTTCCAGCCAAACAGCATTGCTGGTAATTCCAGATATTGGAGATGACTTGGTTACAGCTTGAGCAGATTGAATGCGAAATTTTTTGATGAGAGAATTTGCGGCGATAACCCCAGCAACGAAAATACCGATTATTACAATCGTTACAGAGAGTTCGATGAGAGAGAAAGCACGGCGGGATTTAGGAGATTTATGCATCATTTTTGTTACTAAAAATCTAAAAGAGAAAATATTTTTAGGAGTGTTCTGCGCCTCAATGTATAATCAAGAACTGCGCTAGTTTATTCTCGAAATAAGAACGCGTAGCTTAAGAAATTTTCTTAAAAGAGCCATCAATACAAGCGCCGTCTTCTACTGAAAGCGAGCCGTAAATGATCTCGCCAGTAACTTTTGCTTTGCTTGAAATATCAATATTTTTAGCGCGAATCTGTCCGTCAAAAGTTCCTCTGACGCTCAAAGATTCAGCAATAATATTTCCTTCAACAAAACCATTCTCACGCAAAATTACTGAGTTACCTCTGATGGTTCCTTTGATTCTGCCTTCGATTTCGATCAATCCGGCACTAACGATTTCACCTTCAATAGTAAGGTCGCGCGCGATGATTGTTGGAGTAGATTTAAAATTCGGATTAATCGCGGCTAATTTTTTTGCGACAATATTGTCATTTCCCACGTCTTCTATCGACACTACTTTTGCAGATTTCATATTAGCTATTAGCATGTTTTGAGGTTTTATCGTCACTAAATAATGTCTCTCCGGCTTCTAAAAACTTTTTCGGATTTAGTGGAATATTTTTGTAGCGAACTTCGTAATGTAAATGTTGTCCGGTACTGCGTCCTGTGCTGCCTTGCAGAGCAATCACTTCGCCTTTTTTAACTATTTGTCCGTCTTTTACTTTAACTTCTGACAAATGTCCGTAGCGCGTGGTAATGCCAAAACCGTGATCGATTACAACGGCGTTTCCGTAATCACTAAATTTACCAGCCAAAATAACTTTTCCTTCCGAAGGACTGATGATTTTTTCTTGAGTCATCCCAACAAAATCAAGCCCTTGGTGACTTGCGCCTCTACCGGTGATTGGATCAGATCTAGTGCCAAAGCCACTTGAGATGTAGTAATTTTTCATTGGACGCGACAAAGGCAAAGCATTCGCCACTTTTTCTAACACGATCAAATAATCGATTTCGCTGGTGAATTTTACTTTTTCTAAACGCTTTTCCAAATCTTCATCTTGTGAAGATTTATTGCTCATGATTGCTTCAAGAGATGCGTCTTCAGAAGCTGGGCCGCCTTGAGCATTTGTTCTTTTTTTGTCATTTAAAGAGATTTCGCGAACTGCTTCTGCTGATTTTTCACGCAAGATTTTTTGCGGCATTTTTTTCAAATTCAAACCCGTCACCGCAATCGCATCTTCAATTTTTTTAATTCTGCCGCGTGCGATTGTTTGAATATTGGCTAGCTTGCTGCTGGCATCTTTAATTTGTCTGAGAGTGTGCTCATCTTGCCTGGAAAGATCTTCTTCTTTGAAGTTTTTTGGCTGCTTAAACTGCTGTTCTTGAGCTTTTACTTCGTGAGTGCCACCGCCAATTACATTAAGATATTCGTTAATCTTGGCCAGCTTCTCATTCATTTCGCCAATCTCTTCTTCGAAATACTCATTGGCTGATTGCAGCTTGTTAATCTCATTAGATTTAGCGCCAACGATTTGATCGTAGCGCACAGTCTGCATGACTAAATTGCCAATCAAAATCAAAACCAAAATCGCACAAGCCTGAGAAATCGGGCCTAAAGTGACGCTTCTGATTTTTTTATTGGTAACAAAAAGAATTGTCCTCTTGGTGAAAATAAATTTGTAAAAACGCACAAGTATTTTCGCCAAAGAAGTGGCAAGATTTTTGCTGGCAGCTGTTATTTTTTCTTTCAAAAAATAGCTCTTTTTCATCAAAAAATTAGTTGTTACTAAAAGGTGTAAATCGGTGGTGAGCCTTAGGGAGAAGTGCGATTAGAGTAGAAGCTAAAGGGTTTTTTAAAACCTAGATAAATTAAAAATTAGGCGGGCATCTTCCTAAGCGAGGATGGCAATGTCAAGTTTTAATTCCCAACTCCAAAATCAGTTATTGACTAGAAAAATCCCTTACATAGTTTGCGCGGCCCTTTGCGCTATAGCTGCAACTTATTTCAAACAAATTACTCCTAACATGTCTCAAGCAAAACTCGTAAAAACCACTGCTGCTGGTATTGATCCGAAACAACACGTGATCAATGTTGTCATGACTGACAAATCAACTTTCCAAATCATGACCACTTGGGGTAAAGAAGGCGACACTCTTACTCTTGATGCTGATCCAAAAAATCACTCTGCATGGCAAGCTGATGGTAAAAACTTCGTTAACGCTAACAACGAAAGACTTACCAAATTCAAAAGCAAATTCGGTGCTTTCGATTTCGTTGGCGGCAAAACAGATGCTCCTACCGACGCTGCTTAGGTCAGACGTGTCTAAAAATATTCTTTGCCTTTCCGGCTGGGGTCAAAAATCAGATTCTTTGGAAGTAATTTTCAAAGAATCTTTTTTTGACCCTTTTTTTGTATCTTCTTTTGACTATTCAACCTTTGGCGCGCCTGAGGATTTCTTCGCTGCAATTAAATCGCAAAATCTTAATCCCGAAATTCTAATCGGCTGGAGCCTCGGCGGACAACTCGCTTTGCGCCTCATCGAAAAACAAATTCTCGCACCCAAACTTTTAATTCTGCTCGCGCCTCCCTTCCAAATGCTCAAAGACGAACGCATCCACGCCGGAATGTCGCGCGCTACTTTCACCGAATTTCACAAAAATTTTTCGCAAGCGCCCGATAAAACTCTTAAACAGTTTTCGATTTTAACCGCAATGAATGACCAAAATGCCTCAGGCATCGCGCGCAATCTCGATATTCGCGACCAAAATTTTGACCAATTAAAATTCTGGCTCGAAGAATTAAGCCGCTTTTCTTGCTTTGACATGGATTTCACCAATATGCCACGGACCCTCTTCATCCACGGCGCCGGCGACATGATTGTGCATGCCAGCCAAGCCGAATATTTCAAAGAAAGAATCAAAAACTGCCGCCTAGAAATTTTCAAAAACTGCGGCCACGCCCCGCATTTAAATGACGTAGAGCATTTAAGAAAACTGATCGCCGAAGAAATTGACTTGCTAGAATTGGTTTAAACCTTCCGCCGGTAAGAAATTGCTTCCAGCAAGTGATTTTGATTTATTTTTTCAGCACTTTCCAAATCAGCAATTGTACGAGCGACCCTTAGAATTCTAGTGACGCCACGCATTGAGCTTTGCATTTTTTGTACGGAATTTTGCAGAATTTTTTGGCAGTCGACATCCAAATCACAAAATTTTTCTAAAGTTTTTCCGTCAATTTTAGCATTGATTTTTGGCAGGTTTTTCATTTCAACTTCATTCTCGTATCTTTTTTGCTGCAACTGCCGCGCTTTTAAAACTCTGGCTGCAACCACTTCTGAACTTTCTCCTTTTTTCAAATTTACCGCTGAAAAAATATCAACTTGGCCAACCACAACCAAAATATCGATGCGGTCCAGAAGCGGGCCAGAAATTTTATTTTTGTAATCTTCTCCACAGTCTGGTGCTTTTTTACATTCACGACCAATATCGCCCAAAAAGCCACAGCGACAAGGATTCATCGCGGTCACTAATTGAAAATTTGCTGGGTAAGTAGTATGCGAATTAACTCGCGAGATGCTGATATTACCGGTTTCTAGCGGCTGGCGCAGTGAATCTAAAACTTGCCGCGGAAATTCGGCGAGCTCATCCAAAAATAAAACGCCGTTATGGGCGAGCGAAACTTCTCCGGGTCTAGCTTTAGCACCACCACCAACCATTGCCGGCATTGAGCAAGAATGATGAACTTCGCGGTAAGGTCGCGCGGTGATTAATTTGCCCTCAGTCATTTTGCCACTAAGACTTGCGATCATATTAATTTCGAGGATTTCCTCTAGCTCGGGAGGTGGCAAAATTCCAGCAAGGCGCGACGCCAGCATTGATTTTCCGGTTCCAGGAGGCCCAACCATCAAAATATTATGGCCGCCCGCCGCAGCGATTTCTAAAGCGCGTTTGGGATTTTCTTGGCCTTTGACGTCAGCCAAATCGGGATATTTTTTTGCCTCAAAAACTTTGCTAGTTTCGGGACGCTCTAAAATTTGCTCGCCTTTTAAATGATTAATCAAAGTCATTAAATCACTTGCCGCAATAATTCTTAAATCTCCAGCCCAAGCGGCTTCAGCGCCATTTCCTGAGGGGCAAATAATTCCTGAATTTCTTTGATTGGCGCCAATTGCCGCAGAGATTATTCCGCTTACGGGATTGATTGATCCATCCAAAGACAGCTCACCTAAAACAAAAAAATCATCGATGGTTTCTTGCGCTAAAACCCCAATTTCAATCATGATTCCAAGCGCAATTGCCAGATCAAAATGGCTGCCTTCTTTTTGCAAATCCGCTGGTGCTAAATTAACTGTGATTTTTTTGTAAGGCCATGAAAGGCCGGTAGATGAGATTGCGGCGCGCACCCGCTCTTTTGATTCGCCAACTGCTTTGTCGGGCAAACCAACAATAGTAAAGCTCGCCATGCCGGGAGAAATTTTTACCTGAACATCAATTGGGGCAACGTCAATTCCGGTGAAGGAGAAGGTTTTAGTTTTGGCAACCATGGCGAAGTGGTGGTTTGGGTTTTTGAGGAGGTGGTATTTTAGATTTTAGGATGTGAATAACCACCCCAACCCCTCCTTGAAAAGGAGGGGCTTTAGTCTTGAGCTCGGATTAGAGCACTCCCCTCCTTTTCAAGGAGGGGTTGGGGGTGGTTATTCGCACACTCTTAGCTATTGTAGTAAAGTTCAAACTCAATCGGGTGAGGGATTTGCTCAACACGATCAGCTTCTTGTAATTTCAATTCGATGTAAGCATCAATTTGCTCATTGGTGAAAACGCCACCTTCAAGCAAGAAACCTCTGTCTTTATCCAAAGCAGCCAAAGCTTCACGAAGTGAACGCGAAACTGTTGGGATTTTTTTCAATTCTTTGTCAGACAAATGGTAAAGATCTTGGTTCTTTGGTTCGCCCGGGTGGATTTTATTTTTAATGCCATCCAAACCAGCCATTAGAAGCGCTGCGCAAGTCAAATAAGGATTTGAAGCCGGATCTGGAAAACGAGTTTCGATTCTACGCGCTTTTTCGTTGGTAACGTGCGGAATACGAATTGAAGCAGAGCGGTTTTTAGCAGAATAAGCCAACATTACCGGAGCTTCATAACCCGGAACCAAACGCTTGTAACTGTTAGTTGTAGCATTTGAAAAAGCGTTGATTGCTTTGGCATGTTTGATGATTCCGCCAATGTAAAACAAAGCTAATTCAGAAAGATTAGCATGTTCTTTTCCGGCAAAAAGATTTTCACCTTTTCTCCAAATTGATTGATGCACGTGCATTCCCGAACCATTATCAGCAAAGATTGGCTTTGGCATGAAAGTTGCAGTTTTGCCGTAAGCTTGCGCCACGTTGTGAATAACATATTTAAATTTTTGGATGTTATCCGCGGTGTCTGTAAGCGTGCTATATTTGAAGCCGATTTCAAATTGTGAATTGGCAACTTCATGATGGTGAAGCAAAGGAACAACGCCAACTTCACGCAAAGTTTCAACCATTTCAGAGCGCAAATCTTGACCAGTGTCGAGCGGCATCGCATCAAAGTAAGCGCCTTTAATTGGCGATCTGCGGCCTAAATTTCCACCTTCAATTTTTTTACCAGAATTGTGTGGAGCTTCTTCTGAATCAATCGCGTAAGAATTTCCATGAGTTCCGCTTTGGTAACGCACATCGTCAAAAACAAAAAATTCCGGCTCTGGTCCGAAATAAGCAACATCACCAACTCCACTTTTTTGCAAATATTCTTCAGCTTTTTTAGCAGTAAATCTTGGATCACGATCGTAGCCTTTGCCGGTTGCTGGGTCAATTACATCGCAAGTAATTACCAAGGTTGGCATGCTCGAAAAAGGATCAATAAAAGCAGTGCCTAAATCTGGAATCATCAACATGTCAGAATCATTGATTTCTTTCCAAGCAGGAACCGAAGATCCGTCAAAAGAAACCCCTTTAACTAATTCTTCTTCACCAACCGCATCAGCGCAGTGGCTGATGTGAAGCCATTTTCCGTTGTAATCAGAAAAACGAAAATCAATGAATTTAATGTTACTATTTTTGACCATTTCAAAAATAGCAGAAACGCCAGATGCCTTTGACATGTGCTTGTATGAAGATTTTGATTTTAAGAAGGGGAGGGAGAACGACAGCTAGATCGCGTCGGTCGTGTTAGGACGGGATCAACTTTTTATTTTTGGACGATTCAAAAGTATAGGGGTTTTTCGCAAGTTTTTAGAGAATTTTTTACAAGTGAGATTTTCATTTGATTTTTCGCATGACCCTCTTAGAAAGCCCGCCCCTCCTGACAAAAAAAGTAAATGCGCCCTTAGCTCAGCTGGATAGAGCAACAGCCTTCTAAGTTGTAGGTCAGACGTTCGAATCGTCTAGGGCGCACCACTTTTTTATCTATCGCCAAAAATCGCAGTTCCGATTCTTACGTAATTTGCACCCAAGGCAATCGCCTCTTCAAAATCAGCACTCATTCCCATCGATAATTTTTCTAAATTATTTTCGCGCGCCATTTTTGCAAGCAACGCAAAATACGGTGAAGCTGCTTCGCTGCTCGGTGGAATACACATTAATCCAGTCACATTTAAAGCGCATTCGTCGCGGGCAAATTTTACAAACTCGCTCAGCTCACTTGGTAAAATTCCACCTTTTTGCTCTTCTTCGCCGATATTTACTTGAATAAAAATCTCGGGATTTTTCGATTTTTTTTGCGCTGATTTTTTCAAAGCCAACGCCAATTTCTCACTGTCTAAAGTTTGAATCGAGTCAAATAAATCAACCGCTTCATCAGTTTTATTACTTTGCAAATGTCCGATGAAATGTAATTTTATTTCGGGAAAATTTTTTTTAATTTCTGGCCACTTTTCCTGCGCTTCTTTGACATAATTTTCGCCAAAAACTTTACATCCCGCAGCAATTGCTTCAGAAATTTTTTCTGCCGAAACTGTTTTAGAAACGGCAATTAAGTTGACTCTTTGCTCAAGTCGCCCGTAGATTTTGCAGGCTTCCTCAATCTTGCGATGAATCAAAAATAAATTGCGCTCAATCTGGTTTTTCATGAATCAAAAAATTTGCTTAGAGATTAAAAAATTTGCTGCGCCGCCGGTTTTTTTTAGCGACCGCAAAAAAATTTTAGACTTCGATGCCACCATTAAAAATCTGCCAAAAAATTCCGCAATCATCATTCGCGAATATGATTTAAACGAAGCTGAGCGAGAACTTTTTGCCCGCAAAATTATTGCTTTGGCAAGACCGCGCGGCATTAAAATTTTAATCGGAAAAGATTTTTTACTCGCCAAAAAATTAAATGCTGACGGCTTGCATTTTTCTGATTTCGATAAAATTCCGACGCAATTTTTACAAAAAAAACTCTGGCCCAAGAATTTTATTTTTAGCCTTGCCACGCACAGCTTGAAGTCAGTTTTGAAAGCACAAAAATTAGCGCCTAATTGGCTTTTTATTTCGCCGATTTTTTTAACCACCAGTCATCCAAATACAAAAAATTTAGGCTTAAAAAATCTGGCAAAAATTTCTTTTAAAACGAAAAACCAACCTTACTCTGCGATCAATATTTACGCACTTGGCGGAGTTAATTTAGAAAATTTAAAATCACTTCGAAAGTTGCCAATTAATGGTTTTGGCGCAATCGATCTTTTCAAATAAAATAATGAAAATCACTCCAGTAATTCTCTCCGGCGGCTCAGGTACAAGACTTTGGCCAGTTTCTCGCAGTTTAAATCCGAAACAATTTTTAGATTTTTTTGGCGAAAATTCCTTGTTTCAAAAAGCCGCTTTGCGCGTCAAAAATTCCGATGATTTCTTTGAACCGATTGTGGTTTGTAACAACGAGCATCGCTTCACAGTTGCTGAAGAATTACAAAAAATTAATGCCACTGCCAAATCAATTATTCTTGAACCAATTGGTCGCAATACCGCACCCGCAATTGCGATTGCAGCGCTTGACGCCATTGCTGCAGATGAGGCAAATGATCTGATCTTAGTAATGCCTTCCGATCACATTATTCTCGATGAAAAGAGCTTCATTACCAATGTAAAAAAAGCTGCTAAAGCCGCCAATGAGGGATATTTAGTAACTTTCGGCATCGTGCCAGATAAAGCTGAAACCGGTTACGGCTACATTAAGAAAAATATCGAATTGGAATATTTCGCAGAAATTTTTTCTGTCGAAAAATTTATCGAAAAACCAGATTTGGCGCGCGCCGAGCAATTTCTAGAAAGCGGCGAATATTTGTGGAATAGCGGCATCTTTTTATTCAAAGCGTCAGCTTATTTGGCGGTGCTAAAAAAATTGCAAAATGACATTTATGTTAATTGCGTTGCCGCTTACAGCAAAGGAGTTCGCGACTTAGATTTTATTCGCCTCGACAGCGCTGATTTTGAAAAATGTTCTAGCATTTCCATCGATTACGCTGTCATGGAAAAAGCTGCGAAAGTAGCAGTAGCACCGCTTTCCGTTGGTTGGTCGGATGTTGGTTCGTGGCAGGCAATTTCTGAAATCGCAAATAAAGATGAAAATGGCAATAGCCTTGCGGGCGACGTTTCTGTACTACGCACCAAAGACTGCTACATCAACTCACGCAGCGGTTTAGTTGCCACAATTGGCGTGGAAAATCTGATTATTATTTCTCTGAAAGATGTGGTTTTGATCGCCAATAAAAACGATTCACAATCGGTCAAAGAAATGTTTGAACTGCTGAAAAAACAAAATCGCGAAGAGTGCAATTCTCACACTAAAGTTTTGCGTCCGTGGGGCAGCTTTGAAACCATTGATCTAACCGATCGCTTCAAGGTGAAAAAAATTATTGTAAAACCCCAAGCCTCACTTTCTTTGCAAATGCATCACCATCGCGCCGAGCATTGGGTTGTGGTTAAAGGCAAGGCGCATGTGACTTGCGGCGAGAAAGAATTTGTGATGAGTGAAGATGAATCAACCTACATTCCAATTGGGCAAAAGCATCGTTTGGAAAATCGAGGTGAAACGGCGTTAGAGCTGATTGAAGTGCAAACGGGGAATTACTTGGGTGAAGATGATATTGTGCGGTTTAGTGATATTTACGGACGATAATATTTAGACTGAGTTTGTGAATAACCACCCCCAACCCCTCCTTGAAAAGGGAGAAAATAGCCTAAACGGCTATTTTCGGCGCTTGAGTTCGGCTTCAGTCTCGAGTACTCCCCTCCTTTTCAAGGAGGGGTTGGGGTGGTTATTCAAGCACTCGATTTAACAAACAAATTTCAATGCAAACCTTCCTAATAATTTTTCACCACGAACTTCTACTCTCTTCCCGCCACTTGGGCAAAATTTTTGCTAATTTTTTATTTTTCCTGATCTCAGTTGCGATTTTTTTGCTACTTTCTCAAAACCAAGGAAATCAAGGTTCTACAGCTTTTTATTCAATCACGGTAATTTGGTTTTCGCTGCTTTCTTGTTTGATTTTTTCCTCAGCAGAATTTCTAAAAAAAGATTTTGATGATGGCACCATCGAGCAAATTCTTACCTCATGCGATAATTTTGAAATTTTTGTGCTGGCAAAAATGCTGGCAAATTGGCTGATTTGCGCTTTACCTATTTTGATTTCAACCCTGCCAATTAGTGCTTTGATTGGGCTAGATCACGAAACATCGGTAAATTTTTTAATCCTGATTTTTTTAGCAACTCTGGCCATCAATTTCATCTGCACCTTTTGCGGCAGCCTTTCTGTTTTAGGAAATTCAGCGCCAATGATCGCCGTAATTGCCCTGCCTTTAATTATTCCGATTCTGCTTTTGGCCTACAGCGGCCTTAGTTTTGACACATCTGCCAACTTTAAAATTCTCTTGGGGCTTTGCATTTTTATCGGCAGCATTTCGGTTTTTGCCACGGCAAAAATTGTCAAAATTGCTGCCGAATAAAAAACTCTTAACTTCCTGGATAAGCGAAGATTACTACGCCGCTACCACCTGCTCCCGGAGTGCCACCCCCAGTTTGAGTATCGCAATTCCAACAACCAGTACTGCCGCCGCCGCCAGTATTTGCTATTCCCGTTCCACCAGGGTTAGTAGTGTTTAAACTAGAACTGGCACCTGCTCCTCCGCTATTTAAACCGCCAGGCCCTCCAGCGACAGTAGATGAAGATGGCCTCGCGCCGCCGCCACCACCACCATAATATCCCGTCGATCCTTTAATAGTCGAAGTCACACTTGCTCCCCCATTGCCTCCAGATCCAGCTGCTTGAGTTGAACCACCGCCACCGCCAGCACCGCCACCACCGGAAGGGGCAGTGCCATTAGCAACAGAATTTCGATTGACACCACCACCGCCACCGCCGCCAGCTGTGGTTGATGCTGTCAATCTATTGCCTGCTGCTGCGGTTGCAGATGATGTTGTAGAAAATGCTACGATCGAATCACTACCACGAATTCCATTAAGGACACTCTGAAAAACCTACCACCCATCTCTAAAAATCACTAAATTTCTTTTAAGAATTTTCAAAAAGATCCAAATAATCTCTTGCGATAAAGCGAGTTGAGCCCACTATTCACAGAGCTTCACAGCTATTTGAAT
>CAIRMX010000060.1 GCA_903879805.1 uncultured Alphaproteobacteria bacterium | reverse complement strand
TTACGAGAACAATGGTTCCGTCGGGGTTCCTCAGTATTTGTCCCTCACTATCAACGACAGCGACCTCTTCAACCCTGCACTCAACTCTCCACCGCCATTCTCATCAGCAAATTCAACAAAAGTTTTTGTCACTTTCTTGAACAATCCTAATTGATGATTTAGCGACAAAATTCCGTAAGCATTAAAAGTAACGCCATCTTCCAAAAGAATTTTGGTTTCACCCAAATTAGTCGCATTAAATTGCTTAATCGCCGCAGATAAATTTGCCGAAACATTATCCAAACCAGCCGCACTAAAAAGGCTCGCCTTAACTTTCTGATATTTTTTGATCTGCTTAATTACATCTTCACTCTTATTTTCCTGAGCAACCACTAGCGCCTGTTCCCATTTGGTAGCGCCGTAATTCATTAGCAACACCGCCATTTCAACTAGGTTGTTTTTAGCAGAAAATTCCAATGCTGTTAGACCAAAAGTTGTTTCGGCTTCTTTATTAATTTTTGCGTTGAGCAACAGCACCGCAACATCAATAAAATTGCCCACTACCGCGTAATGCAAAGCGGTCATTTTATGATTATCCGCAATTGTCTGAACATTTTTATCGGCATTTAATGATAGCATTAATTGCACAACTGCCACATGGCCAAACTCAGCACCAACCAGCAAAGGAGTAAGGCCAAAGCCAGTTTTAGTTTCTTTATCAACACCCACATCAATCAAAGCTTTCATCACATCAACATGTCCAAATTGTGCGGCGTAGTGGATTGGCACCCAGCGACGTTTTCTTTCTGAAGCTTGCGCGTTTTTATCAGCACCCGCCGCAAGTAAGACTTGAGTTACAGACAAATGTCCGTTGGTTGCAGCAAAATGTAGTGGTGTAAAATAATCTTCATTACGCACATCAACTTGCTGTGGAGCTGGAGCCACAGCTAACAGTTTTTTCACGCTTGCCTCATCGCCAAATTTTGCCGCAAGATGCAAAGTGCTGTTTCGTGAAATACCAAATCTGCAATCAATCAATTCTGCTTTTGCTTCTGCGGTTTGCGCTGCGGCAATTTCAGCGGTAAAATCAGCGATCGCTTTTTTGATTTCCAAAATTTCTTCAGCAGAAATTCTGATCAACATTCTTTCCGAATTTTTATCTAAAAAGTTTTTTAGTTCCTGTTGCATTGCTTAAATTTTTTAAATTAACGACCACGAGAATGTTGCTTTCCAGCCTGACGCTCTTTGGCTTCGATCATGCTCGCCCAAAAGCCTTTATCACCACGCTTGTTCAAAACTTGCGCTGACTGAATTAAGTAACTCAACTTTTGACCCAAAATCATTGAAGTCCAGAAACCAATAGGCTTTACGATATCAACTATGCTCATTTGATTCATTTCTTGACGATCCATCTCTTGTTCTCGCGACGGCACTATTTCGTAGCTGCCACTTTCTTTTTGATTGCCCCTCGCCTGCATTTCGGCTTTCACTTCAGAATGCGCCCGCGGAATTTCCGACTTCTTGCGCATCAATTCTTCATCTTTCTTGGCAAAGTTTTTCTTCTTAGAAAAAAGTAATTTTTGGCTAGTTTTTTTCAGCGCCAAATAGCGTTTGTAGGCTTGATTCAAAAGGAAGGCGAAGATGATTCGCGCCACCACAATCAGAAAAAAAACCGCAACAAAAATCACCAATAACATTGGCAAGGCGCGTTCGAAACTGGCGAAAAAATCTGCCATTATTGTGAATCCTCACAAACTTGTTTCATCTTGGCGTAGCTTTGCACAAAGCCGACCAGCGAGTAAGTATCGGTCGCAATTTTACCATCACGCGCCACGCCACTTACAACCATGTCGTCATGCTTTTGCATTTCTTTAATCACGTCGATATCGTCATTTTTATCATTAGCCCAAGCCATGGCTTTGTAAGGGAAAAGATAGAATTTTCGCGAGCCGAAAGAAATCTCAACATTGGAAGTTTTGTTGTAAATAAAGCCCGAAGAAGTGCTGACCTCATCGGCGTCATTATCAATATTAGTGACTAGAAAAAATGACTCACCTCTTTTGTCGTAGGTGCCTTCACGTTTAATCGGGGTTGACGCCACATAGCAGACAGTTTTGTCGCCCCTTTCGGTTTTAAAAACATTCCAATCTTGAAACTTTCCCCGCAATTCCTGCGCCGACGCGACGTTGGAAAATAACAGAAAGGCAAAAAGATATTTAGTAAATTTCATAACTTGACTTTTGTGGACCCAAAAAATATTTTGCCCGCTTCTTTTTAGGGCCTTTAGAACAAAGCTTCCGCGTGGGTTTTCCAGATTAGCTCATCGCTTGCGAAAGATCGCGAACAAATTTTAAAAAATCCAACAAATTTTCCAATGTCAGAACTGTCTCACGAGAAACACAATCCTTTGTCGCAATTTGAAGTGCACAAAATTTTCGATTTGCAAATTGCCGGTTTCGACATCAGCTTCACCAACTCTTCGCTTTACATGGTTCTTGCAACCATCTGCACCATTGCTGCAATGCTTTTTGCGACCAGAAAAAAATCTTTGATTCCCTCAAAAATTCAGGTTTTTGCTGAATCAATTTACAACTTCACTCACGACATGGTGAAAGGTTCAGTGGGCGATGAAGGCGAAAAATTCTTCCCATTAATTTTCTCACTTTTTACTTTCGTTTTACTTTGCAACCTTTTGGGCCTTACTCCCTACAGCTTCACCGCCACTAGCCAAATCGTAGTTACTTTCACTTTAGCGGCAATCGCCTTTTCAATCGTGACTATTTTTGCTATTTGCAGAAACGGCATTGGCGGATTTTTACACATGTTTTTACCAAGCGGCGTGCCTCTTGTCATGGCTCCGGCAATTTTCGTTATTGAACTTTTTTCATTTTTGATTCGTCCTGTGACTTTGTCAGTTCGTCTTTTTGCCAACATGGTTGCAGGTCACGTTTTGCTTAAAGTAGTGGCTGGCTTCATCATTTCTTTGGGCATTATTTTCGGCACTCTGCCTTTCGTTTTCAGCATCATCATGACTGGCTTTGAGCTTTTTGTAGCAGTACTTCAAGCCTACATTTTCGCTATTCTGGTTTGCGCTTATTTGGGCGACGCCACTAAAGAACACTAAGAATTTGGCCAAGGTTCGTGGGCTAAATGCACTACTCCCGATCAATGGGTTTGCACGAACAATCTCAACTTAATAAATAGGTAAAACATGGAAGAAGTAGTAGTAAGCAATTTTGAAGCTTTCAAATATATCGGCGTTGGTCTTTGCTCTTTGGGCATGGCTGGTGCAGCTCTTGCAATTGGAAACATCTTCGGTGCTTTCTTTAACAGCATCGCTCGTAATCCATCTGCAGCTCCAAAACTTGAAAAATACATTTACATCGCTGCTGGTCTTGCAGAAGCAATGGGAATCTTCGCCGTACTTTTGGCGTTCTTGATCATGAACTAAACGAATAAAGTCTAAACGTCGGAAGCCTCAAAAACTTCCGACATCTCTCTTCTTTTTTACAAAAAATTCTCGACATGCCTCAATTAGATATCACAACCTACGGCGCACAAATTTTCTGGTTTTTGCTTTGCTTCGCAACGCTTTACATCTTTTCTAGCCGCATCATTTTGCCAAGAATTCGCAATATTTTAAAAGACCGCAAAGCTGTAATTGACGCTGATTTGTCGCTTGCCACTGAGCTTGATGACAAAATCGACGAACTACATTTAAAGACTGAAAGCCTCAGAAAAGACGCCAGCAATCAATATCAAACTAAACTTGAAGAAGTAGCCAAAAACGCTGCCGCTCAAAGAGAAAAAATGATCGAAGAACTCAAAGAAAAAATTGAAAAAATCACCGATAAATCACGCAGCGAATTAAAAGATTTTATCGTGAAATCTCGCGCTGACAGCGAAATTGCGATCAAAAATCTGTCACAAAAAATCAAAGAAAAAATATTCAACTAAACCAACAGGATCACACATGTTTCACGACCCGAAATTTTGGCTCGCAATTGCCTTTTTCACTTTCATCGCACTCGTCATTAAATTCGCCAGAGCCTCTATTTCAAAGTCTCTCGAAGCTAAATCAAAAGCCATTGCCGAAGAAATTTTAGCCGCCAAAGAAATGAAAGAACGCGCTACTGCACTTTTGGCCAAAGCTGAAAAATATGCTAAAGAATCTGAAAGCTTTGCTGCAAAACTTATAAAAGATGCAGAGGACGAAGCCAAAAAATTTGCTGCTGAAGCTGCAGAAATGGTTGCTTCAGAAATAGCTAAAAAAACTGCTGCTTCAGTTGAAAGAATCAAAATCGAAGAAATCAGCGCCATCCGCGAAATCAAAAACCGCATCGTAAATTCTGCGATTGCCAATTTGTCAGAAAATCTTGGCAAAGAAATGACTAAAGAAAATCACGAACAAGTGATTAGCAAAGCTTTGGGCGATTTCGAAAAAGTTATTTAAGAGTCACCCCGTCGAATGACGGGGTCCATTTCTAGCAGACTTCTACTTCCAAAATGACCCGACTCCTAATCCTCTTCTTTCTTCTCACCACCTCCTGCTCCCACAATAAAAAATTCACAATTTATTCCGGCGACAAAAAGGCCAGCTTCTTCAAAATTGCTGATGGCTTGCGCAAAGTTTTCAATCAACAGCCTGACCATTCTAACCTTGAATGCGTAGCGCTTGAAAGCCACGGCGCTTTAGAAAATCTCGAGCTTTTAAACAGTAAAAAAGCTGATCTGGCGATTATTAAAACTCCTGAGTTTAACAAATTTTTTCTTCCCAAAATTTCCAACCAAACAAAATTTGTCGCCAATCTACATCAAGAATACTTGACAATTCTGGTGCGTAAAAATTCCAAAATAAATTCTCTCTCTGACCTCGCAGGAAAGTCGGTAAATATTGGCTCACCTGCTTCATCAAGCGCCGTAATCACTCAAAAATATTTAGAACTTTCCAAAATCACGCCGCAGAAAATTTACCATTTGGGCGCTAGCGACTCCTTCAAAATGCTGTGCCAAAACCAACTTGATGCTTGGATTTATTTCGTCGGCCACCCAAACTCTGACTACGCGCAGACACTTGCAAATTGCGACGTAAAATTGCTGCAACTTAGTCAAAGCGAGTTAAAAAATTTCTCGCTAGTCGCGCCGTTTTTTAAGAAAAATAAAATCTCAAAAAACTTTTACCCGTCACTTCCAAAAGAAATTAATACCATTTCTTCCGACACGATTTTAGCATCTAGAAATGATCTCGACCCGCAAATTATCAGTGCGCTGCAAGACGTTTTGCAAAATCACAAAAGCGAATTAATCAAAGAAAATCCAATTTTTTCTAATTTTTAAAATCTCATGAAACTTACTCTCTCTTGGCTGAAGGAACATCTTGAAACTTCTGCAACTCTAGAAGAAATCTGCGCCAAACTTACCAGCATTGGCTTGGAAGTTGAATCGGTTGAAGATAAAGCAAAAATTTTAGCGCCTTTTGCCGTGGCAAAAATTTTAGAAGCCACGCCTCACGAAAATTCGACAAAGCTAAAAATCTGCCAAGTGCAAACCGCAGATTCTGCGACTCCCTTACAAATTATTTGCGGCGCACCTAATGCCCGCACTGGTTTGAAAGTTGCTTACGCGCCAATTGGCTCGGTAATTCCAACCAATCAAATGGTAATTAAAAAAGCCAAAATCGCTGGAGTTGAAAGCAACGGAATGCTTTGCTCAGCTCGCGAATTAGGCCTTGGCAATGAAGACGCCGGCATCATTGAAATTGACGAGAAGTGGGAAATCGGCACCAAAATCACTGAAGTATTTGGACTTTCCGATGCGGTCATTGAAATCAACGTCACGCCAAATCGTGGCGATTGTTTAGGAATTGTCGGAATCGCGCGCGACTTAGCTGCAACTGGCATTGGCACTTTAAAAAATCCTCAAATCAAAAAACTTGAGCGTCAATTTTCTTCTGCAATTGAAATAAAAAATGAAGCGCCTGACGCCTGCAATTACGCGGCTTTTCGTCATTTGAAAAATGTTAAAAATTGCGAATCACCAAAATGGTTAAAAGAAAAATTGGGCGCGATTGGCGTTAATTCAATTTCAGCGATTGTTGACGTTACCAACTACGTGATGCTGGTTTTGAATCGTCCGATGCATGCTTACGATGCGGCTAAAATCAACGGCGCACTTTCAATTCGCTTTGCTAAAAATAACGAAAAATTCACCTCACTAAAAAATGATGAATTCATTTTAGATGAAAAAATGTTGGTAATTGCCGACGAGCAAAAAACTTTGGGACTTGCCGGAATCATCGGCGCGGCAAATTCTTGCTGCGATTTAGAAACTTCTGAAATTTTACTGGAATCTGCCTTTTTTGCTCTCACCACAATCGCCTACGCCGGCCGCAAATTAAACATTTTATCTGACGCCAGATTTCGTTTCGAGCGCGGCGTTGATGAAGCCACCTGCGAAAGCGGCATTGATCTTGCCACCCAATTAATTTTAGAAATTTGCGGCGGCGAAGTTGCCGAAACTAAAATTAGCGGTGCCAAATCTGCAGCGAAAAAAATTGAGTTTGATTTGACTAAAATCAAAAAATTAATCGGCTTAGAAATCGCGTCAGAGAAGGCAGAACAGATTTTGTTAGATTTAGGATTTGCCTTAGAAAAAGTCACCGACGAAAAACTTTTAGTAACAATTCCAACCCATCGTCACGACATTTCTCTCAATCAAGATTTGATCGAAGAAGTGGTCAGAATTTTTGGTTACGAAACAATTTCTAAAACCGCGCTGCCCTCAAATTTTTCTGAAAAATCTTCACCAAATATTTTGCACCAAGTCAGATCTCGCCTTGCTGCATCCGGCATGATTGAAACTATTAGCTGGTCTTTTGTTGATGCGAATTTGGTCGAAATTTTCGCTGAGAAAAATGAAAAATTAATTCTAAAAAATCCGATCAGCATCGAGTTAAATCACATGCGCCCTACTCTAGCAATGGGTTTACTTGAGTCTTACCGCAAGAATGTTTTGCGTAATTTTGCTGATCTTTCTCTTTTTGAAATTGGCAATGTTTTTGCTAGCGACCAAAAATCAATGATTGCGGGACTACGCGCCGGAAAAAACAAAGAACAAAATCACTTTCACGACGAGCGTGACTTTGATGTTTTTGACGTGAAAAAAGATTTTTTTGACGTGATTGAAATTTTTGGCCTAAAAGCCGAAAGCCTGCAAATGAGCGCTTCGGATGCTCCAAAATATTACCATCCGCATCGCTTTGCGGCGCTAAAATTGGGAAAAAATTTAGTTGGATATTTCGGCGAAATTCATCCAGCAATTGCCAAAAAATTTGATTTAAAAAACCGCGTAAATCTTTTTGAGATTTTTGTCGATGCCTTGCCACAAGCACAAAAATCAAGCTCTCGCAAGAGTTTCGTGATTAATGATTTACAACTTGTTGAACGCGATTTTGCCTTTTTGGTCAATAAAGATCAGGCGATTGGCGATCTCATCAAAACCATTGCTAATTGCGACAAGCAGCTAATTTCAGATGTGAATATTTTTGATATTTTTAGCGGCAAAAATATTGCTGAGGATAAGAAATCTGTGGCTTTGCGCGTGAAGATTCAGCCAATTGAAAAAACTCTAACGTCGGACGAAATTGACGCGATTAGCAAAAAAATAATCGAAGCAGTTGCTAAGTTTTACGGCGCAACTTTGCGTGAGTAACAATTTACGACTCCGGTTAATTTAAATTATCGAACATATGTCAAAACCAAAATCCACACCATCTTCTGGTGCTGCAACTAGAATAGACACTCCTGCTTCTAAAAATATCTTCGACTTCAATACTGTCATTGATGGTGAGGAGCGGCAGGTCAAAATATCTCCGGTAGAAACTTCATCTTTTCACACGGTTGACTTCAGAGATGCGCAGTATGCAGACGCCATTCTTTATTCAACATCCTTGACTGCTTGCGCCGCCGTTTTGATTAAAAATTTTAGCGAAGAAACTGGAAAATATGATAATGTTGTCACCATGGCTCACTTCTATCCAGCTAACGCTAGAACTACTGTTGATGCAGTAGAAAACTTAAGAAAAGCTTTCACTGATTTTGGGGGACATGGCGGTTCTTTGTCAGACAAAACAAGCGTTACTATAATTGGTGGGGCACTTGCACCGGGAGAAGATCTTGAAGATACGACTCCACTGGGACCACTTCTTGATGCGATTAAGGTTATGAAAGGAGAGAATCCTTTTAAATTTACTCATCATAAAGCATCTCTAAATCATGGCGAAATGATGAGATACCCTATGGAGAGTTGTGCTGTTTTTGTAAGGCAGGGCGGCACTGCAATAACCAAGTCTGTAACTTCTGCAGATCGCAGGCGCGCTACCAGATTGCTAACCCCTGAAACAGCAGAAATGCCTCTGTCATTACTAAATGATATTAATACTTGCTCGTCTGCTTTCTATCCTCCAAACATTAGAGAATTTCAGGATAGAAGAATTGACCAAATTGGCCGCTTAGTTAGTACCTCTGATAAAATACCAACCATGTATAGCTCAGAAAGCATTCTGAATCAGCAACAACGATTAGAGACTGCTCGTGCGACTAGAGGCTAAGTAAATACAATTTCTACCAAAGCATCTACCCCATATCTCGTATAAAAATTAACAATTTCAAACTAAGAGGAACTTTATGAAAAAACTTTTGACCATTTTTACCGCTTTTTATTTCACCACTTCTGCTTTTGCCGCTGACGTTACCGCTTGGAAAATCGTTCCAGCGCAAAGCAAAGTAAGCTTCAAAGTTAAACAAGATGGTGCTGATCTGGTTGGCTATTTCAAAAAATTTGACGGCAAAATTAACTTCGACAAAAACCAATTAGCCAAAAGCAAAGTGGCAATCGATATTGATGTGAGTTCAGTTGTAGTATCGCTTGCCGAAGCTAATGGCGCGGTTCAGAGCCCTGAATGGCTTTCTGCTAAAGCATTTCCAAAAGCGACTTTTACCGCTGAGAAATTTTCTGCCCAAGGCAAAAACTTTCGCGCTGACGGTAATTTGATCATCAAAGGCAAAACTGTTCCAGCAACTTTGGAATTTGCTTTCGAAGAATCAGCGCCAAATAAAGCGCGCGCTACTGGCAAAACTACGATCAAACGTAACGATTTTGCGGTTGGAAATAGCGATGTAAAAAAAGCGAATGGCGTAGAAAATTCGATTGAAGTTTCGTTTGTGGTGAATGCGGAGAAGTAGATCTTAAAAAAGAAACTGTCATTCCTTGCTTACGTTCGGGATGACAGAGTGATTTAAAAAACAGTTTTTATCACAAACCCCTTGTCATTTTTTTCTCCAAAAATAATTTCCCCTCCAGCTTTTTTACAAAGCTAAGTCAGTGCTTTCATCACAGGTATAATTTGACTTAAAGTTGTAGCTCCATCTCCACCTTAGAAATTCTTGGACCAAGTCTCTTTCAAGAATCTTCCCTCTTTAGTTCTTCTTAAATTTGTGATGAATCCAGAGATCACTTACCTCTCTGGTTTGTGCTGATTTTTAATCAAAATCAAATCACAAATTCTATGAAAAAACTCCTTGTTACCACCTCACTTTTAGCAACCTTGATTACTTCTTCGGCGCTCGCAAAGACTGAGGGAAACCTTGTCGGAATTAACCTTCTGCGCTCTTCTGCGACCAACCAATATCAAAGAACCGACGTAGCATCCAGCAATTACAGCGATTTTAAAGATTCGGCAATTGGTGTGGGCGCTAGCTACAAATACGCAGTTAATTTTGGCCAAGTCTTTGTCGCACCCGGTGTGTTCTTCGACAAATTGAGCTTAAAAGCAAAAGACCAAGATGACGACACTGTGTCTTCAAGCTATCGTTACGGCGCTAAGGTGGATGTTGGTTACGACATTACTGACAATATTTCAGCTTACGTCACCGGCGGCCTCGCTAACGTGTCTTATAAAGTAGATTGGAAAAGTTTAGATCAGAAAAAATCCGGATCAAAAGCCAGCTTCATTGGTGGCATTGGCGTGACTTACAAATTGTCGAAGGAGCTAACTGTTGGTTTTGAGTATAATGCCCAAACGCCAACTTTCAAAACTCCTGACGCTGGCGGCATTAATGAAGTAAAATCAAAAATCAGAGTTGCCCAAATTGGAGTTGCTTACAACTTCTAAAACAAACGTCATCCTTGAATGCGCAAGCATTCGACGATCTCGCGAGTTTGGCTTGGCTGAGCTTGAATAGATCTTCGGTCGCGTAACGCGACCAAGGATGACGGCTTAGTTAGATTACTTACGCACCTTACGCGGCAAAACAAAAAAGGTGTTTTCGGTAATACCATTCATGTCTGAAACCGTCACATCTGACGGCGAGATTTCTTTAATTTTATTAATCACTTCCTGCACCAAAACCTCTGGCGCTGAAGCTCCTGCCGTAAGTCCGATATTTTTGACATTCTCAAGCCAGCTAGGATCAATATCAGCAGCACCGTTGATTAGGTGAGATTTTAAACCACATTCCTCGCCCAAATCGCGCAGACGATTTGAATTTGAACTATTTTTTGCGCCTATCACCAATAAAATATCAACCATCTTAGAAAGATCGCGAACCGCGTCCTGCCTGTTTTGCGTGGCGTAGCAAATATCTTTGGTCGCCATGCCTTGATGCATTTGCGGAAATCTTTTTTCTAAAATTTCGACGATTTTTTTGGTGTCATCAACGCTCAAAGTGGTTTGAGTTACGTAAGAAATTTTTTCTGGGTTTTTGATTTCAACTGTGCGCGCATCATTTTCGTCAGTGACCAAAATCACTTCCTTCTTTACGCGACCGCTCGTGCCTTCAACTTCCGGGTGTCCGCGATGTCCGATCAAAATAATCTCGCAGCCCTCTTCTTCATATTTTTTGGCCTCGCGATGCACTTTGCTAACTAGCGGACAAGTGGCATCAATCACATCCAAACCACGCCCCACCGCATCTTCTTCAACGCGATCCGAAACACCATGCGCCGAAAAAATTGTAATCGCGCCAACTGGAATTTGATCAACCTCATCAACAAAAATCGCGCCCTTCTGGCGCAACGACTCAACCACAAATTTATTATGCACAATCTCATGTCGCACATAAACCGGCGCCCCAAACTTAGCAATCGCCTTCTCAACAGTTTCAATAGCACGTGTAACGCCAGCGCAGAACCCGCGTGGCTTGGCGAGGATGATGTTCATTTTAGATGAGAGATATTTTTAAGAAAAAGAGATGGCGAAGGTAAAATTTAGTTAGGAAATAACAAGGGGCGGGTGGAGGCGGTTTTTTAAAATTTTACCCCATTTACTTCCCTTATAAAAATGCCAAGCCAAAAAAATTCTCCAAAGCGTGGAAACAAGTGAGATATAGAGCAGGAAGGTATTTCAGGATGGACAAAATATGTGATTACAAAAGACTCATTTCAGGCTCCAAGAGTTATTGGGGTTATCCCAACAACTCTAGTTGGTATAGCGAACGATCACAATGCCGGAACCGCCAGCGCCGCCAGTGCCAGAACTCCTTCCCGATCCGCCACCACCGCCTCCAGTATTGGGAAGGCCAGCTGATCCTGTAGCGCCATACATAGAGCCAGCGCCGCCAACTCCAGATCCCCCAGATCCAGGGGTTTCTGAATTTAAAACTGACCCACCTCCACCATAATAATTTACTGCTCCGCTTATTGAGCTTGATACCCCATCACCACCACCTCCGCCACCAGTGACTGATGAAATGCGGCCAACCCCACCAGCACCTCCTCCGCCACTAGATCCATAACCCGGAGGAATAAAAGCACTTGAAAAACCTCCATCGTATCCTTGTCGATCTCCAGATAATATTGCAGATCCTGCAGCGTAAATGAGTGAGCCTCCCCCAGAGCCTCCATTTCCACCACTTCTTCCCCATTTACCTCCGTAACCACCACCTAATGCTTCTAAAGTAGAGAATTGCGAATTAGAGCCTGCAAAATCTGCTGCGCCACCATTACCAACTTTAACGGAAATTATAGCAGAGGCAGAGACTAGAAAACTCTCCTTTTGAATTACGCCACCACCGCCGCCGCCACCACCATGATCTGCGCTTCCTCCTCCGCCGCCACCAGCCACAACTAAAACCCGAACATTTCTTGCTGTTGGGCAAGAAAAAGTATGAGTTCCAACAGTTATAAATTTGTGAATTGTTGAGCCAGGAACTGTGGTTGTGTCACGCACTCCGCCACTGCATAACTGCGAGCAAGCCCCACTAGTAACCGCAAAACTCCCAGATATGCAGGTATAGCTTGCAGGCCCGCCAACGTAACCCGCCTTATCACAATTAAGGACACTCTGAAAAACCTACCACCCATCTCTAAAAATCACTAAATTTCTTTTAAGAATTTTCAAAAAGATCCAAATAATCTCTTGCGATAAAGCGAGTTGAGCCCACTATTCACAGAGCTTCACAGCTATTTGAAT
>CAIRMX010000059.1 GCA_903879805.1 uncultured Alphaproteobacteria bacterium | reverse complement strand
TTGGCGCTTACACATTTCATGCACTTTCTGCATCAAGCGACATCAAATCAGTTTCGGTTAAAAGCCCAAATCCTGGTGAAGTTTTAGTGACAATTCTTTCTAAAACCGGAAATGGAGTTGCCTCAGAAGAGTTGATTGATGCCGTTTTAGCAAAATTAAGTGAAGAAGATGTTAGGCCACTCACAGATCAAGTTTCAGTACAAAGCGCTGGAATAGTTAACTATTCTGTTGAAGCAGTAATCACGGTTTACTCCGGTCCATCTTCAGCAGTTGTTGAAACCGAAGCGCGAGCAGCTCTGGACAAATTTTTAGATGAAAGACATGCAATTGGAAAACTCGTAGCACTGTCGGGAATTTATGATGCTCTTCATGTGGATGGTGTAAAAAAAGTTCAACTCATAAATCCAAGTGCAGATGTTGCTACAACCAACGAACAAGCAGCTTACTGCAATAACATAACCATCTCAATTGTAGTCGATGAGTGACGAAACTAACCAATCTTTATTGCCGCCAAATGCAAGCCAATTACTGAGAGATTTGGAAAGTGTATTTGGCGATTCTTTTGATTTACCAACTCTCAATCGCTATGTGGTAAATCCTGATCTTGCGCCAGCGCATATTCTGCCGTGGCTTGCTTGGGCATTATCAGTTGATGATTGGAGTGATAACTGGTCAGAACAAATTCGCAGAAATGTAATCAAAGCAAGTGTCGAAGTTCATCGAAAAAAAGGAACGATTGGCGCACTTAAAAAAGCGCTGCAGGCTTTCAACTATACCAACGTCAAAGTTGAAGAATGGTTTGAATATGGCGCAGACCCTTATTTTTTCAGAGTGTTTTTTGATGTAACTGAACCTGGCTTTGATGTTAACATTTTACCGCAAGTTCAAAAGGTCATAGAGAGCACTAAGAATGCCAGATCACACCTTGAAAGCTTAAGAGCTTATCTGTCAGCAGAAATGGGTTTGGTGAGCATTGGCAGCATCATTATTTCCAAAGAAGTTACCTCGCTTAATCCCGTGATTTTTGATCACGATGACGAATTAGAAAATCAATCAGACGCACCAACTTTGGGTGCATTTTTTATCACTAAAGAAATTACTACGATTTATCCGCTAACATGACGCAAAGCTACTACAGCATTATTACCAATAATGGTCTGTTGAAAGAAGCGGCGGCAAGAATTTCAGGAGCATCGCAAGTAAACTTAACTCACTTAGCAGTTGGTGATTCTAACGGCGCAAGCTACAATCCAAACGGCGCACAAACTGCCTTAGTGCATGAGCTTTATCGCACAACTTTAACCCACGTTGCAATTGACGAAGCCAATCCAAATCAACTGATTGTTGAGGCGGTTATCAGCGAAGAAGTTGGATCTTTTTACATTCGCGAAGTTGGAATTTTTGATGAAGATGGAGAGCTTTTTGCCATTGGAAAATATCCTGAAACTTTCAAATCAACAACATCAACTGGATCAGGGAAAAGGCTTTATATCAGAATGATTTTGGGGTTCACAAATGCCCCGGAAGTTAGCCTGATTCAATCAGAAGATTTAAATAACGATCCGAATTTCAATGCGAATGTTTTAGCAGCAATTGATGACATAAATTCTGGACTTACAGCTCTTAATACTGCCCTGTCTCAGAAGTTAGCAAAGGCAGCAAATCTCTCTGATGTTGAGGATGTGGCACAAGCGAAAATCAATCTTGGCTTGCAAATCGGAGTAAATGTTCAGGCTTTCGCCGCAAATTTAGCTGCGCTTTCTGGACTAACTGGCGCCGCAAAAAAACTTCCCTACTTTACTGGTGCGGGACAGATGGGTGTTGCTGATTTGTTCTCTAACAAAAATGCAATCATCAATGGCGATTTTAATATTTGGCAAAGAAACACCTCTTTTGCCAGTGTCGGTGATCAGCAATATACCGCCGACAGATGGATTTATGCAAAAAGTGGGGCAATGGTTCATGACATCAGCAGATCAACTGATGTTCCAACAGCGGCTCAAGCAGGAAGAGGCTTTAATTACTCACTTTTGATTGATTGCCAAACAGTCGATAACTCAATTTCAGCAACTGATTATTGTGTAATCGAACAGCGAATCGAAGGGTATAATTTTTTACCAATAGCACAAAAACCTTTAACTCTCTCATTCTGGGTTAAGGCAACAAAAATTGGCATACATTGTGCTTACATTAAAAATTCCGGTGCCGACAGAACTTATGTTGCCGAATTCGCAATTAACGCTTCTGACACTTGGGAATTTAAAACCATAAATTTTCCAGCAACGCCTTCAGCTGGAGCTTGGAATTATATTAATGGCATTGGGCTTTCAATTGGCTTTACTCTTGCTTGCGGCTCAAACCTTCAAACCACCGCTGGGGCTTGGCAAAATAATGGTGCCATTGGAAGCGCCAACCAAGTCAATGCCTGCGACAATTCGGCAAATAATTTTAGAATATGCAGCGTTCAGCTAGAAGCGGGATCAGTTGCGACAGATTTTGAAAGCAGATCTTTTCAGCAAGAGCTTCACCTTTGTTACAGATATTTTCAAAAATCTTACGACTACGGAAGCCCCGTGGGAATAGCGACAACTATAGGAGCTTATTCAATCAGAGCCGTATCAACTGTTTACGATCTGACTATCAGCTTCAAAGCAATAACCCGAGGTGTCCCAACTATTACAACTTACAATCCATTCACTGGAACTGCGGGAGAAGTTAGAAACGAGAGCACTAATGCGAACATAACCGTGGGAGCCGAAATTATAGGGGATGCTCAATTTTCAGTAAGATCAGCGACTGGCGTAAGTTCTGGCCAAAGAATAACATTTCACTACACGGCAGCAAGCGAATTATAAAATTTATGCAAATTCAAAAAGTTAAAGAATTCGAAAAAACCTACTTGGTTAACAATTCAATCACAGTTCCAAAAAGCACCGACAACTCAGATTATCAACGAATTCAAAAATGGATTGCTGAGGGTGGAGTTGCCCAAAAAGAAGATCCATTGCCAGAATTTCAGAAACAAAAAATTCTAAAAATAAAATCAATTCGTGACCAAAAAAACACGGCGCCACTTACTGATTACAAAGCATTTTTGATTGATGACGAAGGTAACAAAACCGAGCAAGAATCGCACTTTGTGTTTTACACGAACATGCATCAATCAAATCCCACATCCAATCCTGAGTCGATAATTTCAAGAACAACAGAGCTTGGATCAATGCCTTATTTTACCAAAAATTTGGAAGGCAAAAAAATAACAGTCGAACTCACCGCTGAAATTGCGGCATTGATAAAGAAAAAAATTTTCGAGCGTAACGACAAAAATTACAAAATTAGTAGCTCGATAGAAGAGCTGATCAACAAAGCACAAAGCGTTGAAGAGTTGGAAGCAATTCAATTGGAAGAATAAGTGATTAATGACCCAAGAATATTACAGCATTATAACCAACAGCGGTTTGGCAAAACACGCTGCGGCAAGTCTTGGCGGTGCGCCTATTGATTTGACTCACTTGGCAGTCGGAGATTCAAACGGAACTTCTTACAATCCGGTTGCAACAGCAACAGCGCTACAAAATGAACGCCACAGAACAACTTTAACTTATGTTGAAATTGATGAGAGCAATCCAAATCAGTTAATAGTTGAAGCAGTTATTGATGAAACAGTTGGTCCGTTTTATGTGCGTGAAGTAGGAATTTTTGATGCGAGCGGAGATTTATTTGCTCTCGGAAAATTTCCCGAAACTTTCAAACCAAATTTACCAAGTGGCTCTGGAAAGAAATTGTATGTCAGAATGATTCTGGCATTTGCCAATTCTCCGCAGGTCAATCTCATTCAGTCTGAAAACCTGAATTATGATCCAAATTTTTCGACTAATGTTTTTAATGCCATCGCGCAAAAATTAGCGAAGGCAGCAAATCTTTCTGATTTAATTGATGCCGCCCAAGCAAGAACAAATCTTGGATTAGCAATTGGCACTAATGTTCAGGCATTTGCCGCCAATCTTGCTGCACTTGCTGCTTTGGTTGGAGCTGCAAACAAAGTTCCTTACTTCACCGATGCCGGAGCTCTGGCGCTTGCCGATCTGCTTTCCAATAAAAACATCATCATCAATGGCGATTTTAATATTTGGCAACGCGGCACTTCTTTCGTAGGGGTTGTCGATAATCAATACACCGTAGATCGCTGGGTTTATCGAAAAATAAACACCACTGCAGTTCATGATATTTCTAGATCGACCGATGTGCCGACAGTGGCACAAGCAGGAAGAAAATTTAACTACTCGGTTTTAATTGATTGCCAAACGATTGATGCATCCATTAGCGCTGCTGACATCGTGGTATTTTTTCAGAGAATTGAAGGATACAGCTTTTTACCAATCGCGCAAAAAGCTTTTACCATCAGCTTTTGGGTAAAGGCGACAAAGATTGGCATTTACTGCGTTGCATTCACCAATGGCAGCGGAGACAGAGGATATGTCGCGGAATATGTCGTAAATGCTTCCGATACTTGGGAGAAAAAAACCATTACCGTTCCAGCTTCTCCAAGCGCCGGAACTTGGGATTATACGAACAACGTTGGAATCAATGCGGTCTTTTGTTTAGCAGCTGGATCGAATTATCAAACCACTCCAAATGTTTGGCAAAACGGAGATTTTTCAGCCACGGCAAATCAAGTAAATGCTTGTGACAACGCAGCAAATAATTTCAGGTTATGCGGCGTTCAGATGGAAGGTGGATCAATTGCTACGCCGTTTGAACAAAGATCGATTCAGAGCGAGACCATTCTGTGTCAGAGATATTACGAATATGGCACCGGTAAAGTTTATATAGCCGCAACATCTACCGCCATTGCTTTGGCAGTTAATTACAAAGTACAAAAAAGATCACCCGCATCGCTTTCTTTCTCCAACAGTCCTCAAGGCTCTAATCTTCCAACCTCAACCGAATGGTCTGATGTTAACGGGTTTTCCGTTCTCAGAAATACGGGAAATGAGATCAACTTTTCGTGGGCTTCCAACTCAGAGCTTTAACCACCAATTTTCACAATAACTTAAATCAATAAACTTATGACCGAGCAATTTCTACACGGCGTAGAAATCATCGAAATAGATGATGGTGCGCGCCCGATACAAACAGTTAAATCAAGTGTAATCGGACTTGTTGGAACTGCTTCCAAAGGGCCAGTAAATACACCGACTTTGATTTTGGGTTCGCCAGCAGAAGCGGTTATGATTTTTGGCTCTGATGCTAATTTTAGTATTCCATCGGCTTTGGATGCGATCTTTAAACAGACTGGCGCGATGGTTGTGGTGATCAATGTTGCCGATCCGACAAATTCAGCGCACTTAACAGCGGGAGTTCTTGATCCAACCAAAATCAATCTAAGCGATATTGTTGGCGGCGTTGATGGAGCTACTGGCAAATACAAAGGCGTTTCAGCACTTCTTGCTGCACAGTCAGAAGTTGCTGTCACTCCAAGAATTTTGATCGCTCCAGGATTCACTCATCAAACACCTCTTGATGAAGATGATGAGCCAGTTGCAAATCCTGTCGTTGCCGAACTTTTAACTGTTGCTGAAAGATTAAGGGCAATAATTGTCGCAGACTGTCCAAACACCAACAAAACCGATGCGGTTCATTATCGTGAAGACTGGGGAAGCTCAAGAATTTATCCTGCTTTTCCGTGGGTAAAAATTTTAAACACAGCAAATAACACCATCGTTGAAAAACCGTCATCCGCAAGAATAGCTGGTCTCATTGCTAAGTCAGATAACGAACGCGGTTTTTGGTGGTCACCTTCAAATATGGTGATCAACGGCATTGTTGGAATTTCCAAGCCAATTGATTTTGCTTTGGGTGATACCAACTGCACCGCCAATTTCTTAAATGAAAACGATATTGCCACCATCATTCAGCAAGATGGTTTCAGGTTGTGGGGAAATAGAACGGCTTCAGCTGATCCAAAATGGATGTTCTTACAAAGCAGAAGAACGGCAGATATGATCAACGATTCACTTTTAAAAGCTCACTTGTGGGCGGTGGATCGCAACATCACCAAAACTTATATCGAGGATGTTTTGGAAGGCGTTAACAACTATCTGCGCTACCTGAAAAGCATCGGCGCAATCATTGATGGCAATGCTTTCGTCAATCCAGAGTTAAACACTCCTGATCAAATCGCTCAAGGCAAAATCACTTTCGATTTTGACTTTACTCCACCTTATCCGG
>CAIRMX010000058.1 GCA_903879805.1 uncultured Alphaproteobacteria bacterium | reverse complement strand
TTTCTCTCGCTGTCACCTCTCTCTAGATGTCACCCCGTCGAATGACGGGGTCCACCTCACACTAGAATTCTGCTCACTATGGACCCCGTCATTCGACGGGGTGACACAATAAAGAATGAAGAGAATTACAACTTAACTTCTTCAATCAATTTCTTAACCGCTTCCACTGAGCGATTAAACATGGTCAATTCTTGCGAGTTCAATTTGATCTCAACAATTTTCTCCACACCGTTTTTACCAATAACCGCTGGAACGCCGATATAAATGTCGCGAACGCCATATTCGCCGTTCAAACTTGCTGCAACTGGCAGAACTTTTCTTTTGTCAAAAAGGTAGCTCTCAGCCATCAAAATTGCTGATGAAGCTGGCGCGTAAAATGCCGAACCAGTACCCAAAAGTTTCACGATTTCTGCACCGCCATCGCGAGTTCTTTGCACGATTTCGTCGATTTTAGTTTTGGTTGTCCATCCCATTTCGATCAAATCTGGCACCGGAATTCCAGCAACTGAAGAGTAACGAATTAGTGGCACCATGGTGTCGCCGTGGCCGCCCAAAACGAAGGCATTTACGTCTTCAACTGAAACGTTAAATTCTTGCGCCAAGAAAAGTGACATTCTTGCTGAGTCAAGCACACCAGCCATTCCCACAACTTTGTGAGCTGGAAGCCCTGAAACTTTTTGCATCACATAAACCATCGCGTCCAAAGGGTTGGTGATGACGATTACAAATGCGTCGGGTGCATGTTTTTTGATTCCTTCCGCAACTGATTTGATGATTGAAGTGTTGGTTGCCATCAAGTCATCGCGGCTCATGCCAGGCTTTCTCGCGATGCCCGCAGTTACGATTACAACATCAGCACCAGCAATGTCAGAATAGTCAGAAGTGCCGGTGATTTTTGCGTCAAAATCTTCAACCACAGAAGATTGCTCTAAGTCCAAAGCTTTGCCTTGGGCGACACCCGCATTCACATCCAAAATCACAATGTCGCCAAGATTTTTCAATCCGGCCAAATGCGCTAGAGTTCCGCCAATATTGCCCGCACCAACTAGAGCGATCTTATTTCTTTTTTTCATAAAATTTAAATTGAGGTTAAGATTTGAGTAATTTCTGTAAAAATTTCTTGCGGATTTTGTGCGCCGTTAATCAACCTAATTCGTGGATTTTTCTTCGCCAGATGCAAAAATCCTTCACGAACTTTTTGATGAAAATCGAGGCCCAATTTTTCGTAACGATTATTGTCAGCGCGGTTGGCAATGCGCGCAAATGCTACTTCCACCGGCACATCAATTAGAAAAGTAATGTCGGGTACAAAATCACCAATGGTCATTTTTCTAACATCATCAATCAGCTTTTCTTCAAGACCAAAAGCGCTGCCTTGGTAAGCGTAAGTTGAATCAAAAAAGCGATCGGAAATTACGATTTTTTCTTGTGCCAAACTTGGCTTAATCAGCTTCTCAACATGCTCAAAACGCGCGGCGAAGTTTAAAAATAATTCAGTTTTTGCTTCGAGCTTTTCGATTTTTTCATCAATTAAAATTTCGCGGATGCGTTCTGAGGCAAGAGTTCCGCCGGGTTCGCGAGTTAAAACTGAAGCGAAATTTTTTGCCAAAAAAAACTCGTGCAATTTCTTCACCTGCGTTGATTTTCCCGAACCTTCAATTCCTTCAAACGTAATAAATTTCGACTTCATTTATGAAAAATCCCAAAAATATTTTGATTAGCGGCGCCGGCAGTGGAATCGGTCGCGCCCTTGCAGTTGCTTACTCTAAAGCTGATGTGAATTTATTTTTATGCGGCAGAAATTTAGAAAAATTGCAAGCCACAAAAATTCTCTGTGAGGAATTAAAAGCAAACGTTCTTTTAGAAATTGCCGATGTTTGCGACGAGCTCGCGATGAAAAATTGGATCGAAAAAATTGAAGAAAATCACGAATTAGATTTGGTCATTGCCAATGCCGGAATTTCCGCCGGAACCGCTGGTGGCTTAGAATCTTTTGCGCAGGTGAAGAAAATTTTTTCTACCAATTTGGACGGAGTTTTAAATTTGATTCATCCGGCAATTGAAAAAATGAAAGAAAGAAGAAGCGGCCAAATCGCTTTGGTTTCGTCACTCGCCGGCTTTCGCGGCCTGCCCAGTTCACCAGCTTATTCCGCCAGCAAATCTGCGGTGCGCGTTTACGGCGAAGCGTTGCGCGGCAATTTGGGAAAGATTGGAATTGAGGTAAATTTGATTTGCCCGGGCTACATCAAAACCCCAATGACCGATGTGAATGAATTTCCCATGCCGTTTTTAATGGCGCCGGAAAAATGCGCACAAATTGTCAAACGCGGACTCGAACAAAATAAATCGCGCATCGCTTTTCCTTTCCCACTTTATTTCGTGGTTTGGTTGGCAACTTTACTTTCAACCAAAATTACTGACCCGATTTTTGCTAAACTTCCGGGGAAAAAATCACTGTAAATTAGCAATTGCTGCCTGACAGGCAGTAATCTACTTTTTTTCTCGGACCCAATGAAATCAAGGCTTTCGAGATTTCAACCTCTCAAAATCGCAACTAGCTAATTCTACTTTTGGTTGTGTTTTTTGGCACTTTTTATCCCACATTCAGACTAAAGCCCCAAATTCCTTAACAGCATCTCTGAAAAAGAATCACTCCCAGTTTGTGAATAACCACCCCAACCCCTCCTTGAAAAGGAGGGGCTTTTGACCCGAGTAGCAAAAACTTCAGACAACAAAAAAGGGAGCCCTCTTTCGAGGACTCCCTTTTTTTCGAACCATATTTCTTTAGAATCTTACTTCTTAGCTGCTGGTTTTTTCTCTTCAGCTTTTGCGGCTGCCGGAGCAGCTCCACCTGCCGCTGCTGCTGCAGCTGCCGGTTCTTCTTCAGATTTACCACGACCTACAACTGAAGCGATCAAGAAATTGCCTTTTTTAGCTAATTTCACGCCAGCTGGAAGCACTAAATTTTCAGCTCTAACTTTGTAACCTAAGTGCAAAGTTGCTGCATCGATTTCGATTTTTTCTGGGATGCATTCAACACTGTCGCAAATCACTGAAGTTTTGCGAAGCACGGTGTGCAAGAAGCCACCTTTTTTCAATCCTGGAGATCTGTCTTGGTTGATGAAAACCAATTTTGGTTGAGCGCGGATTGTTTTAGTTCTGTTGCAATCCAAGAAATCAACGTGAACTGGACGATCAGAAACTGGATCAAGCTCAACTTTGTGAGCAATAACTTTTAACTTTTTGCCGCCAAGCTCAAGCTCAACAACTGCAGTTAGAACATTGCCTTTGAAATATTCATGTTCGAATTCTTTAACATCTAAGCTAAGGTTAACATTACCTTCTGATGCGTAGATAACGGCTGGGATGCGTCCTTCTCTTTTGATTTTTCTGGATGCAGCAGTACCAAGATTTTCTCTTTTTTCTGCTTTAAAAACTACAGACATGTCGCTCCTAAAAGTTTATTTAATTTGTTGAAAGTTGTGGAAATCATCATCATTTGCGAGCCTTGCAAGACGGCCCTCGAAACAAAAGAGCGCGGCAACTTATTTACCGAAGTAGAAAGATCAAGTGATTTTAGGCTTTGGCCAATTTCGCTAATTCTTTTAAAACTTCTTCAACGTGACCGTTAACTTTTACCGAATTCCAAATGCGCGCAATTTTGCCCATTTTGTCGATCAAAAAAGTCGTGCGATCAATGCCCAAATATTTTTTGCCAAACATCGATTTTTCTTTGATGACGCCATATTCTTTACAGAGCGCGGCGTCTTCATCAACCAACAAATTGAAGGCCAAATTATATTTTTCGATGAACTTGCAGTGATCTTTCGCACTATCTTTTGAAACACCTAAAACGATGCAATCAAGCTTCTCAAATTCTTTGATTTTTTTAGTAAAATCTTGGGCCTCAATGGTGCAGCCCGGCGTGTCATCTTTTGGATAAAAATATAAAACCACATTTTTACCCTTAAGCTCTGAAAGCTCTATTTCATTGCCTTCGTCGCTTTGAACCGCAAATAAAGGTGCCGCTTGGCCGATTTCTAATTTCATTATTTTTTAGCTGCTGGTTTTCTTTTTTTAACTGGCTTTGGAGCTTCTTCTTCGGCGCCTGATTTAACTTGCGAGATCACATCGTTAAATTGTGATTGGCTGCACAGACCCAAAAGCACAACGTCTCTTGGCTTAATGCCTTTCATGTTCCAGTGAGCGCGACTTCTGATTGAGTCGATCATTTTGTCTGTAGTACCAACCAATTTTTTGATTTGTCCGTTGGTGATTTCTGGGTAATATTTTAGCAAGTAAGCAATGCCATCTGGCTTGTCTTGGCGACGTGCAATTGGTGTGTATTTTGAAGCTTTCTCAGTTGATTTAACTTGAGATCCAGCGCTTTTGTTAATGACCAATCTGCTTTCAGGATTTTGCTCACATCTAGTGATTTCTTCGCGAGTTAATTGACCTGAAAAAAACGGATTTTGTCCGATGATGCCTGAAGCCACATCGCCATCTGCAATGCCTTGAACTTCAAGCTCGTGCAAACCGCAAAAACTAGCGATTTGAGAAAATGTCAGCGAAGTGTTTTCAACCAACCAAACGGCGGTTGCCTTGCGCATTAAAGGTAATTCTTGAATCATTGTAAGAGGAAATTGGAGTTTGAACAGGATCTATCTAAGTAGGGCGCACTTTAATTCATTGGTGATTTTAAAAGCAAGAGACCTCAGATTTTTTATCACTAAAAACCACTATTAGAAGTCATGCTGAGCTTGTGTGAGGCATGATTCTGGGCACGGGCTTGAATCATGCCTCACACAAGC
>CAIRMX010000057.1 GCA_903879805.1 uncultured Alphaproteobacteria bacterium | reverse complement strand
GTTTTGGGCTTCAAGTGACTTTGATTTTATCAATCAACGCAAAGCACAAATGACAAAAGAAACTTATTACTCTGAGAAATGTGTCGCCAAAAAATGGGGACTTTCTCGAAAAACGCTACAGCGCTGGCGCTTAACTAATGAAGGTCCTGAGTATGTCAGGATCAGCAACAGAGTTAGATATTCTGAAAGCGCCATCAAGAAATACGAAGAAGAACGCTTCCTTGATAAGAAATCAAAAAATCAGGGGGTGCAAGATGGTAGATAAAATCACGTTAGAACAAGTTCCAAATATTCCGGTTGGAAACTTATCAAAGCTACCACCCGAAGAATTGTTGTCGCTTCAAGAGCAAGCGGCACAAAATTTTCAGCGAGCTAAAATGCTCAAAGAGTGGTTGGATAGCAGCATCGCTTTGAAATATCGCGATGTTGCATCAAACATTCGCAGGCTTGATTCCAAAGATACCGGAACTGTCCATTTTACCGATGGCGATTTCAAGGTCACTTCAGTTTTAACCAAAAAAGTCGAGTGGAATCAGGACAGATTAAAAGATGTCGTTACCGCAATCAGAAGGCATGGCGACAACCCTGACGAATATGTTGAGAGCTCCTACAAAATCTCTGAGACCAAATACACCGCATGGCCAGAGCATATAAAAAATATCTTCAAACCAGCGCGAGTCTTAAAAACCGGCGGTGAAACTTTTAAGATTCAGCCACTCGCTGAAGGAGGTAGAGATGAATAATCTACCAATCATCAGCGCGGATGAGCGCTTAAAAGAAACGCGGGGAATTAAAGGCTGCATATTCGGAAAATCCGGTATCGGCAAAACCTCTCTGCTTTGGACTCTCGATCCAAAAACCACTCTCTTCTTTGATCTTGAAGCCGGTGATCTTGCTGTTGAAGGCTGGCAAGGCGATACAATCCGACCGAAAACTTGGGCAGAGTGTTGCGACTTTGCCGTCTTTATCGGCGGACCAAATCGCGCTCTTCGTCCTGATCAAAAGTTTAGTCAGCGCCACTTTGACGAGGTTTGTCAAAAATATGGCGATCCTTCCTTCCTCGACAAATACGAGACCATCTTCATCGACAGCATAACAGTCGCCGGTCGTTTGTGTTTTGGATATTGCCAAGGTCAACCTGAAGCGTTCAGTGAAAAATCGGGAAAACCTGATACTCGCGGCGCTTATGGTTTGCATGGTCGCGAGATGATATCTTGGCTAACTCACCTTCAGCACACGCGCAGTAAAAATATTTGGTTTGTCGGCATCTTGGACGAAAAGCTCGATGACTTCAATCGCAAATATTATCAGCCGCAGATTGAGGGAAGCAAAACCGGTTTAGAACTTCCAGGCATTGTCGATCAGGTGATCACCATGGCAGAAATTCAGCCAGAAGACAAAGGGCAATCTTACCGCGCCTTCATCTGCCACACCATCAATCAATTCAATTATCCGGCTAAAGATCGCTCGCGAAGACTCGAGCAAATAGAGGAACCACACCTCGGTAATCTGATGGAGAAAATCAGGTCTGAAGCCAAGCCAATCAACGAACAACTCATTTTTAATAATAACTAAAAACAACAAGGAGATTTTATGTCTATGGATTTTAACAACAGCGAAAACCAATCAAGTTTTGATCTTATTCCAAACAACACTCTGGCCAAAGTCAGAATGTCAATCAAGCCAGGTGGATACGATGACCCAAACCAAGGCTGGGTCGGAGGTTATGCAACAAAAAATGATGCGACCGGCTCAGTTTATCTTTCCTGCGAATTTGTGATTTTAGAAGGGCTATATGCCAAACGAAAAGTCTGGGGCATCATCGGTCTTCACAGCAACAAAGGAGCGGAATGGGGAAATATGGGTCGCTCATTCATCAAAGCGATTCTTAATTCTGCTCGCGGAGTTAGTGAAAACGACAACTCGCCCGCCGCACAAAATGCTCGAAGAATTAGTGGTTTTGCTGACTTAGATGGCATCGAGTTTGTGGCAAAAATCACAACCAAAAAAGATCAAAACGAAGAGAGCAGAAATGAAATCCGTTTTGCGATAACTCCTGATCACAAGGATTATCAAGCATTCATGGGAAGTGTTGCGCCGATGGCTACAAAAATACCAACGAGCGCAAATTCTGCACCTGCTGCCAACAATCGTCCAGCTTGGGCTAGATAGACCAAAGGCAGCCTTATGATTCTTCGTAAAAGACAACGGGAGTTCGTAGAAAAGAGTGTTACCGCGCTAAAACAGCACGGCAACACTCTTGGCATCGCGCCAACAGGAGCAGGAAAAACACTTATGTTTTCTGCTGTTGTTGGCGAGTTTTTGAGAACTGACAGCAAAGCCTTAATTCTTGCTCATCGTGATGAACTGACTTCGCAAAATCAGGAAAAGTTTTTGCGCATCAATCCAAGAATTAGCACTTCTGTCTTTGATGCTAAAACCAAATCATTTGCTGGTCAGGCAGTCTTTGCGATGGTGCAAACATTATCGCGCAAAGAAAATTTAAGTCTGATTCCGATAATTGATATTTTGGCAATTGATGAAGGACATCACTGTGTTTCACCGAGTTACCGAAACATCATCAAAGAAGTAAAAGAGAAAAATCCGTCAGTTCTAATTTATGGTGTGACTGCCACACCAAGTCGCGGCGATAAAAAAGATTTAGGCGATATTTTTTCCAATGTCGCTGATCAGATCAAAATTTCTGAACTCGTGGCCTCCGGTCATTTGGTTCGTCCGCGAACT
>CAIRMX010000056.1 GCA_903879805.1 uncultured Alphaproteobacteria bacterium | reverse complement strand
TTATCAATGGGCGCAGTTGAACATGCCAGCCACTTTGGTTGGGAGATGACTGCTAGAAAAACTCTAGATGTTTATGACTGGGCACTTGGTAAGGATAAGAATCAAGAAAAGTTCAAAATACTTAGAAATCAGTAAGAGATAAATACTGTATTTTTCAAGTCAAAAGTCAGCAGAATTTATTGGGTATAGTTCCTCTATGGCTTCCATGAATCCTTCTGTATTTAAATTTGCTGAGATAAAAAAAGTTTTGCTTCTTCTAGAAAAAAAAGATCGATTAAAACTTTTTTTGGTCTTAATAGTCAATACATTTCTAGCATTCCTGGATTTATTTGGCGTTGCACTTATCGGAATTACCTCTGCGATTTTGATTCGTGGCTTACAAGGGTTAACAGCAGGTGATCAAGTCTCTAGATTCCTTGAAATACTAAATCTAGATGGATTACCTCAACGGAACCTATTGATCCTACTTGGCGGCACAGCAATTTCTTTTTTCATCATCAAAACAATTCTTTCGGTTTTTTTCTTAAGAAAAACTCTTCGATACATGAGCATTCGTAATGCACAGATTTCTAGCTCACTAGTTTCAAAAATGCTGAATAGACCTGTCGAAAAAATCTTTAGTAAGTCAATCCAGCATCAAATTTACAACGTAACTGGCGGAGTTGAAAACTTAGTGACGGGTGTCGTGACAGGTTTAGTTGTTATAGCTTCGGATTTGGTTTTGCTCTTAGTAATCCTCTCAGGATTAATGTTGGTCGATCCAATTACCTCAGTTGGTACTTTTTTTATGTTTACTGGAATTGCATTCTTACTCTATTTTCTACTTCATAGAAGAGTTGTAGTGTTGAACACCAAATCGGCATATCAAGGTATTTATTTCAATCAAAAAGTTTCTGAGGGCATAAACTCATTCCGAGATTTATTCATTAAGGGTGGTAGAGAGTTTTATGCAAATGAAATGCGTAAAGCAAAAATGCAGTTGGCCGGTTATGATGCAGAAATTAGATTTATTCCAAATATAAGTAAGTACACTATTGAAATATCAGTAATCTTAGGAATTGCAATTATTGCAGGAATCCAATTTTACCTATTCGATTCCAATCGAGCCATTGCGGTGATCTCAGTCTTCTTAGCTGCAAGTACTAGAATTGCACCTGCCATAGTCAGAGTTCAACAAAATTTGATTGGGGTTAAGTCAAGTTTGTCAGCGGCAAAGCCAACCTTTGACTTAATTGACGAGCTAAATGATGTGAAAGAGTTAGATAAGACTGAAACGTTAATAACAACTAACCACAAGGATTTTTCACCAAGAGTAAATCTGAAAGATCTTAAATTTACTTACTCTGATGCCATGAACGACACAATCCAAGATATCACTCTCGATATCGATTCGGGCAGGTTTGTGGCGCTAGTTGGTCCATCAGGTGGCGGTAAGAGCACTTTAATTGACCTAATTTTGGGATTACTAGCACCATCTTCTGGATCGATAACAATTTCTGGTTTGGCACCTGTTGATGCAATAAAGAAATGGCCAGGTTCAATAGGTTACGTACCACAAGACGTGTTTATAGAGAATTCAACTGTAAAAGAGAATATCTGTTTAGGTTTTAATCCAACTACAGTGTCAGATGATCTAGTTTGGGAGGCATTGCAACTTGCTGATCTATCTGAGTTCGTTAAAGGCCTAGACGGACAACTTTCCTACAGAATCAGTGATGCTGGTAAGAATCTAAGTGGTGGCCAACGTCAAAGACTTGGTATCGCCAGAGCTCTCCTAACAAAACCTAAGATTGTTATTTTTGATGAGGCAACTAGTGCACTAGATGCGGAAACTGAAAATCGAGTTTCAGAATCTATTTTAAAGTTAACTGGTGAGTGCACAGTCATTT
>CAIRMX010000055.1 GCA_903879805.1 uncultured Alphaproteobacteria bacterium | reverse complement strand
CAATTGATAAGTTTATAACGGCTTTTACCTTTGCGAGTTGAGTGTGCTGTCATTTGGGTATCTGATGTATGGGTTTTTGGATCAAATAACGTACAAAACTTGCTTAAATTGGCAATGTTAATTATTCATGCAACAACGCCGCAATTAGTCAAAATTTAGGCTCATATTACTTGCTTTCCGAACACCTTAAAAAAGATCCAAATCTATTACAATTAGTGCTAAAAAGATGTGGCAATCTTGGTCACCATGACTTACAATAAAATGCTGATGAAATATTTAAAAAAGCTTGCTAGCTCAACTGACTGCAAAGCAGTTGAGATACTGCATACTTTCTAACCATAAGCCCAACACACCACAATGAAATCTCAATCAACAATCACCCTACCCCTACTTTTTATTTTCCTATCAATCGGCTTTGATGCCAATTCTTACAACAAAACACCAAACCGGCAACATTGGACCAGCGGTAAATATTCAATCACAAAAACCAGCAGCGATCTTGATTCATCCATCACAATTTCAAGAAAAGGCAGAGAGATCTTTCAGAGCACTGACCTCAGTGATAAATCCTCACTATTAAACGAACACACCAACCCAATTGGCGATATTAACAATAACGGCAAACCTGATGTTGTAATTTTTGATTATAGCGGTGGAGCACATTGTTGCCACAGTGCGATGATATTGGAACTAAGCACAACTGCCAAAGAGATTTTAGAGCTAGGTGAAAGCAGCTGTGGTTTTGAATTCAAAAACATCGATCGTCAACCCGGACTCGAAATAGTAACCTGCGATGAATATGGCGCTTGGACTTCCTTCGCCACCGCCGCATTTCCACAAATCATTCTGCGCTACAAAAACGGAGCTTATGTTCTAGCCGAAAATTTGATGAAAAAACCACCCCTCTCAAAAGCTAAAATTGCTGCAGCAGTTAGCAAAATTAACGAGGGAAATTATAAAAATTTTCAATACCTGAAAAATTTTTCTGCAACGTCAACTCAATTAACTAGCGAAAATTATTTTTCCCAACTTCTGCCTCAGGCTCTAGCTCTGATCTATTGCGGAAACTACCATCAGGCCAAAATAATTATCGATAAAACTTGGCCTGGAACTGAGAATGAGAAGAAAGAATTCTTAGATGATTTACTTAAAGAAGTTATGAAACGAAGAAATGGCGCAGAGATTTTACGAATGAATCATCTACAATAGTCCCCAAAAAACATTCCTCTTCAAAGATAAGATCGGAAATTTTCCATTTCGTAATTTTTTTAAGCGTAAATTTCAGCTTAGGACACTTAGTTAAAATCTCCGAAACAAATCAGTGTGAGATTTTCGATAAGCGTTGATTTTATTGGTTGTGAGGCGCTGTATAAGGTAAGAACAGAACAATCTTGAATTGTTCGTGTCTGTAAATTAAAAAATCTTCCAGAGCCTTGCTGTTCTAAGCTTTAAATGATGTGGCTCCCCGTTCTTAACGAATTTAGAACTTATTGGGTGGAAATAAGAAATACGATGCAAACCCGATTACCCTTAGTTGAAAACTTTAATTAAATAATTTTAACTGCCGGAAAATTTAAGTAGTCGATGCTGAAGAACCCACTCTCCAAACTAAAAACTCCTAAGTCGATAAATTTTTAGTAAAAATATCTCCAATAAGTGGAGTAAAATTTGGATCACAAAATTCTTTAGCTTTTTGAGCTTTAGCAGTTTCCGGACGTGATTCAGAATCAGCCTCAAATTGTGCCCAACTCCTGTCAGCAGCGCATTGATCTGATCACCAACAATCCCTTTAAGCCTGCAAAGCTCTAGCTTCCCTTCCTGCTTCATGTGTCCAATCATTGGTTCAATCGCCGATCTTCTTTTGAGCTGCTTTTTGAGTGATTTTGTGATTCCCCTTCTTTGGCCGGAGATGAAGATTTTAGTGTGATTTCTAAGTGGATCAGATT
>CAIRMX010000054.1 GCA_903879805.1 uncultured Alphaproteobacteria bacterium | reverse complement strand
ATTTCAAAACCAGTTGTTAAAAAAGTAGTCAAAAAAGCGGTTGCCGAAGTTAAAGAAAATCCAGTTAAAGAGACGCCAATTCAAAAAACTGAAAACAGCCGCCCAAATACTAAAATTTCCCAATTAATCGAGATAATTAAAGCAGCCGAAGAGGGAGTTACCTTAAAGCAAATTTGTGAAAATTTAAAATGGCAGCCACATACCGCCAGATCGGTAATTTCACGCTTAAACAAAAATCAAAATCTTGGCATCGTAAATGACAAAATTGCCGGTGGGAACGGGGTTTACAAACTGCCAAAAAAAGATTAAAAAATTACTCTAATTGACTTGATAGTAGTCATTGCCGAAGGCATACTACATAAGGCTTTAGGGCTTATGTAGTAATCTTAAATTTTATTAAAAAAATGAGCAAAATAGAAAATATTTTAGAAAAATTAGGGCAAAATATCAAAAATCATGAACTAAGATTAAAGCATGAGTTTAATCACTATAAGGTCATTTCTTTATTAAACGAAATAACTCGCCTAAAGCAGTATGAAAGAAAGCTTAGAACGCAAATCGATATTTAATAATTTTACTTCATTTTAAAATGGGAACTTGGGCATTACCGCAAACTGCAAAACAAGCTAAAGAATTACAAAAATTGGTGGCGAAACCTTTGTCGCCAAAAATTGCTGAAGAAAAACTTTATAATCTGCTTGGCGATGACGATCTTTTTGATCTTATCTCGGCAGAAGAAGAAAAATTTGGCAATGATTGCGATGTCAGAATTTTAGTTGAGTCATCGCTTAGTAAATTTTTAAACGACAAAGAAAATGCTGTTAAACCTTGGGATAAAGAGGCTTACAAAATTTGCCAAAATATCTGCAAATCACTTGAGGAGCTTTACATTCCTTATTAGGCAAGATTCTCTGTCAACTCCTCAACTTCAGTGAGAAGCATGAGGGCAGAATCTTTTTCACGACAATCTTTTTGAAAAGCATTAGCTTTTCTTTTAGCGATTTCTACCGCACCTTTTCCGTGCTTTTCTACCAGCTCTTTTGCTCTGTTTTTTAGTTCATCATTGTTCAGATTTTGGGTCATTTTCTCTCTTAAAAATTTCATTAAAGCTTTCACTGGTTTCAAAAAGAATTGCATCTTTGCCGGTTAAATTTTGCCACCTCTTTACAATCACGTCGACATATTTTTGATCCAGTTCGATCATGCGGCATCTGCGATTAGTTTGTTCGGATGCAATTAACGTTGAGCCAGAGCCGCCAAAACAATCCAAAATAATATCATCAGTTTTACTCGAGTTGAGAATTGCGCGCTTGCACAACTCAACTGGTTTCATTGTTGGATGGAGGTCGCTTTTAGTTGGTTTGTTGTAATACCAAACATCACCTTGATTGCGGTCGCCGCACCAGTAATGATCATTGCTTTGTTTCCAGCCGTAGAGGATTGGTTCGTATTGCCGCTGATAATCTGAGCGACCAAGCGTGAAATGATTTTTTGCCCAGATGATGAAAGTTGACCATTT